>URXH01000008.1 GCA_900551675.1 uncultured bacterium
TGAAACGAACTTATTCACCTATTCACTTATTTACTCATTCCCTTAAAAAACGAGCCGCCTTTACTCTTGCAGAAGTCTTAATAACATTAGGAATTATAGGCATTGTAGCTGCAATGACACTGCCATCGGTAGTGTCTAAGTATCAAGAAAAAGCGTGGCTGACTGCATTTAAGAAAACCTATTCCGTTTTAACTCAGGCATATTTGCGAGCATCAGAGGATTACGGTACTGCTAATACATGGTGTGCCGAGAAAAATAGAGAATGTGCCAAAACCTATTTTAATATTTTATCTCCTTATTTAAATATTAGTGAGGTATGGGGCTATGAAAGACCGAGTATTTTTAATAAAACATCTTATCGTGATTTAGATGGAAGTGGTATGGGTACTAACGATATTTTTACAAAAGATTATTATAAGTTTGCATTAAGTGACGGTACAATAATCGGTATATCTGATATTAGTTCACAAGATATCAATTCTGCACTTTTACATGTTGATATAAATGGCTTTAGAGGGCCAAATCAACTTGGAAAAGATATTTTCTATTTTTCTTTAATACGCCGTGATGATACCCCTGTAATCGGCGGTTATTCATTGTGGTGGGTAGCCGATAATCCGTGTACTACTGAAAAGGGCAGTGGCTGGTGGCGTGGCGGGGGTTGTTCTTTATGGATAATAGCAACGGGTAATATGGATTATCTGCATAGAGATTTAACTACTGATGAGTGGAGAAAGGCAGTACAAAATCTGCTTTTGGATTTGCATAAAGATTCTCTTGACTAAATATTTTATTGCTTCTTCAGGCTAAATATGCTACAATCAGGTTATGAAACATAGTATTCCTATTATTGTTATATCTGAGCAAACTTATACTGTAGAACTTTTGAAACGGTTTATTCAAAATAGCAGCGATAAGTTTTCCTTTTTTGCTGATACTGCAGATTTTTCAAAAGCTTATAATGCTGTTAAGGAACTTCAAAAAGTTCTTGTGATTGCAGATATTTCTGATTATCAGGAGCAGGCATTGAATTTTGTTTCAAAATTGGTCTCAGAATTTAAAGACTGCAGGGTTGTAGTCATTTCAGACAAACCTGATGTTGATATTGTTATAAGGGCAATGCGAGTAGGAGCTTTTGATTTCCTTTCTCAACCTGTTATTCAAAATGAATTTGAAGAAGTTCTAAACAAAACTTATAATGATTTAACTGGTATTGTGCCTAAAAGGTCAAAATGCCGCGTGATTACGGTTTATTCAAATAAAGGAGGTGTCGGCAAAACTTCGATTGCCTCTAATTTAGCTGTTGAATTGGCCAAAATTACAAAAGAAAATGTTGCGCTTATTGATTTGAATTTTCAGCTCGGAGATGTTACAACTTTTTTGGATTTAAAGCCGTCTTTCAACATTTCTTATATGCTTCAAAATCTGGATAAGATAAATGAAGATTTTCTGCTTTCAACTCTTGAAAAATATAAAGATACAAGCTTATATGTGCTTGCGGATCCTCCTTATTTCAAGCAGGCAGATTATTTTTCTGATGCAGATATAACAAAACTTTTTAATATTCTGAGAGATACATTTTCTTATGTGGTTGTTGATACCTCTGGAGGTTTTGACAGTAAGGCATTGACAGCGCTTGAAAATTCGGATCTGATATTTTTTGTAACTATTGTTAATCTGCCGGCTGTAAGAAATTGTCAGCGTTGTCTGGAGTTGTTTGCAAAACTCGGTTTTAGTGATGAAAAAGTGCAGATTCTAATTAATCGTTACATGGAAAATGATGAGATAAAAGCAGAGGATGTAGAAGAAGTAATCGGTAAAAACATATACTGGAAGATACCAAATAATTATTTTACAATGATGGCATCAATAAATAAAGGTGTTCCTGTTTGTGATGTAAATCAGGATTCTAATGTTGCGCAGAGTTATAAAAATTTGGCTTTGATGGTATCTGATACTGTTTACCGCCAAAAATTCAGCAAAAATTCAGGAAAGGTATAAGAAAGTGCTGCAAAACAGTAAGCTGAGCTCAAGATTTAAAAAAGATAAATTAAAAGAGAATTCATTAAAAAAATTACCCGAAAAATTTGTGCTGGCAAAAACTTTAGAAAAAAATGCCGTAAAGACGGAGATTGCACCTGAAATTAATGCAGATGATTCTTATGAGAATATTCAGCCGGAAATTTCCGATTTATTTGATGAAGATGTATTAAAACAAGCTTTACTTGAAAAAATCGATTCAATTCCTGTATGGTTTGAGTATACTCCCCAAAAGCAAAAAGATTTGATTAAAAGTTTTGTTGAAAATAAATTGTCAGTTGAAAATGTTTTTTTAGAACAAGAGCAAAAAGAGGCGCTGATAGATAAACTTTTTACCTCAATTATGGGGTTTGGACCTCTTGATTATTTGATTGCGCAGAATAATGTTGATGCTGTTTTTGTTAACGGTACAAAAAGCGTTTATATTGAAATTGCAGGCAAAGTTTTAAATACAGAAATGTCTCTTAATGATATGCAGATGAATTTTATAATAAACAATATTTCAAATATGTCAGGTGTGTCTATAGATGAATCAAAAAGTATATGGAATGTTAAAGTAAATAATTTGTATATTACAGTTATTACTCCTGCGTTTTCTCAGTGCGGCTTTAATATTTCTATAAGAAAAATCCTGCCCTGTTCAATAGATAGCTTGATTGAAAGAAATATGGTGTCAAAAGAAATATTTGACTTCCTTGTATCTGTGATTGATTCTAAGAAAAATATTGTTATATCAGGCGACATAAATTCAGGTAAAACAACTCTTTTAGACACATTAATAAATACTGCGCTTTTAAACAAACGTGCTGCAATTTTTGAAAATCAGCCGGAACTTTCTGTATGTTCGGATACATTTATGAAATTTTCAGCAGACAGAAAAAATGATGATTTTCAGGTACTTGTTTCAAATGTTCTAAAAATGATGCCCGAGTATATAATTGCAGATTTTAATTCGCCTGTTCCCGAGATATCGGAAGCTAACGGGGTGATTTTTACATTGAGGGCTTCTTCTGTTGAATCTGCGCTTACAAAACTCGTTTCCGGTTTTTTACGCTATGATAATTCTTCCGAAAAATATGCAAAACTGAAAGTTTATACTGATTATGACTATATAGTGCAAATTAACCGCTGTAATGATGGTGTCAAGCGCATAATTTCAATTGTAGAGCTTAAGCCTGCAAGAACATCTGCTTTGTCTGTTAAAGTTATTGCTAAATTTGTTGACGGTAGTTATATCAGCGAGATTCCTCAGCCTTTGACTTCAATTCGTGCTGAATCTTTAATCTCTCAAGCAGGTTCGATGTCTGCGCGTTTTGTTGAACAAAAACAGGTTTAGGAACGTTCATTGTATTAAAAATATTTTTAATTCTCGACTGGTTTACAAAACCTGAACTTATTTGATCAATACCCGGGTTTATGTATTTTTTCATAATTTGTTTATCTACAAAATTGTTAACAGGATTTGCAAATAAAAACAGGGCTGTAAAACCGCCCAGCGTTTTGAGGAGTTTATTTTTGAAAATAAGCGAATTCTGATATTCCTTAAGTGCGTTGCGTGTAGCCTGATATGAATAGTCGCTTTCCTTATACATTTCTTTCATTTTGGGTAAAATTGCATTATATTTTTTGTATATTTTTGCAGGAACATGTTTTTTATCGTTATTTTTTAGAGCTGTCATTATTTCAAAAGTTTTTTTTGCATTTTTTTCTGCAAAAGCATAAATTTTATTTTTGTCATTAACCAGCAGAGCGTACCTTGTTGTAAAAAATTTATTATATAAGCGCTTAAATATATTTATAGTTCGTTTTTCGTTGTTGCGTGCATTTATTTTATTGTCAAGAGTTGTTAGAATTGTATCTTGAAAATGACTGTAGCTGTCAAGAGATGTGCCGTGCGCCTGTTCGATAACGCTTTTTGTATGTTTATATATTGCATCTTTCGCGTTTCCGCTTATTCCGGATTTGTCAATTTTCCCGAGCGGCGAGACCATGCACTGCACTGCGAAGATAAGTACAGGGAGTGCTATTAAAGATGTAAGGCCTTGAAATATTGTGCGTTTTAAAGCCCTTTTGGCACTTGGATTGTAATTATCTTTATCGTTTTTGTATTTGTCATAAATATCCGCACCGAGGTACATAAATGTCGGAGCCCACAGTGCAGCACCTAATTTGGGTGCAATTTCGGAAATTGCCGTACCGATTTCGTTAGAATATGACATTAAAACAGGTATTGTCCTGTTAAGAGGGTCATGATATTTCGTGTTTTGTGTCTTAGTATCTGTAGGGTTTATCAATATTTTATTTCCATTTTTGTACTTTTATATATAATCCTCTAAAAAAAAATTTTTGCTACTATTTATTCTTCAGGTATAATTTTGTTATGGAAAACAGATTTAAAATATGTTCAAAATACAAGCCTGCGGGAGATCAGCCAAAAGCGATAGATGAGCTTGTAAAAGGTATTGAACAAGGAGATGATGCTCAGACTCTTCTCGGAATTACGGGCTCAGGCAAAACTTTTACTATTGCAAATGTTATAGAAAGAGTTCAGAAGCCTACGCTAATTATTGCGCATAATAAAACTCTTGCAGCGCAGTTATATAATGAATTTAAAGAGCTTTTTCCCGAAAATGCCGTTGAATATTTTATAAGCTACTATGATTACTATCAGCCTGAGGCATATATTCCGCGTACTGATACTTTTATTGAAAAATCGGCATCTATCAACGAAGAAATAGACAGGCTGCGGCATAATGCAACAAGGTGTCTTTATGAACGGAATGACGTCATTATTGTTGCCTCTGTAAGTTGTATTTATGGTCTCGGTCTTCCTGAAAATTACTTTAAAGGTTCGGTTGAACTGAATGTCGGCGATGAAGTCGCACGCGATGACTTGTTAAAACATCTTGTAAGCGTACAGTATTCCCGTAATGATCTTGTTCTTGAGCGCTCTACATTTCGTGCGAGAGGTGATATTGTAGAAATTATGCCGGCGTATGAAAAAATTATTACGAGAATTTATTTTTTCGGAGATGAAATTGAAAAAATAGTAAGAATTGATAATGTAACCGGAGAAATTCTTGAAACTCCGAAGAAAGTTGTTATTTATCCTGCCGTTCATTATCTTTCTTATGATGAAAATGTTGATGAAACTATTAAATTGATACAAGCTGAACTTGAAAGCAGGCTGGTTGAACTTCATAATGAAAATAAACTGGTTGAAGCTCAGAGGCTGGAACAGCGCGTTAAATACGATATCGAAATGATAAAAGAAATGGGCTACTGTTCCGGTATAGAAAATTATTCGCGAATAATTGAGCGGCGTCCGCAGGGTTCTGCTCCGGCAACTCTTCTTGATTATTTCAGGGGTGATTTTTTAACCGTAATTGACGAATCTCATGTTACCTTGCCCCAGCTGAAAGGGATGTATCATGGCGATTCATCAAGAAAAAATACATTAATAGAGTATGGATTCAGGCTGCCATGTGCACGAGATAACAGACCTTTGAAAAATGAAGAATTTTTTAAAAAGGTTCATCAGAAAATCTATATTTCAGCAACACCTGGAGATTTTGAGCGGAAAACATCTGCTCAGTTAGTTGAACAGATTATCAGACCGACAGGGCTTGTTGATCCGAAAATTTCTGTACGTCCCATCGAATCCCAGATCAATGATCTTAAAGAAGAAATTAAAAAGCGTGCCGAAAAAGACGAGCGCGTACTGATTACTACTTTGACAAAGCGTATGGCTGAAGATTTGACTGATTTCTTTGTTCAGGAAGGAATTAAGGTAAGATATCTGCACAGCGAAATACAATCTCTTGAGCGCGTTGAAATATTGAGAGATTTGAGACTCGGTGAATTTGATGTTTTAATAGGGGTAAACCTTTTAAGAGAAGGACTTGATATTCCTGAAGTATCCCTTGTCGCAATCATGGATGCTGACAAGGAAGGTTTTTTACGCTCCGAAACGAGTTTAATTCAGACAATAGGCCGTGCAGCAAGAAATGCATGCGGTGAAGTTATTATGTATGCTGATAGAATAACGGAGTCAATGGAAAAAGCAATTTCCGAAACCGAGCGCAGACGCAAAATCCAGCTTGATTACAATAAAAAATACGGTATTATCCCTCAGACCATTAAAAAGCCGATTGAAAATAATCTGCTTTCTCTTGTTGCAAGCTACAGAGATCTTGAAGATATTGTCGCAGAAGAAATGGTCGATATGGGGATTGATAAAAAAGATTTGCCAAAACTTATCGACAAACTTGAAAAAGATATGCATAAAGCGGCAAAAATTCTTGACTTTGAGCGCGCTGCAGAAATAAGAGATAAATTGAAAAAAATGCGTGAAATGCTTAATGGTTAAATAATTTTATCTTCGTTTTCTTTTACCGCAATCGTTTCGTATCCAACCTGTGCAAGATAATGACCGCACATTGCAAGATTAAATATTAAAACCATACTCCAGTAAAATGTTGCAATAGGATGCGGAATTCCGAAAAATACCCATACAATATACGTTACGGGGGCTATGAGTATTGCATCTGCAATGGCAACCTGCGGAATCATAAATATTATCGCAATCATTATGTCCATGCTTGATTCAGAAATAGTTTTCAGATTGTATGCATCCGCAATTTTAAATGTTTTAGCATAACAAAGGTAACCTGTGAGCATCATTGAACCGAAAACTCCCCAGACAATACACTTAAAAACAAGCAGTGTATTAGGTTCCGTCATATAATTTACGAGTATATTGTTAACAAAGACTGCAAGCCAGCAATTTACCGCAATTAAAGGACCGAGAGCAACTGCTCCTTTTATGCCTGCCCAGAAAATCCTAAAAATATTAAATGACGGCAAAATATGATCTTTACCATTTCTTACATTTTTTGTGCATTCTATTAAAAATCCGAAAAGAAGAAGAAAAGTTACGGCACCAGCTGCCCAAAATGCTGAAAGCCCGTTTTTTTCAGTATTTGTATATAATACGGTACAAAAGTATACAGGTATAGCAAATAAAATGTATTTTGTTAAGGCGTTGTCATCCTGAACAGCTTCTTCAAAAGCGTCTTTAATAGATGCCATACTTTTATTCCCTCTCTATTCTTTAACTTTAATATAACACGGTATAAATGAAAAAACAAGAATATTTTACGGCAGTACTACCGTGAATTTGCTGCCTTCTTTGTATACGCTTTCTGCAGTTATTGTACCTTTATGCATTTTAACAAATTCCTGTGCAATAGCAAGTCCGAGTCCTGTAGAATTAGCTTTTGCTTCAGCCTGTTCAAATGTTTTAAATATCTTTTTTAAATCTTTTTTTTCAATCCCGATCCCGTTATCTTCAACTGTAATAATAGTACGACCGTTATTTTGACTGCATTCCAATATAATTCGCCCATTTGCAGGCGTATATTTAATGGCATTGCTCAAAAGGTTTAAGAGTATCTGTTGAAACTTCTGGTAATCCGCAGTTATTTCAAAATTGCAGATATTCTTTTTTAAATCTAAATTTTTCTTTATTATTAAAGGATTTATAAGATTAATAACTTCCTGAATGCAATCTAAAGTGTAAAATTTTTGCATGTTCAGTTTCATAGCTTTTGCTTCAATTTTGGAGATGTCCAATATTTCATTTACCATTTCAAGAAGCCTTAATGACGAAATTTTTATGTCATTTACGTACTCTTTTTGTTTATTATTCAGCTTTCCCGTAAATTCGTTTCCTAAAATTTCCGAAAATCCGAGTATTGAATTTATAGGCGTTCTGAGTTCATGTGATATATGAGAGATAAATTTTGTTTTAGCTTCTTGTGAAGCTTTAATTTTTTTTGTATCTTTATGAATTTTTGAAAATCCCTGCTGGATTGCCTCTATCTGTATTTTTGAAATCTTGGAGATTTCGCAGTCTTTTATAATATCTGAAATTACAGATGCGCAGGTTTTGAATAATTTTTTGTCATTGTTGCTGAAAACATTTCCTGCTATAACAATTTGACCATAGCAGGTATTTTTGAAAAATAAGTTTTCGCATAAATATGAACCGGAAGATTTTATATCCATGGAGTCTGTATTAAAAAGATACTCAGGTTTTTCCGAGTTCGTCAGATTTATATACCCTGCATCAAAGTCTATAATTTGATTTAGAATTTCGAAAATATTTTTTTCAAAATTCTCATCCGTCTTAATTTTATAAAATTCAGGTATTTTTTCAACGGCATTTTCAAAACAGTTCAATTTTTACTCCAGATCAGATTTATCCATATAACCTATATATTTTAAATTTCTGTAAAGCCCGTCATAATCAAGACCGTACCCGATAAGAAATTTATCATCAACTTCAAATCCGTAGTAATCCGGATCAACTTCGGTCAGCCTTGTTGCTTTTTTATCAAGAAGCGAACAAAATTTTGTTGATTTTGTATGAAAATTGCAGCTGATAAAATCAAGAAGAAATTTAGCAGTTAATCCTGTATCAACGATATCTTCTATAATTAAAACATTTTTACCGTTAATATCAGGAAGATCTATGTTTACGGCGTTCACTTTTCCTGAAGTTGAAGTGCCTCCGTTGTAGCTTGAAAGCCTTATAAATTCCATCTTTAACGGCATATTAAGATGTTTGACAAGATCCACCGTGAACATTACAGCGCCTTTTAGAACACAAATAGCAATAACTTCTTCCTGCCCGTAAAATTTATTTAATTCATCAGCTATCTCTTTAATTCTAGATTGAATTTGTTTTTCGTCAAAAAGAATTTTTAATTTATTAATGTCCATAACCTAACCTCTCTTTAATGTTAACACATGCGTTGGAGTATTTACAACCTTAATTTTGTCATTCAAACCGACACCTGCGACCCACAAAACTTCATTATCTTTGCACAGAAGTATGAGCTTATCTTTTTTATGCGTCGGAATTTTTTTTTCATTCAGATATTTTTTCAATTTTTGAGTACCTGATATCCCGAGCGGCTGAATTTTGTCGCCGTCTTTTCTATGTCTGAGTGTAAAATCAATATCAGATAAATTTACAAAAGCTTTAAATTCACTGTCCTGCGGAAATGAGTTTATTTCTTCCCCAAAAGGCTCTATCGTAAAGATAAAATCTCCAAATTTATATTCTCCGCAGTGTTTAATATTTATCTGTGATGTGTTTTTTTCTTCTGATGAAATAATTTCGACAATTGAATTATTTACAAAAAGCCATAAATTTTCATTTAATGAAAATTTTTTTCCGGATTTTGAAATTTTATTTTCTTCTATAAATTTTTGTATATTTTCAATTTTTTTGCGGTCGTATTCAATATTATAATCGCAGAGCATTTTATAAATAAGTCTTTTTTGCTCATGAGGCACAGCATTTAGAAGATTTTCAGGAAGATATGAATTAATCAGGCAGTTGTCGTCAACAGCCAGCTCTGAAAGTGAATTAATCGCTCCTGTTACGTTTGGATTTATTTCTTTTAAGAGAGGTATTATTTTATTTCTTATAAGGTTTCTTTTGTATTTCGTATTAAAGTTTGAACTGTCAATATTAGGGGTTAAATTATTATCTTTGATATATTCTTCAATTTCACTTCTTGTAGTTTTTAAAAGCGGTCTGTAAAAGATTCCGCGATGTTCGCTTATACCCTGCAGCCCTATCGTTCCTGTGCCTTTAATAATTCTGTAAAGTACTGTTTCAGCATTGTCGTCAAAATTGTGAGCGGTAAAAACTACATTAGAATTAAACATTTCAGCGCATCTTTTGAAAAAGTCATATCTTGCTTCCCGCGCCGAAGTTTCAGTTTTTTCAACGCTGTCAGACAGAATTTCAGAATAATATTTTATATTTCGAGATTTTACAAAATTTTCACAGTTTTTTGCTTCTTTTAAACTTTCTTCTCCACGCCAGTTGTGGTTGAGGTGAATCGCGGCTATATCTGTTTTGAGTTTATATAAAATATCTAAAAGGCACATTGAATCATATCCGCCTGAAAATGCTACGATAAATGTGCCTGATAAATTATATTTTTCTATAAAATTTTTAACTCTGTCAATAATCAAGCCTGTTGGAATTTTTTTACTCCTTCTTTAATTTCTACGGCATCAACCCCGAGCTGTTCAAGAGCTTTCATTGCAAGTGAATCAGGTTCTGTAGTCAGAGCAAGAAGCATGTGTGCGGATTCTATCTTTTCTTTTTTATCTTTTTTTGCAAGTTCCCATGCCTTTTCAAGAACGCGCTTTGCTCTTTCTGTAAAAATTATTTCCCTGTCATAATATTCGTTGCCGAAACCTATCATATTCTCGACTATTGCTCTTGCATCTTTCATTGTAATTTCTAGTTCTGAAAGCACCTGCCCGCCGATTCCCGTACCTTCTCCGATAATTCCGAGCAAAAACATTTCCGTTCCTACAATGTTGCGCCCGAGCCTTCTTGCTTCCTCTTTTGCAAGTCTTAAAATTGTCAGAGTTTCCGGCATCTGTTTTTCTATCGGCTTTATTATGCTGTGTGCAAGGTCATTATCCTGTACTTTCAATTCTTTAAGGATTTCATAGGCAATACCGCGTTTTGTTTTCAAAAGCCCGAGCACTATATGTTCAGGCAATACAACTGAAGAACCAAGCTCTTTTGCCGTCTGGAGCGCCATATTCATTGTGGTAAAAGCGTTAGGCGTAAATATAATCTGGCGACCTTCGTATTCTGCCTGTCTGGATTGAATTTTTGCCAGTTTTTCTTCAAAGTTTTCACCTGTAACACCGAATTTCTCAAATATTTTTGTTAATTCGGAGTCTTTATCTTCCAGTATAGAAGATAAAATCTGCTCTGTTCCCAAAATTTCATAATTTGAGGTTGAAAGTTTTGCAACAGCGCGTTCAAAAACTTTTTCTGATTCTTTACTGTTGAATATGTTGTCTGTTTCCTGAGCTTTATTTTCCGGTGTTGCATTGTTTTCATCTATTTCGGGATGATAAAGCCGTTTAATCTTTTTCTGGACAAGTTTTTCAAGCAGGTTTTTTGATTTATAGATATCAAATCCCAGATTTTCAAGAATTTTGACATTGTTTGATTTTCTGTCTGAAATTACGGAAAGGAATAAATGTTCGTAAAGAATTGTCTGATGACCTGATTTGTTAGCCAGATCAAGTGTCTTTTTTAATATTTCCTTATATTCAATATCAAACGGCAGAGTAACCGTTTGAACGGTATTTCTCATATTCGAAGATACATACTTTTGAACTTCTTTTTCAAGTTTTTCATGTGTTATATCGTAAGATTTAAAAATTTTTAAGGAAATTCCTTTTGCTTCATCAAAAAGAGCCAGCAGCAGATATTCAGGAGCAACTTTTGAAGCTCCTGCTTCCTTTGCAAGTTTTTGTGATGTGCTTACGACATTTACCGCTTTTTCCGTAAATCTTTCAAACAAAATTTATTCCTCGTCTTCGTCTTCCATGTTTTCAACGTATGCTGCGACTTTTTCGAATTCTTCATCATCGTCAATTGTTTCAAAGAGATATTCTTCACCATCTTTTGATAATCTCATAAGAACAACTTCATCTCCTTCTTCTTCCTCAACAGGAAGTAAAAGAGCATATTCCTGTTCGTCAACTTCAACAATATCGAACAATTCAAATTTAATTACGTTGCCGTTTTCGTCAATAGTTTCAATTATTTGATCTTCATCTGCCATTTTTTATTTTTCCTTTCTTTTTACAAATTTTATTCTAGCATCTTGCAAGGTACTGTTCAAGTATAATACAAGCACTTTCAATATCAACCAGTCCTTTATTTTTTGTAAAGTCTATTTTTTTTGCACGCAAATTCTCTTCTGCCGTGTCTGAGGTTAGTCTTTCATCTTCAAAAATTATTTCAACACCGTGAATTTTTGATGCAAAATCTTTACAATCATCTGCCTGCGCACCCTGACTTCCGTCCATATTGTACGGAATACCGGCTACCAGTTTTTTTACGTTATTTTCTTTTATGATTTTTTGAATTTCTTCAATTGCCTTGTCTTCAGGCTGCCTTTGAATGCATGAATGACCGTTTGCAAGCATTAAAAGATAGTCGCTCAATGCAACTCCTATTCTTTTTGTCCCGATGTCAAGCGCCATTACTTTGTACATTTTATTTTACCCACATATCTTCTATATCTTTTATACGTTCCTTATTTTGCAGTGAAAAGTAGTATTCATATATACTTTTTCTCAAAATATTTTTGAACAATTCTCTTATCAGCTTTTTATCATTATATAAGGAATATAAATTTTGTGCAGATTTTTCATCTTTTGCCAGATGTTTTAAAAGTGCGCAGTTCAATATTCTTTCTTTCCATACAGTGTATTCTTGCGGGAAAAATACTTTTTCAACATTTTCATCAATGAATTGGTCAAAATTTTCTGACGGCAAGTTATTAATATTTTTTAAAAAATCTTCAAATTCATCGCTGTATGTGCTGTTTAAAAACCAGTAATCAGTAAAATCGTATTTTAAAATATCTTCAAACTCTTTTTTTGAAAGTTCTTTCACTTTATATTCAAGTTTCAGCGGTACAGAGTCAATATCTGCGAGAAGTGTACGCCAGCAGATGTATTCATAAGGCATATTGTGTTTTGACAATTTTTCAGCTTTTTCAAGTATAGATTTTAAAATCCCGGGTTCAAGATCAAGTGCTCTTTGTCCCCTGTAAAATCTTTCAATTATTGCATTGCATTCAAATTGAGTTATTTCGTTAAAGCCAAAGCAGTCTCGAATTCCTTTATAGTCATCAATTACAACAGCTACAAACTGAACTTTACCCGATTTATTTATTCTTGATATTATTACGGCCTGATTTCCATGACCGTCAGGATAAGTTATGCAGAATTTATAAGGCTTAGAATTCTTTAATAGGTTTTTATAAAATTCATGTGAATTATCTTCTCTTATTCCGGCAAGTTTTAAAACAGATAGATTTTTCTTAATAGATGAAACAAGATTATCCTGTGCAAATTCAAGCGCGCTGTTTAGGGCATGATATGCAAGCTGTGATTTGGAGTTTCCTAAAATTTCAAGCGCTGTTTTGCCTGTTTGTGTATAAGGCATTGACAAAAATACGGGAACAAGAAGATTTGCAAGCTCATCTTTATCGTAATCGGCTCCGAGAGATTTTAGCAGAACTATTCTGTCATCTTCTCCCAGTGAGCTTAGAAAATCCAGAAAATCAATTTGAACTTCCGGATTTACAATTGCATTATCCAGAATTCTTTTTGTATCTGAATCTATAAGTTCATCAGGGTTATCAAGATATTTGCCGCATTCTTCGTAAGACCAGTCTGTATCGATGTCTCTCAATAAATCAAGCGCAAAAATTTTTGCCTGATTTGAAGTTATGCTGCTTTTTATAATATTCCATAAATGTTCGGTTAATTCGTCTTTTGTGCAGTATCTTAAAAGCAAAAATTTTAAAAGCCCCGCATTATGATTCGTATTATTAATTTCTTTAAATAGCAGTTTTACAATAATTTTTTTGTCATTTTGAGAATCAAGAGTGCGTAAATTTACTGCATAATTTTCAAAATCATTAACCCCTTTTAAAGTCTCAAATATTTTCGCTATTTCTGCCTTTATTTCAAAAGGGTTAAGTCCCCGAGCGTCTATCATTTACGTGCCTTTCCCCAGAAAGCATCCAGTATTGCCTGTGCTTCGGCAGATGGCATTCTGTCGTTTAAAATTAAATACTGTACAGCAATCATTGCGCATTCAGAACATATATTAACACCGGGACCCTGTACCATTTTTAAAACCTGAGTATTCGGCCTTCCGCAAAAACTGCAGTATACAAGATCGTCATCTTTACGTTCGTTGTGTTGCTCTGATGATTTTTCCCGTTTTGCCCCTAATTTAATAACTTTGTCTTCTGACATATTTTAACCTCACATGTTCATATTTGTAACTTTTATTTATACAAATTTGCCAAAAATCTGCAGTTATTTTATAATAAAAATCACAAATAATTTTATGAGGTTGATTATAACATGAAAAAAGCTTTTTTACTAGCAAGTATCTTGTTTATTTCTGTGATTTCAACGGCATGTATAAATAATTTTGCGATACAGGAATTAAACAACAGAGCAAAAGATTTCATGGATAAAGGAGATTACGCATCAGCAATTGAGCGGTTGAAATCCAGTGCGGATTTAGACGGAAGTATTTTTGAAACGCAGTATAATCTTGCTGTCGCTTATACAAAAGCTGAAGATTATGCAAATGCTATTCAGGCTTACAATAATGCGATAAAATTAAATCCGGATTTCCCTGATGCATATTATTCTCTGGCCGTGTGCGAAGAAAATCTGGCAAAAGATATTATTTCAGGTGATGTTATCGTAAATGACGATGATACTATTCAAAAGCCTGATCAATCTTCAGAAACAGCCTCCATCTCAGAGCAGGAAACTGCAGAAAGAACGCTTTCTGAAAACAGCAAGAAAATGCTCACTTCTCTTTTGAGTAATTCAATATCTGATTATAGAATGTATCTTGATAAGAGCGGAACATCAGATGACAGGGCTTATGTTGAGGATAAGGTTAAAGAACTTGAATATATGCTTGCAAAATATACGGTGAAGTAATTATGTTTCAGTCTCCCGGAGATGTTGCATTTAGAATTTTCAGTTTTCCTGTTTATTATTATGGAATTATACTTGCTTTTTCCATTCTCACGGGTGTATATACAGCATATCTGCTTTATAAAAATTTTTATGATGAAATAAATGCAAAAAAGATAATTGATTTTTCTCCTTTTATAATAATTACGGGTATTATAGGCGCAAGATTGTATTATTGCTGTGTAAATTATTCCTATTATATAAATCATCCGCTTGAGATTTTTTATATAAGGCAGGGTGGTTTGTCTATTCATGGAATGATAATTGTCGGAATTTTATCTTTATTTATATTTTCTAAAATTTATAAAATGCCTTTCTTAAAACTTATTGATGTTTTTTTGTGCGGAACTGCTTTAGGGCAGAGTATCGGAAGGTGGGGAAATTTTTTTAATTCAGAAGCTTTCGGTACTCCGACAAATCTCCCATGGAAATTGTATATCCCTGTATCTGACAGACCTCTTCAATATTTAGGATATGAATATTTTCATCCTGCTTTTTTATATGAGAGTATTTTAGATCTGGTTATTTTTATTATTCTCTTGCTTTTATTTAAGAAAGTTTCTAAGCATCCGGGTGTGCTTGCTTGTATTTATTTAATTTTGTATTCACTTGTGAGAATTTTGATAGAACATTTGAGAATTGACAGTGTGCTTAATATTTCAGGTGTTCCTGTTGCACAGATAATGTCTTTGATATTAATTTTAGCAGCGTCAATATTTATGATTTTTATTCTTTATAAAGATAAGGTAGACTGATATTGATTTTTGATGAAGTTTATTTTTTAATTAAGTTATGATAAATAAATTACCCCGAAATAAAAAAGCCCTTTTGTGGTTAAGCGGAGGGCATTTTATAAATGATATTTATACAGGTGTGCTGAATCCTATTATGCCGTTCATTGCGGCGAAAATCGGAATTTCAATGGCTTTTGCAACAATAATACTGACGATTTCTCATATCTTTTCATCACTCTTACAGCCGTTATTCGGATATTTCGCTGATAATATAGTAAAACGCTCTTTTATTTTCTGGGGGTTGATACTTTCGTCAATTTTTATACCGCTCTCTGCTCTGGCACATAACCCGTTTATCCTTATTTTATTTATAATTATCGGAAGTATAGGCTCAAGCCTTTTTCACCCGCAGGCTCTGGGTTTTGCATCGCGATTTGCGGATAAAGAAACTGCCGGAAAAGCTATGGCTATTTTTGTTGCTATGGGAACTTTGGGATATTCATGCGGTCCTGTTGTCTCATCTGCCATAACCCAGTTTCTCGGAATGCCAAAAATGCCTTTGATGACGGTATTAGGCGTTTGCTGGGCATTTTTAATGTTTATATTTGTTCCGAAATTATCCTTAACCGAGCCGATAAAAACAAAAATTAATTTTAAGACAGCTTTCAAAAGAATTTTAACTAACAGAAAATTAAATATTTTAAATGTTATAGCTATGCTGAAAACAATGATTATGTCTGCATGTTTTATTCTTTTACCTTTTTTGTGGAAAAGCATGGGGTATAAGCCTTTTTATATAGGAACAGCATTATTTTTATTTATTTTTGCAGGCGGTATAGGATCCTTAATCAGCAGTCATATTGAGAAAAAAATAGGTGCTGCAAATGTATTTTATATTTCTATGATATCGACTCTGCCATTAATGATATTGTTTATAATGCTTTGTTCTTCTCATTCTTTGATATCGCTTGTTATTTTTATAATAACCGGTTTTGTTACAATGATGGCAACTCCAGTTACAATGATTATGGCTCAGAATGTTCTGCCTGAATATAAAAGTATAATTTCGGGCTTTATAAATGGCTTTTCATGGGGAATAGTTGCAATTGTTATGTCAATGCTGGGCTTTGTTGCCGAAAAATTCGGGATTACAAATGTTCTTCTGTTTGTTTCTGTAATTCCTGCAGTATGTTCCGTTCTTGTAAAAGAGCTATTTAAAAAAGAAAACGATTAAGCTAAAAGATTCAAAGATTTGTTTATTTTATTATTTTGATGTTTAGAAGCGATTTTTTCCTGCAGATAAGCGACATTATAAAGTAATTTATTAGTGAGAAGATCAAGACTGAGCTGTTTATCTATTTTGTTAAGCATGCTCAAATCGTGCTCGCCGCCAAAAGTATGCTTATTATTAACAGCATTCAACATTGAATTCTGTGCCTGCATCGATGCAAATGCGGTGTTATTCATTGTATTTATTGCGTTAAAACGAGCGATGGACGAAACTAACATTCCTTTTTTATCCGTACCATAACATTTTCTGCAAAATGTTGTGGCTTCAATGTTTTTGGACATTTGGGGTAGAAAAAGTATTAATTTTTGTAACAAATAGGTTAATTCCTGAAACTAGATAAATAATATATACTTTATATATATAAGCAGTTTAAATAAGACGAGAGATATTAAAAGAGAGAGTATTAAATTCCTATTCCTACCTTCCTAAAAACAAAATTTTTACCCCGTATAAGGGGTATTTTTTTGCGTGAAAAAGCCGTCTATTTAAAGACGGCTTTCTGATATCATTTTTTGTATCTTATTATTCTCCAAGCAATCCGATTTTGTGGATTTTGATGAAGTTTGTACCGCCGACAAGCAGCTCGGGAACTGAACCTGTGATTACGACGTAATCTCCCTTTTCAAGTCCCAGTCCGTTAATCAGGAATTTATCAAGTTCTAACAATGATTTTTTATCAATAGAAGCTTGAAAATCAAGAGGAATAGGATAAACCCCTCTGTATAACTTGATGTCGCGGCATATATGTTTGTGAGGGCAGCAGGCAAAAATAGGAACGCTTAATTTTGCCTCGGCAAGCATTGATGCTGTGAATCCGCTGCCTGTTAATGCAATTGCGGCTTTTACATCCATTTTCCTTGTCATATCAGCGATTGACATACCTATTGCCATTGCCTGTGAATCTTTTTCTTCTTCAATCATTTTTCTCGGGAATTTATTTTTTCTCATGAAAGGAGAAGCTTCAACATTATCTGCAATTTTTTTCATCATTGAAACAGCTTCAACAGGATAAGCGCCTGCTGCTGTTTCTCCTGATAACATGATTGCATCCGTTCCGTCTAAAATTGCATTTGCAACGTCTGATGTTTCAGCACGGGTTGGAATAGGATTTTCAATCATGCTGTCCAGCATTTGTGTTGCAACGATTACAACTTTTCTTTTTGCATTAGCTTTTCTGATAATAGTTTTTTGTACAATAGGTACTTTTTCGTTTGAAATTTCAATACCCAGATCGCCTCTGGCAACCATTATGCCGTCTGAAACTTCAATGATTGAATCTATATTTTCAACAGCCTGCGGTTTTTCTATTTTTGAAATTATTCTTGCTGTTGTATTGCCGTTGTCATGAAGCAATTCTCTTAATTTAACTACATCTGAAGCCTGTCTTACAAATGACAAACCAAGATAGTCAATATCATTTTTTGCTGCAAACTCAACGAATTTGATGTCTCTTTCTGTCAATACATCAAGACTGCCTTGAGAACCAGGAATATTAATACCTTTTCTCTGTTTCAAAAGCCCGTCTGTTAATACTTCTGCAAAGATAACTCTATCTTCAACTTTTTTTACTTCAAGCTGGATTTTGCCGTCATCAATCATAATTTTTTCACCCGGCGTAACGTCATCAGCCATGCCTTTGTAGTCAACAGGTAAAATATCCCCTGTAACTTCAGGCTGGTGGCGGAATTTCAAGATCTCGCCTTTGTGAATTTCTATAGATTCAGGCAGGTTGCCTATTCTTATTTTCGGCCCCTGCAGGTCCAAAAGTACAGGAATAAGCGTTTTTTCTTCTTTTTCAATTTCTCTGATGAAAGACAAATTTGTTTTGTGCATTTCAACATCGCCATGCGAAGAATTTAATCTGAACATGGTAACGCCGGCTTTAAAAAGCTCTCGGATTTTTTCTTTTGTTGACGTTGCAGGTCCAAGTGTTGCAACAATTTTGGTCATAGTGTAATTATCCATATTCTTCCTTTCTGTATTGGGTAAATTTAATAAAATTATAAATACATGTTTTAATACATGTTTACAAATTTTAGTAATTACGTTATAATCATACACGAAAAAGGTTTACTAGTAAATATGAGGAATTAAAGATGAAGAAATTTATTTCAGGATTGATGACATTATGTTTATTGTCATTTAATGCAATTCCTGCATTAGCTGCATCAATTGCCGATGTTGGCCAGAATTACTGGGCAAGCAAAGAAATTAATATTGTTGTAGACGGCAATATTATGTCTCTTTCAGGTAATCGTTTTAATCCGGAAGGAGATATGACAAGGGTTGAATTTGTTAACGCATTGTTAAAAGTTTTGTCTGATGAAAATTTGAATGTAAATATTTCAAATAAATTCTCAGATGTTTCAAAATCAAATCCAAATTATGACAATATTTTGCGTTCACAGCAGTTAGGTTTGGTTTATGGTTACCCTGACGGCACATTCAAACCTAACAAATCAGTTTTAAGATCTGAAGCTCAATCTGTTATCAGCCACATTACAAAAGATATGGAAGCTGACAAATCTATCTTAAATCAATTTAAAGATGCTTCAGCTGTACCTGCATGGGCAAAAAATGTTTATGCAAAAACTATTAATTACGGAATTTATGTAAATTACCCTGATTCCAGAGAATTAAGACCGAATGATAACCTTTCAAGAGCTGAAGCTGCTGTTCTTTTAGCTAGACTTAAAGAAAAATTAGACTTGGTTAAGCAGCAGTATCTTGGTGTAACAAGAGTTGAACATCTAGATGTTAAAAGAAATGCTCCAAATGACGAAGTTAAAGTTAACAATGTTCAAAGCATTATCGGAGAAGGAAATGTTCTGGTTGTGGCTTTCGATGAAAAATTCAAATCGGAAGATCACAAAGCAGGTGATATTGTTAATTTCGTAGCAAATGAAGATATTTATACTGAAGAAGGAACTCTTATTATCCCTGCTAATACTAAATTTGTAGCTCAAATTAATGAAATTAAAGATCCGAAGTGGTTTAACAAAAATGCTAGAGTTTATCCTCAATTGCAGAAAATAATTTTGCCGAACGGTAAAGAAGCTGCATTTAATGCTAAACCTTTTTCTAAAGACTATTCATTAAAAGAAGGCCCATGGATGACTACAGGTAAATTAGTTCTTTGCACACTGACCGGCGGTGCTATCGGTACGGGCGCAGGTGTTGGCTTTGCGTTCATTCCCAGCCCGGATCTAATTGGTACCGGTGTTGCAATCGGTCTTCCTGTAGGTGCTGCTGTCGGGCTTGCTACCGGTTTGATTACAAAAGGTCTCCAGTATCATGCTAAAGATGGTGAAACTATCTATGTTATCCTTCTTGATGATGCAACTTTAGACAGAGTAAATCAGGATATATAATCTCTGATTGTTAATTAGATAAAATTGCTCTTTAAGAGGACTGCTTTCGGGCAGTCCTCTTGTCATATCAGATATGGTAAAGTATCTGGAAAAAGTTTATTATAAATGTGTAAACAAAGTTTATATATTTTAAATTTAAAAAACGGGAGTATGTTTATTATGAAAAATTTATGCATTACACTTGCTTTAATTGGTGCTGTATCTCTATCTGCTCAAGGGGCTTTTGCGTGGGAAGGCGTACAGTCTTTAAATCCTATGCCTTATTTATCTTACCTCAATCCGCTTCCTTATATTGGAATAGGTGAGAATAAAACCAATTTCAGTCTTAATCCATTCACAGGTTTTAAAAATTGCAACAAGTGCAAAGTTAAGAAAATGAAATGTGATGAGTGTACAAGGATTAAATTACAGCCTTGTCCAACATGTAGAAAGGCTTTTGCCGAAGAAAACTGCAATACTTGTGATAGAATTTACATAGAAACAATACAGCCGAGATGTACATCTTGCGGACATTAAAAAAAAAGAGCCTTGAGGCTCTTTTTTTAGTATTCAACAATTTTTTGCAGTGTATAAAATATTTTATCCGTAATTTCTTGAATATACTCCTGCGATACCATCCCGTTAATAACGGCATCCGAGATTTGATAAGCCGGTCTTATGTACTGCTGAGCAGTTTTATTTACGTCTTGAAACTGTAAATCAGCGGCCTTGCCTGTTTTACCTCTTAAAGCAGCCCTTCTGTACCATCTGTCTTTAATAACTTCTAGAGGAGTGTAAACGTAAACTTTTACGTCCATAATATCCCTAAGACCTTCATTTAATACGTATAACCCTTCAGTTAGAACAACTTTTGCCGGTTTTTTTATGTCGCCGTTTGGATCAGAAACACAGGTTACAAAATCGTATTTGGGCGATGTGATTTCTTTCCCTGTTTTGAGTTTCATCAAATGTTTTTTCATTAATTCAAGATCTATAGCATCAGGAGTGTCGAAGCTGAAGCCAGTCTTAAACAGAGCTTCATAACTTCCTGCTTCAATTAATTCTTTAGATGTATCTTTATAGTAATCATCACAGCGGATAACCGTATAAATCCCCTCTTTTTTCTCTTTAACACATGCTTTTATGGTGTTGTCAACAAAAACAGTTTTGCCTGATGCGCTTTCTCCCGTAATTCCGATAAGAAAAGTTTTTTTCTTTTCTTGTACGACTTTTCTTGCGATATTTAATATAAGGTTTTCAGACGTTTTTAAAAATAACGGCTGTGTTTGTAATTTATCTTCTTCCAGAATATTTTTCAGCGATTCAACTATCTGTGATATTATCTCCATATCACGTCTGCTTGAATAATAGTCGTAACTTGTTAAAAAATCGGTTGCCATTCTACTTCCCCTGTAATATTCTAATATTTTACATTAAACTTTTTTTATTTTGTAGGAATAATAAATTTTGTAACAATATTCTTTTTTTTATTAAAGATTGTTCCAAATATTGCCGTTATGGGAATAAGTGAAGTAGTCTTTGGCAATAATATAAAATGCTTAATAAAGTCTACGGGAATATTTTATAAGGAGATAATTATGTATCATGACGAGATTTTTGAGAATGCCCTGCAGGACATCAGGGAAGAAAGCTACAAGGCATTGAAAGATGAAATCAGCTCTATGGAATCTGCAATTGAGCGCTTTTTAAAAAAGGTTTTGGAGTGTACTTCAAATAAATCTGAAAGAGATTTCAATGTATCATCATTTTAAAAAAAAGAAAAGACCATTTAACAGCGGTCTTTTCTTTTTATACACTGTAATTGATATTTGCGATTGACTGTAATTGATTGATTAACGGATCATATTCTGAATTTTGAGTCAGATATGGTTCATAATCATGTGTGTTTTCGCCGGTTTCGTTTATATCCGCTTCTCTTTGTGCAACAAGTTCTTCAAACGCCTTTAATGTCGTTTCATCATTAAATCCGCCTTCATCTTGAGCTTTTTGTGCGGCTGCCAAAAGCAGTGCTTCTTGCTGTTCTGGAGAATTATCAGCTTGTTGTGCTAATTGTTCTGCCTGTTCTTTTCTTTCTTTATTTTGTTCTTCAGCGTACAGCTGAGCTTCTGTTTTATTTAGAGAATCTTTTTCTCCAAGTGCTGCATCCATAACTTTTCCGGCTCCCCAGCTCATTATAGCGCCTCCTATTAGCCCTCCGACAAATCCGACAACTGCGCCTGCAACGTTTCCTATACCGGGAACAACTGATCCAGCTATTGCGCCAGCTGCAGCTGCGCCGGCTGCGTATCCGAGAACACTTGCTCCAACCTTAACTGCAGATTTTGCAAGCTGTTTATTACCTCTGTTATTATTTATACCTTGTTGTTTTTCAACTTTATCAATTTTATATGCTTCAACAACTGAAGGGATTTCTAAAACACCCTCAAGAGCTGCCATGATCCAGCATCCTTTTGCCCCTTTAGATGCTAATCTTAATGCAGATGCCCCTTTTGATGTCTGAAGCAGTTTGCTTTCAGCTTTATAAACTCCTGTTTTAGATTTTAACCAGTGTGAGAGTTTTCCTGTTTTTGATGTTGTTTTTATCTGACCGGACTGTATAGCCTGATTTAGTTTCATATCGCCCTTTTGTAAAGCATCTCTGATTTTTTTCAGCTGGGCTTTAAGCTCTTCACCCGTCATTTTTTTATCTTTTGCTTCCTGAATTAGCCTTTTAGCTTCTTCATAATAACTGCTTTTCAGCTTTGCATTATTGTATTTGGTCAGCTTTTTTTCGCTTAATTTTGTTACATCAATTTTAGAATCGTATTTCGGGAGTTCTTTCTCAATATTTATAAGGTTATTATATTGATGTTTGTTTTTCATTGTCTGGAAGAAACTTTTATCATCTTTCAAATGTGCCCGCGCATTTTTATTCCTTTCTGCAAGATTTTGCCATGCTTGAAAGTAGTTTACGCCTTGTGAATTTTTCATTTCTTTGTATGCTTGATATGGTTTAGCGCTGTATTTTAAAAGTGCCGGTCCGCCTGCTATCAGGGGTACTCCAAACGCTAAATTTGTACCAAGTTCTCCTGTTATACTATGCTGCTGCGTTTCTGTATTTTGTACGTCATAGAGCCAGTTAGCAAGCGCTAAATTCTGGCTTTGTATTGAATTAACATCTGCCATTTTAATTTTCCCTTAAATTTTTTTATTTTCCCCGTATATTTAATATAAAAATTTTTACTGTTTAAAATTGCCTTTTTTGTAAAGATATGTAAAAAAGGCGGTTAAATTTATTATCCGCCTTAGTTTTTAACATTGAAAATTAAGTCTGTTCATCCCGGATGTCATAGCCATGAAGTCTTGCTCCATCGGGTTTGCCGTCGCGCCTGAATATAACATCTGCTGTAATGCCATTAACTGTTGTGGCGTCATTGTCGGCTGCGGTGTATTTATTTGAGGCTGTATACCCTGCGTATGTGGTATTCCTGTGCCGAAAGGATTCATTGCATATTGTTGCTGAAGCATTGTTTGTTGTTGTTTTAGTGCTTCTTCCATTTCAGCTTTCTTTTCAGAATGGCTTTTGCCTGTAAATTTGCTCATTAACCAGTCGCCCGCCATATAGCCTATGATGCCGCCTACGATAGGAATTGGAATTATTGCCTGTCCGATAGCTGCACCGGCCATGCCTGCACCAAGTCTTAATCCTGATTTACCTGTTTCAGCTATTCCTCCGACAATTCCTTTATCGTTGAATGCGGAAAATATATTAGGTAGCTCGGTAACTGCAATCATTAATGTACCTATTAAAGGCATTCTTTTGCCCATACCGCTCATTGAACCTTTGAACTGAGACCAGAATTTTGAAAATCCTTTTTTACCTGCTTTGTCGGCAAGTTGTCCGCCGACTCTCCAGCCTTGTGCAACTTTAGCAGGAAATGATTTTAATGATGCCCATGTACCTTTCCAGAAACCGCCATGTTTTTGTGCCATTTGTTTATTATGTTTTTCTGCTTCCTGCGTACCTTTTTTGATCCCAGACCAGACAGATTCCATATAAGATTGACCGTTTGCTTTACGGTTTCTAATTGTACTGCGCATTGCCTGCGTAAACTTCTCATTTCCTGTGCCGAGTACAAAATCCGGATACAGTTTGCCTGCGCGTTTAAAATATTGCCAGCCTTTTGATGCAATGGAACTTATACCCATTTTTTACCTACCTGATTTTTATAACCTACCTTAATTACATAAAAAATTTTTATCTTTTAAAATTGCCTTTAATTTTAATTTTGTTAAGAATTGTTAATATTTACAAACATAAAAAACAGTTGTATAATTAGTCTATGTATTATGAAAACGGTAAAATTTTTATAGATAATGACGATCAGTGCATGGACTGCAAAAATTATGCAGAAGGAGTTTCCTGCCCTCTGCTTACTGCACTCGGACTCGGAGTTGTGTATCTTGAAGATAGTTTAACTGTTACCAATTGCGGTTTCTTTGAGAAATTTGAGAGAAAATTACATATTGTGAGGAATAATGACACGAATAACGTTGATTAACGGGGATGGTATTGGCCCGGAAATTTCAGATGCTGTTGTACAAATAATTGATGCTTCAGGGCTTAAATTAGATTGGGAGCTTCAAACAGCAGGTGCTGATGTTATTGATAAAGAAGGTACTCCCTTGCCTGATAGAGTATTAGAGTCAATTAAACGGAATAAGATAGCTCTGAAAGCTCCGGTTACAACTCCTATTGGAAAAGGTTTTAAATCCGTTAATGTTCAGCTTCGCAAAGCTCTTGATTTATATGCTAATCTGCGTCCATGCAAAAATTTGCCTAATGTAAAAACAAAATTCGATAATGTTGATATTGTTGTCGTGAGAGAAAATACAGAGGATTTGTATGCAGGTATTGAACGTAAGGTAAATGAAGATACTGCAGAGAGTATAAAAGTTATAACACGTAAAGCTTCAGAAAGAATTTGCAAATTTGCTTTTGATTATGCTCATAAGAATAAAAGAAAAGAAGTTTGTGTTGTAACAAAGGCTAATATTATGAAGCTCTCTGACGGTTTATTTCTCGATTGTTATAGAAAAGTCGCTGAAAATTACCCTCAAATTAATAAGCGTGAAATTCTTGTTGATAATTTATGTATGCAGTTAGTGCAAAATCCTTCACAGTTTGATGTGCTTGTACTCCCTAATTTGTACGGAGACATTGTTTCTGACTTATGTGCAGGATTAATAGGCGGACTCGGTATTGCGCAGGGGGCAAATATTGGCAAAGACTATGCTGTATTTGAGCCTGTTCATGGTTCTGCTCCCGATATAAAAGGTCAAAATAAAGCTAATCCTACTGCTCTTTTGCTTTCAGCAGTTGAAATGCTAAAATATATCGGAGAAACTGTTTATGCTCAAAAAATACAATCAGCTTTATTTAAAACATTTTCGCAGGGAAAATTTACTTCTGATTTAGGCGGAAATTTAACTACGAAAGAATTTACGGATGCAATAATTCAAAATCTGTAAAAAGATAATTTTAGTCAATAAGACCGAGATCTCTTAAAAATCTTGTATTATCAGACAGCTCAAGTAATTTCTCATCATCTGTAGCATCAACAACACCTTTAGAAAAAAGTTCGTCCATAATTCTGTTGTGAGAATCATTTTCAGGATCGGACAGAGCTAATTTGGTGAAATTTTTTATGTCGCACTTACGTTCGTACATATTAACGGCGGTTCTGGTTAATTTATCCAGAAATACGCTTTTTCTCCCCTCAAAATCAACATCAAGCGGATTAATTACTCCGTTTTTGTGTTTTGTCTTTTCCAAATTAAGTTTTTGAGCTAACTTTTTAAACATCATATTTACACATAATCCCCTTAATTTTTATTATACACTATTTGTCAAGAAAATCTACAATTCTTAACAAATTTAAACGGATAATTTTATTCTTGATTATAACTTATATTTAAATTAGAATATTTGCATAAAAATACGTTAGTTATGACTGTAAAGGTGGTAGAGAATGCTTGATATCAAGATGATTAGAGAATGTCCGGATAAGGTCAATGAACTTTTAAAGAGGAGAAATCCGGAGCTTTCTATAGATGAAGTTTTAGAAATAGATGCTGAAAGACGAAAAATTCAAACTCAGGCAGATGAATTGCGTGCTAAAAGAAAAAATGATTCGCAAAAAATCGGTCTTATGAAGAAAAACGGCGAGAATACCGATGCTGTGCAGGAAGAGGTTCGCAAACTCGGTGATGATATAAAAGAATTAGAAGAAAAACTTTCCGAATTAGATAACAAGCAGCGTGATATTTTGCTGCATACTCCGAATATTCCTGATGAAACAACTCCTATAGGTCTTTCGGAAGACGATAATGTGGAAGTATACAAATGGGGTGAGCCTAGAAAATTTGATTTTGAATTCAAAGCTCACTGGGATCTGTGTGAAGAAAAAGGACTTGTTGATTTTGAACGCGGAGTTAAAATTTCTCAGAGCAGATTTATTTTATATAGAGGTAAAGGGGCAAAGTTAGAAAGAGCGATAATAAACTTTTTCCTTGACTATCATACACAGGAACAAGGGTATGAAGAAGTTTTGCCTCCGTTTATGGCAAATGCAGCGACTATGACCGGTACAGGGCAGCTCCCGAAATTTAAAGAAGATATGTATAAATGTGTTGATGAGGATTTATATTTAATCCCGACAGCAGAAGTACCTGTTACCAATATCTATTCAGGCGAAATTTTATCAGAAGACGATCTTCCCAAATATATGACTGCTTATACCCCGTGTTTCAGACGTGAATCGGGTTCTGCAGGGAAGGACACAAGAGGGCTTATAAGAGTCCATCAATTTAATAAAGTAGAGCTTGTAAAACTGTGTACGCCTGAAACCAGCAGAGACGAACATGAAAAATTAACGGAAGATGCTGAAAAAATGCTTCAGTTATTGGAACTTCCATATCGCCGTGAAGCTTTATCTACGGGTGATATAGGCTTTTCAGCCAACAAATGCTGGGATTTAGAGGTTTGGATGCCTTCTTACAATTCTTATAAAGAAATTTCAAGCTGTTCAAACTTTGGAGATTACCAGGCAAGACGTGCAAATATAAGATACCGTGAAAAAGCCACTGGTAAAACCAGATTTGTTCATACAATAAACGGTTCAGGTCTGGCAGTTGGCAGAACATTCGCTGCTATAGTTGAAAATTATCAGCAGAAAGACGGAACAATTATTATTCCTGAAGTTCTAAGAAAGTATACAGGATTTGACGTAATATAAAAAAGGCTCCTTTTAAGGAGTCCTTTTTATTACATTTTATTTAATATATCGTTATAAGGCAATTCTGAAATTTCTTTCAGTTTTTTTGCCTGTTTATTTGCAACTTTTGCCACTTTCTCTATAAAACCAACGGGGCCTTGAAATAATTTTGTAAAAGCATTTTCTGTATATTGGGCAAAATAATTTTTTCCAAAGGTAGACTCATCTACTGAATAAACATTTGCGTTTAATGATTTTCCGTCAGGCATAACAAGAAGTGTTATATCTACTTTGTCATTTTTTGCCTGTTCATCAATTATTCTGTTTAATCTTTCTAAATCTTCGACTTTTTTAATCCTTGATTTAAGAACTCTGTTAACATTGGGATTAGAATGTATTGCCATACCGAAATTCTGCTTATTTTGTGCTTTTGCGTTTACATTTACTTGCATTTTTCCTCCTTTTTATCTTATTAAAGCGTGTAAAAAATTATTTTTGCTAAGTGTAATAACTAAATTTTACATTTTCTCTTTTTTGGGGCATAATATAAGAAGTTGTAATGTCATTATAAACTTGTATAAAAGTCAAAATGACAGGTAATATGGAGTATTAATGAGCGAATTTCCGTTCGAGCTGGATGATTTTCAAAAAGAAGCCTGTGATTATATTGATCGGGGTAAAAGTGTTGTAGTTTGTGCCCCGACAGGTGCAGGTAAAACCGTTATTGCACAGCACGCTATAAATAGAGCAATTAGTGAAGGAACTCGAATTTTTTATACAACTCCTTTAAAAGCTCTGTCAAATCAAAAATATTATGATTTTTCAGAAACATACGGGCAGGATAAGGTTGGACTTTTAACAGGAGATACTTCAATTAATCGCAGCGCACAAATTGTTGTGATGACTACAGAAGTTTTCAGGAACATGCTGTACGGTACAAATTTTGGAGCTGTTGCCGATAACTTGAAAGATGTTAAATATGTTGTACTTGATGAAGTTCATTATATGAACGATGAGCAGAGAGGAACTGTATGGGAAGAAAGTATTATTTACTGTCCAACAAATGTACAAATTATTGCTCTTTCGGCGACTGTTGCAAATGCGCAGGAACTTACCGACTGGATTAATACTGTTCATTCAAAAACAGAACTTGTGGATACTGATTTCAGGCCTGTTCCTTTAAAATTTTATTATTTTGACAGTTCTCAACCGACAAAATTACTGCCGCTTCTGACACCAAGCGGTCAGCTTAATAAAAAAATAAAACCTGAAAAACGAGTTTTCGGGCGTAAGCTTCAAAACAAAAAGTCTTATGTTAAGGAAATCATAAGAAATTTGCAGGAAAATGATATGCTTCCTGCCATATATTTTACGTTTTCGCGTAAAAAATGCGATGAGCAGATGGAAAAATGCGCCTCGCTTGATTTGATTACAAAGGGCGAAAAAGCTCAAATACAGCAGTTTATTGATGAATATATAGCAGAAAATCCGCATCTTTATAATAATAAACACATTGAATATCTTCTGTGCGGAGTTGCATCTCATCATGCAGGGCTTTTGCCTGCATGGAAAAATTTAGTTGAAAAACTTTTTCAAAAAGGGCTTATTAAAGTTGTGTTTGCAACAGAAACGCTTGCTGCTGGAATAAATATGCCTGCACGTTCAACAGTTATAAGTTCTACAAGCAAACGTACGGATAGCGGGCACAGAATGCTTACTGCAAGTGAATTTTTGCAGATGTCTGGCAGGGCCGGGCGACGAGGAATGGATGAAGTCGGATATGTTACGATTGTCGGAACACAGTTTCAATCTCCCGAAGAAGTTGCAGAACTTGTATTGAGTGATGCTAATCCCTTGGAAAGCCGTTTTTCGCCGAGTTATTCAATGGTTTTAAATCTTTTACAGAGATTTTCGCTTGATGAGGCTAAAGAACTTATCCTGAAAAGTTTTGGCTATTTCTCTTCCGGCACCAGGCTTCAGCCTCTTTTGAAATCCAAAGAACAGCTTGAAAATGAAATAAAATCAAGGGAATTTGTTTGTCCGTATAAATTGTGCGATGAAAAACTCCATGAATACGACAGGATAAGACATATATATGTTCAGAACAGGCAGACTTATAAAAAGATATGCAAACAGGAACGTTCTAAAAACAGACCGCTATCCCCTGAAGCTGTTAAATTCGGTAAAGAAACAAAAGCTATGCTTGAAAAAATGCATGATTTTAAATGTGATACCTGCAAACTTTATAAAAAACATTCTAAAAATATAGAAGTTCTTGCTCGTTTTTCTGTACGTATGAATAAAATAGATAAAGAAATTGAAAAACAGAGAGATATATTCTGGAATAAATTTTTGGCTCATAGAAGCGTGTTAATTGATACGGGGTATCTGACAGATGATTACCCTTCTCAACAAGGCATAACGACTTCTCAGATACGCTCAGAAAATGAATTATTTGTCGCTGAAATAATTTTTTCTCATGTGCTTGATGATTTGACACCGGCGCAGCTTGCATCAGTAATATGTGCAATTACTACAGAAGATCTGCGTATTGATATTCCTTATTTACCAGTGTCTCAGACTGTCAGAAAAACTTTGAATTTGATAAGAAATATACGGCGTAAAGTTGAAAAAGTCCAAAATCGGTATTCTGTAGAAGCACCTATGTATATTAATCCTTATTTCAGCCCTTTGATTGAGCTATGGGTTGAAGGTGCAGAATGGGAAACAATTACCGAGCAGATAGATATGGGAGAAGGAGATATTGTCCGCTCATTTAAGCGTGTTGTAGATGTTTTAAGACAGTTTACAACAATAGATAATGTCCCTGAAACACTTGTGTTCACTGCACGTGAGGCAATTGATAAAATTCAGCGTGAACCAGTAAATATTGACTAAAATTTTATTAATAAGTGTAACTTTACCAATATTAAGTTTTGTAAATCCCTTGTTGGATAAGGGATTGAACTATTTGTTAAAATATGTTACAATAGTAGTAGGAAGATCCTGAAAATGGTAAACTCTAAAAGAAAATATCAAAAAAGACAGTAAAATTTTCGACAGGGCTAAATCAGGTTTCCGATGAGTGTTATTCCCCGCCCCACTCTTAAATCAAAAAGGTATCCGGTTACTCAAACCTTAGAGGTGATCTTATGGATACGTTGATTTATAATGCAGAAAATTATGAGCTGAAAAAATTAGCAGAAATTGCTATTAATGTTTCAATAATCGGGGTTTTAAGTTTGTGTCAGGTGCTGATGCCTATTCACGCAAGCAATATGAAAGTTGCTCAGGTTTCGGCGCCTGACTTTGATACAGGTCAGTTAAAAGCAAAAATTCTTAATGAAATTTCTCCTGAAGCAAGGCAGAAAAATTTTGATAAAATGATTAAAGATAAATACCCTAAAGCGCTTATAACTGATGTAACAGGCGGGGTAAAGCACATTAAACTTACAAAATATTACAGCGGGAGACCTGTTAGAATTAATGTAGTAGAAGCAGATTTGAAACTTGCAGATAATCTTGAGTTAACTCCCGCGCTCTCCTCAGATACTACACTTAAAAGCAGAAGAACAATTTCTGCTATTGCAAAAAACAACAACGCTATAATTGCTTTAAACGGAACTTATTTCAAGCCTCAAACAGGTGTTCCGCTCGGAACTTTAATGATTAACGAAAAAATGTATACAGGGCCTATATATGACAGGGTGGCTCTCGGAATTTTTGAAGATGGTTTTGATATTGCAAGAATAAGCCTTGATGCATCGGTAAAAGGAAGCGGGAAAACAATTAAGGTTGATAATATTAATCAGCCGCGGATGCTTTCTACTCATGTTCTTGTTTATACTCCTGAATGGGGAAAATATTCTCCTGCTGCACCAAAATACGGTGTCGGACTTCAGGTTGCTGATGGAAAAATTACAAAAGCTTCTGCCAATGCTGTCCAAATACCTGAAAACGGTTATGTAATTTCAGGTCCCAAAAGTGTTTTGTATGCTTTGCTTAATAAAAAAGATGTTAAGCTTGATATAAGTACAACACCTGAATGGAAAGGTGTTAAACATATTATAAGCGGAGGTCCTTATCTTGTTAAGGACGGTGAAGTTTATGTTGATATGACTGCACAAAAACTTCAGGCTATCGGAGGTCGTAATCCGAGAAGTGCAATCGGTTATACAGCAGATAATAAAGTTATAATGGTTGCAGTTGACGGCCGTGAAGGAAGTTCTATCGGCATGACGCTAATGGAACTTGCAAACTTTATGCAGTCAATCGGCTGTATAGGTGCAATTAACCTTGACGGAGGCGGTTCTACCGTTATGTATGTCAACGGAAAAGTCGTTAACAGCCCTCAAATGACAGGCGGTATCCCTCTTTCAAACGCAATAGTTTTATCGAAAACAGACTCATAGACCAAACTTCTTCTCATAATCTTTTCATGTATTGCACGTAACCCGCATCTAAAGCGGGTTTTCTTTTATCTGCTTATGTTCTGGTCAATAATATCAGAAACCCACGGAATATAACTGTATTTTCCTATAAATGAAGTTACTGCAAGATAAATCAAAAACAGATAAATCACTGCTTGTATCAATGAGTAGTCAAAAATTAGCGGCATATTAAGCCAGAAAGTAATCTGCGCAACAATCTGGTTTATTATAGGAATAAAGCTTAAAATATTTGAAAGCCAGCCTATTAATATGGAAAGTAATGCAAAACCAAGTGATATAAATATTGATTGGAATATATGATACTGCAAAAAAGGTTTCAATCTTGCTTTTGTAAATAAACCGATAATCAGCCATATAAAACCAACCATACCCATAGTCAGATATGTTAATGCTGCTACAATTCTTTC
>URXH01000009.1 GCA_900551675.1 uncultured bacterium
AAGTTTTTTTGAAGAGGATGCAGAAAATATAATATTATTGATTATATAATCAGGGTATTTATTTTCAAATTTTTTGTATGCCGGACCACTGCTAATATAAATATTTTCAAATTTTTTGTAAAAATCTACATGATTTACCAGCCAGTTTATATCCGCAATTTCATCATCATCTATAAAGGCAATATGACCGGCGCCAAGTTTAAAAGCCTCTTTTATTGCTCTATTTCTTACGTTTGAAAGCCCTTTTTCTTCTTCCATGATATAATGAACAGCTAAAACATCCTGAAACTTCTCAACTATTCCTTCGGCACTCTTTGCTTTATCATTATCTATGACCAGAATTTCTGTTTTTATATTTTCAGGATAATTAATAGTACATAAATTTTTAAGAAGTCTTTCAAGCTTTTCCGGCCTTTTATATGTACAGCAGGCAATAATTATATATTTTACAGGTAATTTTCCGGCTGTATTTTTATTCATATTCTCCTCTCACAACTATATGCATACGTCTATTAAATCACACAAAAATATATGTATACAACAGATTATTAAGTTTTATATACACATATATCTAATTATATGAGAATATATGCATTAATGTTCTTAAAAACTATTCGTATACATCATATTTTAATATTGGAGATGCTGTTATGATGAAGTTTGACGACAAAAAATTTATAGCAGAAAGAATAAAATATTACCGGAAAAAAATGAATTTAACACAAGCCGAACTTGCTGAAATGGTTGATTTAAGCGACCAGCATCTTTCAAGAATTGAAAGAGGTTGCTATGTGCCTTCTTTAACAACATTTTTCCAATTAGTAAAAATTCTCAAAATTGATTTACGAGAATTTGGATTTGACACCGAAGCGGCACATAATCCTGCAAAAGACAAACTGATTGACATTATCAACAGAGCAAATGACAATGAACTTATATTTTTTAACGATGTTATAAGTTCTCTTGAAAATGCTTTAAAAAAGGTTCGAAAAAATATTCACAATCATTTCTTTATGTAATAAAAAATTCTAATATTATTTTACAAGTAGCATTTTGGCTCCTGCCCCTGCACGGCAGCGTATAATTCTACATACTGTTTAGCAGGACTTGAATCTATTTTAGTTAAAAGCACTTCTTCAATCTGAAAATAGCCGACATCACCTGACATTTCTACATCGATTCTTATCGGTTTTTTCTCTCCATGATGAATACCGATTCTTTCAATTGCGTTTGCAGAATATTTATGAATATCTCCGACTTTCGGAGTTGTATTAATCGCCATCGGGATACGTGCTCTGCCCTTTGTCATGTCGCATCCGTCTGCAATCAAAATAATACCTGCTTCTACCGAATGAATTTTTCTTGATGACATGTGTCCTATGATAGCTTCAATCGCAAGCGATTTTATTATTGTTCTACGGTGCAGATTGTCTGGAAAAACATGCATCAAAGTCCTTTCAATAATAGGTTTAGCAAGAATAACCGACATATCCTCATGCCCCTGCCTTCCTATCATCATACCTAAATCGTGCATCAATCCTGCAAGTATTACTGCACACATACTATCTTCAAAAGTCCCTATTTCTTCCTTTTCAAGCGAAGTTTTTATTCCAGAATCCTGTAATAAATTAAGCATTTTTATTGCATTAGCTGCCACTTGTCTCATATGGACAGGACCATGGTCGTTATAACCCAGACGTTTTATTGAAACATTATTTGCGTAATCCTGCATTTCCTGCAATTCTTCATCTGCAAATAAGTAATTGACTAAATCCGTACATACAGGGCTTCTCTGTAGTCTTTTCAATATTTTTGATTCAAGCGATACTTCTTTTATTGATTTCATAATTTTTAATCCTATATATATTTTATTATACCCTGATTTTTTTATTTTTCCATCATTGATTTTTTCAAAAAAGATTTAGATGAAAGACATTAACAACATATATAACGCAAAATTTTATTAAAGAAAAACCCCCTTTTGAGGGGGCAAAATTTCACACTTAACCTACTATTTTCTTTCTACTGTTTTTCTTTCTGCCAAATATGAGGAATCATTATATGCAAATTTTTTTATGCTGCTTTGTCCAAAGCTTTTTGTTTAAGGTATTGTACTGGATCATAACCTGCTTTTTCTATAGCATTTGAAAGTTCCAGATAATCTTTGCCGTAGTAATTTTTACCATTAATTCTACGGACAAATTTACCGTTCTCATATTTTACTTCTGTAGAAATTTCAGCCTTATCATCGCCTAAAATTTCTCTCATATCATTTCGGAATTGATTTTGTTGTTCTATAGCTTTTTGATTTTCTTTCTGTTCTTTTTCTGCTTTTTTAGCTTCTGCCTTAGCTTTTGCCTTATCCGCTTGTTCTGTTTTAGCATCTTCAATTGCTTTTGCTGCTTCTGCTTTTGTAACTTCCGCACATATTGTCTGGACTGCATTTTGAACTGCAGACTGATCTACAAATGTATCATCAAGTTCAGCATAGCATACAGAGAAATTACCTGCGAGTTTGTTCTTAATTCCTAATTCCTGAGCACGTTCATCAAGAGCTACAACTATGTTCCAGATAATATCCATATTATTTTCTGGATTTTCAATCTTTACACGCCCGTTTTCCGGCTTGTGAAGAGAAGGATTCCAGAACATTTCTTCATCAAACAGAGTTTCAATCATGTTTGCATCGCCTGAGCTTGGCTGATACTGCTGCTGCCACATATTAAGAACAGTTGTTACATTATCTTTATTAATTTTATTTGTTCCTTTTTTAATAGTATCATATTCTGTGCCTGTGCAGCCCATTGTTCCGTCATATATATACTGACAGATATCAACTGCCTGATTTTCAGTTTCTTTTTGCTTTTTAGCAGTTTCAGAATCAGGATCTACTGAACCGGCGCCGCCATCTTCAGTTACATTGCTGTAACCTGAAGTACCGTCTGTATCTTCTGTTCCTCCGTTTCCGTCTGCATCCTCAGCGTTTTTTACTTCTTCAAGAACTTCCTGAGCTGTTTTTGATGCGTTTTCTATTAATTCTTTGATTTCTCCCTGAATTGCTTCTGCTTCTTCCGGTTTAATCTGCCCTTTTTCAAGCATTTTTTGGACTTTTTCTTTCAAAGCTTTAACCTGATCCAGAATATCCTGTAATCTCTGTTTTTGAGATTCATCAAGTTTATCAGATTTTATTATTTGGCTTATTTGAGATTCAAGACCTGCAAGATTATTTACCTGTGAGCTTAGTTTTGCCTGTGTAGCAATAGAATATCCCCAGTTATAAGCTGCAATATTTCCTTGCATATTCAACATTGGGTTAGTATTCATCGATTGAGTTAAATCCATACCTATTAACATAGGATTCCACTGGCTTATATGATTTGTATTACCAAATCCCTGAGCCAATGCATAAAGCAACGGAGAATAACCGTCTGCATAAATATTATGCTGGGGAGAGCCTACACCCATTCCGCCAAAATCAGTAACAAAATATCTGTCTCCAAGAGATTGGTAAGCGGCTAAATTTGGCCACTGATTATTAAATAAACTTGTAAATCCAAAATTCATCATTTCCTAAATCCCCTGAGTTTTTAATCCCCGTATTTATATAAAAAAATTTTGTTTATACAAATTGCCCTTGTTTAACAAAATTATTAAAAATATTAAATAAAAAGCCTGTAAATAAAGGGGTTAAGACAACTTTACATTACTTAACAAATTAATTATATCATCTTTTGAGATTTCAGGATTAATTTCTTTTATTGAAACAATACAAGAAGTATCAACATTTTCCTGAAAAATTTTTTCAAGCAACTTCAAATCATAATCATATAATATTGAACCATGCTGGAGAATATAACCTTCTTTTCTGAATTGCGCCGAGCCTATGAGTTTTCTGTTATGAAAACATAAATCAGCGCCTGTTGAAACCATCATGCAGTAATCAGGATGTTTCATCGGCTTTTTTACTCGCCCAAAATCCAGTTCTATGTTTATTTTTTTAAACGCATTTATCAAAATCCGCGAAATTTCCATATAAGAATTGACAACATTAAAACCGTTTTTCAAATAAGACTCCGGGCATATAAAGCTGTAAGTAATTTCATCATCATGCAAAAGAGCCCTTCCGCCCGTCAAACGGCGGACAATATCAATATTATTTTTTTTCAAAAAATTTTCATCGATAAAATCGCATTTCTGGTTGCGTCCTAAAGACACACATGCGGGCTTCCAGCCGTAAAGCCTGAAAATCGGCTCTTTCAAATTATTCTTAACGGCATTTTCAAGCAGATTATTATCTATCTGCATATTTTCAGCCCCTGTTTTTACATCATACGGAATAAATCTCATTCGTTTTTAGCTTCTCTTTTGGTTAAATCTTTTTCAAACTGAGAAAAAACATCGCTCCCCACAAACTGTTCAAGAGCTGCACGTTTTGCGTAATAATCAGACTTTGCTTTCATCAGATTGTCAAGAGCAGTTCTGTAATAAGCATCAGTTATCAAAATTACTTCTTTTGACAATTCCTGCGATAAATCATAATTCTTCTTTCTTGCCCCGGCAATATCTTCTATCATTTTTAACTTTTTACGCGCGGTCATATAATTGTAATACAAATCAACAGTCCTCTGCTGTAAATCTTCAATTTTTCTGACAAGAATAATCATATCTGCATCAGTAACTTTTGTATATTTATAGTTAAGCGCCTTTGTATCCTGCGACATAATACCGAGAACATTACCGCCAATGATTGAACCTGTTGCAAGAATAGGATTGCCCATGCTTGCTCCGACAAGCGTTGACATACTGGCAATAGTTGTTAACACTTTTTTTACGGATTTTTCATCAGGCTTGTCTTCATCAGGGTTTGCAAGCTTATAAAGAGCAAAGTTAATTGTATCGCTCTGGGTAGCGGCACCCTGCCATAAAACCGTAAGATCTCCGACCATATCCTCCTGATCAAGCTCCAAATCTGCTGCAACCTCACGCGAAATCTGCTTGATACTCAAATCTGCAAAAGTTAAATCAGTTGAATCAAATTGTTCTGCATCTTTTTTTACGTATGTCTGATGAACTTTGTCTTCTTTTGCCTTTGCTTCCATATATTCTTTTTCCGGCGTATCTGAAAGCCCTGTACGGTAAGCAGGAGGTTTTGGATTTTTAAGATCTTTATACTCGATTGAAAAACACGGCAGACATAAATTCATTATTAAAACAAGTATCAGAAATTTCTTCATTTCTGCACCGCCTTTTCTCCGACAAGTGTTGAATTATAGTTAAACTGGTACAAATTCAATTTGTCTACAACTTTTTTCCCTGCAAGTCTCTGGAGTTCAAGGTGATATTTTTTTGCACACTCCATATAGTAAAATTCTTCGACCCTCATATTGTCATAAAGCGAAGAGGAAATCGAAATTTCAAGTAAATCTTCTTCATCCAGAGCCTTAGCGTAATTTTTATTATACAAAAGAAGTCTCTGGCGGGTTTCTTTTAACTGGGAAAGCGAACTTTTGTAATTATAATATGCTGTAATAATCTTATCCTGCAAGGTTTCGACCAAACCGGCCAGTTCAATTAATTCCGTATCGGTTAAAGGGATTTCTGTCGGCATATTTTTTCTGTTAATTAAATTCTGTGCAAGTCTTCCGGCAGCAAACGCAGATGACTGCATCATATAATCAGCCCCCAGAAGCGAAGGAGCAAGCGATGCTCCCGCAACAACGGCAGAAAGAGTTTTTGCCATAAGAGATGAATGAATTCTTCTCTGGCTCTCGGGTGTAGCAAGCTTTTTCAGTGCAAAACCGATTACCTGATTGTTTTCAACAGTACCTTTCCAGAGATTTTCAATATCTTCGACATCTTTATCTTTCTGGAGTCTTATAAGTTCCTGCAAAACCTGTTCATCGTTAACCAGAAGCGACTGTTTTGTATTAATACTATTTTTTGGAAGCTCAATTTTTTGCGCTTCCACCTCTCCGAGCGAAACCTCATCTGCCCATGCCGGAATTCCAGCAAAACTTAAGATTAACAGCCATACCAGATACTTTTTCATAACAATTTTATACCACAAGAAAAATAATAAATCCAATGATTGATAAACTATACATCAAACGGTTGTTCTTCAACAAGGCAAAAAAAATTATCATAAATAAAGTAAAGAGGAAAGAAAATTGAATTCCATTGTAAAAACAGCCGCACAAAGCCTTCAAAACAGTTTCTGCGAAAAAGCAGATGCTCTTCGCCGTGAAAACATGTATAAAGAAGCTGTTTCAAACTATCTTAACGCCATACTTATAGATAGAAACAATGCTGAAAGCTATTACGGCCTCGGAATATGCTATAAAAATTTAAAACAATATGCAAAAGCCGTTAAATACCTTACTACAGCATCAGAGCTTAACCCCGAAAATTACGAAATATATTTTGAACTCGGAGTATGCCACCTCTTAGAAGGCATTCCCTGCGGTGCCATAAAAAACTTTATACGTGCAATTCAGATTAATCCTGACAACCCTGAAGCGATTTTACAGCTCGGGATTGCTCATGAATTATGCGAAGAATATGAGCTTGCTTTGATGATTTATCAGAAATTAATAGAAAATTCGCCAAAATTTATAAAAGCATACGACCATAAATCAACACTCTTGATGAAACTGGGCAAATACAAAGAAGCATCAGGAGTCTTACACAGTATTTTAAAAGAAAATCCTGATTATCATAAGGCTTATGCAGGCATAGGCGTATGTTTTGATAAAATAGGCAAAAAAGCTGACGCTCAGAGATATTATAGAAAATTTTTATCAGAAGAACCGTTTTCAAATAACGCAGAGTTTATAAAAAACAGGTTAGACAAAATTTCTGAACGTAAAAATCTAAATACACATCTGAAACTTTGTAAATAAGTTTATATTCCTAATGATTATCTTCTGATGAATTGGGGGGCTCTGAACTTGAATGGTTAGGTGAGGGGAATCGTGTCCACGCCGCGGCACATTGGGTTTTGCATAAACTTATTCTGTCATTCCTATGCATTATAGCGTTTGAAGGATTTCTCTACATTTTTGGATATTGTATTTTTTACCGTATCATATTCCGTTGTTAGAGAAGATATTTCCGTATCAAGATTTTTCATTTTCATATCTAAAGTTTCTTCTTTTGAATTTAGTTTTGCTTTTTCTGTGCTATATTTGGCTTCTGCCTGTGCGATTAGCGTATCATCGGAGATCTCTTTTATATAAGGATCTGTAGCATAGTTGCCCTGATAATAATAACCGTCATCTTGTACTTTTGAGATATAAAGCATCCCGCTTTGAAGCATTTCTTGAAGGTATATATTGTCATTTACATTATCATTTTCTGTCCAGCCGCTGGCACAAATCTGGTTAAATAATGAATCGTAAAACGTTGCCTGTGCACAATCATCACTAGAAACAGTTGTCCCTGTATATATTGTATAAAGATAAGAGGAATCATCTGTTATTAGACTTGATGCTTCAATATGATCTACTTTTACATTATATTTATCCATTCCATACTCGTCAGTAGCAGAAACACCATTCATAAAATCCGCAAAGTATGTTAAAAATGCTTTTGCAATGTTATTTAAATTTATAGCGCCTGTTGAATGATCGTTACCATCATCATCTGACCCTTTATTTCCTGCTTTATATACAAACCCGATATAATCTTTTGCCGACTGAGCGACTTTGGAAGAATAATTTTCTGGATCTCCCTCAACTTTGGTACCTATTTCTCCCAAATAGCCGTTGACATTCTTCCATTGCGTACGTTCATCTGTATCTTTTCCATCATTTTTATTTATCCAATATTCTGTATATGTTTTTGTACCACTATCACTGGTTTTAGTATCATCCATTAAAAGATCTTTTACAGAATTATATGCATAATCCAACGCTTGTTCAGTATAAGAATCACCGGTATCTAATAAAGATGCAAAACCTTCATATATCCAGTCGATAAAACCTCCAGACTGAGTTAACCATTGTTGCATTAAGGCTACACCATATACAGGACTCTGTTCTCCTCTTATACCATCATAGTCAAGATAATATTCAGTGCTATTGCTATCTAACAAATCTCCTAAAGTAAAATTAGCATTAAAGTTATTTTTATGATTTCGCGAACTAGTGTATGAACTGCCATCAAACTTAGCCAAATCAACATAACTACAACCTCCATCACCTTTAGCATTAGTTCTTCCAAATGTGGGTAATTCAGCGCTATTAATAGAATAAGTTACACCATCCAAAGCATCAATTAAATCTTCAAGATTAACATCTTCTGTCTGAACAGCGACAGTAGCCTCTCCGCCAAAACCGGCTCCCTGATTATATGGCAGACTTTGAATTGTATCTCTCATAGTGCTGCTTATCATGCCGCAGTTATACAAACCTTCTACAAATGCCTGACGCATTGTCTCGGACGGAAGTGTGCCAAGCCCTTCCTGCGGTATACCTGCAAAACGGGCTGCCTGAGCATATTTACTGTTCAATGTTACCCTGCCGGATGAATCAGTTAATGTTATCGGCATATAATCATTTAAGATAGACGGAGTCATTAATATATTGTATGATAGAGGTGTACTTGTATCACCTATGCCGTAATAATCGTAAATAAGTTTAGTCTGGTCTAAGAATTCTGGTACTCATTGGATAAACCAGCAAGTTCCCGCGACAATGCTATCTTCTGGTGTGATAAACGCATTGACTGATATTCACAGTCTGATTTTCTAGCTGTGATCGTCAATAATCGTGCCTGTCCTGCGGATAATCCCATTGCTTCTTACTCCATTAATTTTTGTACATGAGTAATATCGGATTATCCTGAAAAAACTTGACAGTGCCCCTTCCTATCCTATGAAGATTATATCAGGGTTTCAGACTATTGTAAATATTTTGTTACATTTCTTTACCTGTGATTTTAGATATCACTTTCATGAATTATTATTAATTATATAGTCAAAATTTAACCGTACGGCTAATTTCAGCCTTGATTTAATATGGTAATATTAAATAGATGCCGGAGGTTTGAAATGAATAAAGAAAAATATTCAGATGAACTTTGTGAAATTTTATGCAGTATGGACAAAATTGAAACTTTAATCAAACTGCTTAAATTGACTTTGTTTGAAAATTCAGACTTTCAAATTCAGGACTGCCAGAATTTATGTTTAATAATAGAAAAAATTTTTCAGGAAACAAAACTCAAAACAACAATATTAGAAAATTCCGCAAATAAAAGCAATTGTCTTGTAGATAAAAATTTTTCATGTTAGCATAGGGCTTGTAAATATTAATTAAAAAGAGGTAAAAATATGCAAGCCCGCAGAGCAGCCAGAGAATTGGCATTTATATTATTTTCACAGTTTGATAAAAAAATAACGAATTATTCAAGAGAAGATTTACAGAATATAATCCTTAAATCTGTCAGAATTCTGACAAGCAGTGCAGAAGATGAATTAAAAACAGCACTGGGGTCGCTGATTGCTATGCGCGATCAAATCGAGAACTACGAAGCTGATTCCGAAATAAATCTTAAAAGACCAATTGGAGCCGCAAATATTCCTGTACCTATCCCTATGACATCAGATATGACCGGCAGAATTAATGAAATGATTGATATAGCCGAAAAAGCAGCTCTTGCGCTTGAAATCGCAGAATTTACAACACTTGATTCGCAAAACGATGTAAAAAATTACGCAATTCAAATCGCCGAATTCTTCCAGAAAAACCACAAAGAAGTAGATGATACTATTCAGAAATACGCTAAAAACTGGGATCTTGGACGTCTTGTAAAAATGGATAAAGATATTTTACGCATTGCAATTGTGGAACTTTTATACATAAAAGATGCACCGATGAAAGTTGTTGTTGATGAAGCTCTTGAGCTTGCAAAAAAATATTCAACTGATGAAAGTGCCTCATTTATCAACGGAATTCTGGCTAAAGTTATAGTTGATTACGGAATTAATTAGAATAAAAAAAATTATAGACCGGCATAAAAACCGCTTAATTGAAAGCGGTTTTTATTACTAATTTTCAGATTTTCTCTTTTCGCGTACTACAAGTTCAAATCCGAGATAATCAAGAATTTCCTGAACAGTCTCAAACCTCACGCGTTTTTTATTTATAGAATCAGATAAACCGCTTGATTGCGGAATATTATAACCTTTATCACGAAGGATTTTTGCAAGTTTTCTCATTGAAAGCCCGCGTTTTAAAAGACAAATATTAATTTCCTCTTTTATATTCAACATACAAAACAGTTTAATTTATATTATTTACGATTGACAAATATATAAATCATTGATAGAATATATCTATCAATAAACAGTAATACCAGTCAAAAATTACAAAATAATTATTGTCAAGAATTTGACGAAAAAGAAGATATTATACTGCCCGATACATATTGGGGAGAAATAGTTTATATTGTATATATTCTGGCTGACATCATCAAAACACGAACTAATATAAGACAAAAACTGTTCGAACTTAAAAGACAAATAAAAATACATCACAAATGGATGAAAGTTAAATAATTTTGTGTTATCATCCCTGTATGTTCGGATTTTTTAAAGATAAATTTAACAACCTGAAAGAAACTGTCTCTAACACCGCACAGGCACTTGTCGGCAATGTCGTTAAAACAGTTGAAAATGAAGAAGAATTTTCCGAATTCGTCCTTGATGATATGGAAGATATGCTGATAAGCGCTGATTTAGGCGCGGGATACGCATCCGAACTTGTTGACAAACTCAGAAACCAGACAAAGATTAAACCCTCAGAGGTAAAAAAATACTTAAAAGATGAATTTTTAAAAGTTCTGCAAGAAGCAGGAGACAACACTTTAAACTATAAAGAAAACGAATTAAATATATATTTTATAACAGGTGTAAACGGAGCAGGCAAAACAACTCTCATAGGCAAACTTGCATATAAATTTAAACAGCAGGGCAAAAAAGTTTTAATTGCCGCAGGCGATACCTTTCGTGCGGCTGCAGAAGAACAGCTTGACATCTGGTCAAAACGCGCCGGAGCATCGATTGTAAGACGTGATAAGGCAGATCCCGCATCTGTTGTTTATGAAGCAATTGAAAAAGCAAACGCTGAAACCTATGACGTAATTCTTGTTGACACAGCCGGCAGACTTCAAAATAAATTCAACCTTATGGAAGAATTAAAAAAGATTAAATCAGTGATTGACAAAAAAGCCCCTGAAGCTCTGCGCGAATGCATTCTGGTACTTGATGCCAATACAGGACAGAACGGTCTTCAACAGGCAAAAGTTTTCACGGAAGCCGTTAATATTACATCTGTTGCCTTAACAAAACTCGACGGCTCTGCCAAAGGAGCAATTGTTCTTGCTGTTGCAAAAGAATTAAAACTGCCTGTAAAACTTGTTGGAGTCGGTGAAAAAATGGAAGACTTAAAAGAGTTTAATTCTGCAAAATTTATTGAAGCATTATTTGAGTAAAAGGTAAAGAGTGAAAAGTCAAGAATACTATAAAGTTTTAAAATATGGAGTAACAAAATTGGGAAACCCTATTGAATTAATAGGCACTCCACACTCCTCCCTTCACTCATGTCTCATTATCGGGGTATTTCATGGAGATGAACCGCAGGGAAAATACTTAATTGAAGAATATTTAAAGCAAACTATTCTCCCCTCCTCGACATCTTGCAAGCCCGCCGAGGACGCAGAGTGCAGCCATATTAGTTTAAATGCGGGCGAAGCGATTTCGAAAAGGGGGATGCTGTTTATCCCATGCCTGAATCCTGACGGGTTACGCCTTGAAAGAAGAACTAATGCAAACGGGGTTGATTTGAACAGAAATTTCCCGACAAAAAACTGGGGGCAAAATCTCGGAGATAATGCGACCTGTGATGATGAAAATTCCGGCTATTACGGCGGAAAGAGTGCAGGAAGCGAAATAGAAACACAGTTTCTAATCGATACTATTGATGAATTTAAACCTGAAATAATACTAACTCTCCACGCTCCGTACAAAGTCGTCAACTATGACGGTCCTGCAAAAAAAATCGCAGAAAAAATTTCAAAAATTATAAACTATCCTGCAGAAGCAAGCATAGGTTACCCTACACCAGGAAGTTTCGGGACTTATGCCGGAGTCGAGAGAAATATCCCGACAATAACCCTTGAACTTGATGAAACCTGTCCTATAAAAGATTTATTAAAACCCGTTCACAAAATTTTTGAAGAAGTAAAAAGGACGGTCTTATAAAAAAAAACGTCCTCTTTTGCAATATTTTTTCAATTTTTATTTTTATTTGTCTTTATCATCCAGATAAATGCTGAATTTAAAATCATTACCTTCATGACTGAATGTAACTCCGCCTTCGCCTTTGCTTACACCGCCATCTGAATAAATTCCTGCATCTTTTACATAGTATTTACTCAGACCTTTTTTCTGCAAATCTCTATTTAATTTTGGTGCGAGATTTCCGTTGGAATCCTTATTATCAATCCGCCCGTCATTATTTACATCCATTCGTTCAAGAGCAATCCCCATAAGGTCATACCCTTCTTTAAAATTTTTACCGCGTGTAAAAACAAACTCATTATTTTTACCCTTGCTCGGATCATAAGTTTTGCCGTTTACTTCAATTTGTTTACCTACAGGCACCAAAAAAGTTTTGGTCTTTTTAGCTTCTTCATCATACATTTTAATTTTTGTGTAGCCTTCAGGTACATTTCCGTTTTTTGCATTGTTTACAGGTTCAACCATTACAATATCTCCTCATATTTTGTACAACTATTACGTATATACTTATTAAGTATTTTAGATATACAAAATTACTTTTCCCTGTTTTTATTTTTACATTTCGTTACAAACAAGCAATTATTGTTAAAGAGAAATTTTATAAAATATATACACGAGAACAAGGAGATATTATGACAGAACCAATTAAAAAATTAAGCCCGCATCATACTGGGCGTTACACAATAACAACATGCAACACAGACAGTAACGCAAAAACAACAACTATTAAATTTTATGCCAAAGACGGAACTCAATTAAAACCGGACTATTATACGAGTGCAGAAATTTCTGATGCTGCAAATCAAAGCGACTACGGCAAATATTACATAACCAAACCCGTAAAATTAAATAACGGAGAATTTGGAGTAGCTGTTACCGTGAAAGAAAGCCAGAAAGTTGGTATTCTTGCATCTGACTTTCTCGGAGTAGTTGATGACGGAACCATAACAAAATATAACCCCCACTATTTTGACGGTTACGATGCTGGGTACACAGGGGACGGCAAACCTTTAAGCAATTCCAATAAAAAAATGAAAAAAGGAGAAACAATATACCTGCCGGCAGACAGAATCAAACTTGATTCTCCTGCAGGGTGGTTTACAAGAAATATATTCCAGCCGGTTTATCAGGTAAGGTCAAAATAAAAAATTTATTCATACTTATTCCCTCTTTTTATGGTAAAATAATCCTTGAAAGAGGGATATTTATATGAAATTGCATAATTCTTATACAAACAAGACGGAAGAATTTGTTCCTATTGACGGGAACAAGGTTAAAATGTATGTGTGCGGGCCTACAGTTTATGATTTTGCGCATCTGGGGCATGCAAGATGCTATATAACCTGGGATGTTTTATACAGATACTTAAAATTTAAGGGTTATGATGTTAAATATTGCCGTAACGTAACGGATGTTGACGATAAAATTCTCAAAAAAGCGGAAAAAGAAGGTAAAACACCGGAAGAAGTTTCACAGTACTGGTATAAACAGTTTGAAAATTCAATGAAGGCTCTAAATACCTTAAAGCCTGACATTGAACCGTTTGCGACAAAAACTTTAGGTGAAATGATAGGAATGGTAAAGGATTTAATCAATAAAGGCTTTGCCTATGAAGCGGACGGAGATGTCTATTTCAGGGTAAAAAAATTCCCGCAGTACGGCGCGCTCTCAAAACAACCGATTGACCAGCTTGAAAGCGGTGCAAGAATTGAGGTTGGCGAACACAAAGAAGATCCGCTTGATTTTGCACTATGGAAAAAGGATGAAAAATTCGGCTATAAATCCCCCTGGGGTGTAGGGCGTCCAGGGTGGCACATTGAATGTTCAGCGATGAGCAGAAAATATTTAGGTAAAACAATCGATATCCATGCAGGCGGAGCAGATTTGATTTTCCCTCATCATGAAAACGAGATTGCACAATCAGAATGCGCAAACGGCTGTAAATTCGTAAATTACTGGCTTCATAACGGTTTTGTAACCATTAATAAGGAAAAAATGTCTAAATCTTTAGGCAATTTCTTAACTATTGATGAACTTTTGAAAAAATACGATTCCAATACAATAAGATTTTTCATTCTGACAAACCACTACAGAATGCCTGTTGAATTTTCGGATGAAGCATTGTCATCCGCACAGGCAGGTGTTAAGAGAATGCTTAACGCTAAGCATACAAAAGTCAATGAAGACTTGGATATCACAGGAACAGATGAATATAAAGCATTTGTGAATGCCATGGATGATGACTTGAATACATCAAAGGCTTTAGCAGTATTGTTTGAACTTACAAATAAAGCAAATAAAGACGAAAAAGATGCATTTACAATTCTCTATAAATTAGCTTCCACACTCGGCTTTACCTTTGAAAAATCAACTCTTTCAGAAGATGAATTGAAAAATGCAGTTAAACAGGTATCAGAAAAACTCGGCAAAGACTTTAATTCAATGGAAGAATTAATAGCTTACAGAAAAGAAGCCAGAGACGCAAAAAACTGGGACATTTCAGATAAAATCAGAAATGCGCTTGATGAAGTTAATATTGTCCTGAAAGATTCCAAAGAAGGCACAACGTGGGAAGTTAAGTAAAATTGTTACCATGGATAGCCTTTGCCAATTTTAAATCCATCCTGTATTATAACGTTAATACAGCTAAATCCAGCATATTTAGCTTTTTTATTGCAGTTGTACCATCTGCCCTGTGATAAATAATATTCTCTGGATTGATTAAAAGCATTCTTATAAGTTACAATACCGTCTTTTCCTATTTTAAATTCGAAAATATCCCTTCCAACCCTATTTGGACCGCTGAAACCATTTGTGTCCATTACAGCTGCAATTAGATTTCCCCCTTCAGGACTTGCAGTCTGTGCATTTAAATATATACAGGTACCGTTTCCGAGTACAAGGTATTGTGAAATATTATTTGTAGAATTCGCCAGTTCTTCTCCGTTTAAATAATATATTTTTTTGGGGAAACATCCGCCATTTCTGTCAAATCCGCAATTTTTCATAATCTTTGTATTGGGAATTAAAAACTCTTTTACAAAATTTTCCGCAATAACTCCTCTATCAACAGATGCATCCCAGTCATAAAAAGTTTCATTGTCTATTAATCCTATTTTATTTATTTGTTCAAATAATGAAAAATTTTGCTGGATTTTTTTTACAGTAGTTTCTTTTATATGGTTTTGAACTATAACAGGTAACGTTAAGGCAACTACAACACCAATTATTCCAAGTGTTATTAAAACTTCTGCTAATGTGAAAGCTTTTTTCATTTTTCTACCCTTTACAATAACTTTTTCAATAAAATTTAATACAATACATAGATAATTATATCTATTAAGCCTAATTTGTCAATTATATTATATGCGTAACATTATTAATTACTTATAGAATTTATTATTGAATAGGGATATATGGAAAATATTAAAAGCCTACTTGGAAAAAGAATTAAAGAATTACGCAGAGAACGTAATTTGTCGCAGGAAAAACTTGCAGAAAATATCGGAATTGATCCAAACAATTTAAGTAGAATAGAAAACGGGAAAAATTATCCTTCTGCAGAAACAATTGTAAAAATTGCCAATGCATTTAATATAGAGGTTTATAAATTATATTTATTCAATCACCAAAAGTCTTACGAAAAAATTAAAGCTGATATTATAAATTCACTTAATGATGAAAAATTCGGCAGACAGCTTTACAAATTTTATATGTTAATAAAAGAATAGAGTATAAAAAAGTAAATTTTTTTTAACAAACAGGCAAAAAATATTTTGACGTAATTTATAGAGAGTATGGTAGATATAAATATTTCAACAAATACGACAATACCGGTTATGCCTGCTGCAAAAGGTAAAACTTCTGACGGCAGAATTATATATGAAACAAAAGACACTGTAACGGGTAAAGTAACTAAATTTTCAATTCCGGAAGAAAATCAGGACAAATTTGAAAAAGTAGTTCAGGAAGTTCAGAAAAAATACGGGAAATATAACACAAACCCCGAAAAAAAATTCGCACATGATGCACATCTGGCAACGCTCGGCGGGGCCATTGCAGGCGGAGCTTTAACAGCTTCACTTATAAAAACAAAATCAAAAACAGGCAGATTTTTTAAAACTATCGGCGGTGCGTTAGGCGGTGTGGCCGCTGCAGGCATTGCTCTGGCAGGTGCTATATTATATCCGATGTTAAAATATACTAAAGAATTAAAAAATTTAGGATATAAACCGTTGGATGAATCAGCAGCTGAAATTAAACCTGAAATAAAAGAACCTGAAACAGAAAAACAATAATGCTTACCTTTTTTGCAGGTTTGTCATATAATAATTGTATGAAAAAATTATTGTCTTCAATTTCAATTTTGAGCTTTATATTGCTTTGTACACCGTCTCAGGCGCAGATTGTCCCCCAGATTCCGCAGTCAACTCTTGAGGCTGCACGCGAAGCATCCGTTACCGGAGATAATGTTCCTTCATCAGAGGTTATCAGAGTCGGCATAGGAACACAAAATTTCGGCACTTACCAGTACAAAGAAATAACGATCTTCGGCACAGGCGATACACAGATTTACGATAACAGAATACTTATAGGCAATTATGCGCCTGATAAAGAAATAAAAATTTCTTATACAAACGGGAAATTTAATATTTATACGGAAGGTAATATGTTCCCTGACAGAGTTGACGGACCTGTTGAAATAACAAGTAATTTCGGACTGTTAGGTGTTTCAGGATTAAAAAGGGCAGGCAAGCAGGCTCTTTATCACGGGGCATTTGAACTTACACCCAACAGCAACGGAACATTCAATCTTGTTAATATGATAGAGGTTGAAGATTATCTGAAAGGCGTTGTCCCGAACGAAATGCCGGTGCATTTCGGGCTTGAAGCCCTCAAAGCGCAGAGTGTTGCCGCAAGGAATTACGCTCTTTCTCCGCGTATTAAATCATCACCGAATTACGATCTTGTAGACAGTGTCGCAAGTCAGGTTTACTTTGGCGCAAATACCGAAAAACCGCTTTCCAATCAAGCAGTTGAAGAAACTGAAGGAATTGTTGCAATATATGACTGGGATTTAATTCTTGCCCAGTACTCATCAACCGCAGGAGGATATACGGAAAGTTTTTCAAACGCATTTTCAGACCCTAAGACAAAAGAATTTCCGTCTGATGACAAACCTTATCTGCATGCGCGTCCCGATATAATAGGACAGGCACCGTTGAATAAGGAAGAAGATGCACAAAACTACTACAAATCCAAACCTGATGCGTACGATATCCGCTCACCTTATTTCAGATGGGAACGGGAATGGACAGCAGACGAGCTTAAAAATGCGCTTGAAACTACACTTGTTTCACAATCCGCAACGGGATTTGTGCATCCTGCGTTCAAAAAAGGCGACAAACTTGATGACCTTTTAGAATTAAACGTTGTAAAACGCGGAGATTCTGGCAAAATAATCGAAATGGAAATTATAACCCGCTCACAAAAATACAAAATCTTTAAGGAACTGGTTGTAAGACGTCTTTTAACTAAAGACGGCAAGGCTCTGCCGAGCGCAAATGTAGTATTTGACAATATTCAAGATGAATACGGAAACCTTATAACGATTCATGCTTACGGCGGGGGCTTCGGGCACGGAGTCGGTATGAGCCAGTACGGCGCAGGTTTTATGGGTTCTGAAATGCATATTCCTTATGACAAAATTCTCCAGCACTATTATACAGGGATAACTCTTTCTACAAAACCTGTTATTGTCTCAACAGATAACGGACAGCAAAGCATAACGCAGCATTTTTATGCAAAAGATAAAAAAGCAAAACTCATCATTGACAACAAATTCGGGGTAAATAATTTAACAGTAGAGATTAACGGAACCAAACAAAATTATGAATTACCCAAAGAAATGCTTGGTTTCAAAAGGTATTCGGAAATTGATATTTCCAAATACATAAAAAAAGGTCGTAATACAATTACATTTACATCTCCGGAATTTTTCGAAAGTTCGGCAAGGAAGGGTGTAAGATTATACGTAGAACTGGTAGAAAAAAATGACAACGGATACAGCTGGTAATAAAAATATTGAAAAAACAACAAGTGTTTTAAAAGCTGCGTGGATAATCGCTGTAGTTACAATAATAAGCAAACTTATAGGATTTATAAGAGATATTGTTATCGCAAACTATTACGGTGCAACTTTAGTTTCGGATGCTTATTACTATGCTTATCAAATTCCGTCTCTTTCTTTAATTTTACTGGGGGGTGTCGGCGGACCTTTTCACAGCGCAACTGTTGCGGTATTTTCAAAACTTATTCCTAATTTAAGAGAAAAACCTGCAGAAGATGTTAACAAATTATATTCAACATTTATGACAGCTACCACAATATTTTTCCTTATACTTTCTGTCATAATGTTTGTATTTCCGCGCCAGATAATGGGACTGATTATTTCAAACGGTTCCTCAGATATGATTAGTCTTGCGGCTGAACATTTAAAAATTATGACCCCGCTTTTGATTATCGGTGGAATTGTCGGAATTTACTACGGCATATTGATTATATATAAACAGTTTATGCTCCCGAATTTGTCGCCTATTATAATGAGTGCGGCAATTATAGGTGTAGTAACGGCTGTACCCGATGACAGCAAAGGATACGCTCTTGCGTGGGCAACAACAATAGGTGCTATATTACAGCTTGTTATACAGTATCCGAATGTGAGAAAACTCGGGTTTAAGTGGAGGCCTGATTTTCATTTTACAAATAATCCGAATTTCAAAGAAATAACCGAACTTTTATTCCCTGCTGTTTTGAGTTCAACTGTCGGACAAATCCATATTTATGTAGACATGTTTTTTACATCATCAATTTCAGAAGGTGCGTGGACTGCAATCGGTTATGCAAACAGAGTTTTTCAATTTCCTGTGGGGATTCTTGTTACAGCGTTTCTCGTTCCATTATTCCCGATCTTTTCAAGGCTTGTCGCGGAAAAAGATTTAGAGGGGATTAAAACATATTTCAATAAAGGTGTTGGTGTGCTGTTTTTTGCAGCAATTCCGATTATTATAGGAATATTGACTGTCGGAACAGATGCTGTCAGACTGGTTTTTGAGCGCGGAGCATTTGACGAAAATGCAACATTTATGGTAACCGAAGCACTATGGTTTTTGTCTGTTTCAATTCTGCCTTATGTTTTCAGAGATTCTATAACACGAGTTTATTACTCTTTCAATGATTCTAAAACCCCATTTGTTGTAGCTTTTTCCTCGATTGTATTAAAATATCTTCTGAACGTAATATTTATAAAACACATGGGAATGGGTATAGGCGGAATTACTCTGTCAACATCACTTGTAACTCTGTTCAATGCCTGTGTTTTAGGAGCTTTGATTTATAAAAAGGTAAGAATGGATTACAAATCTCTGTTTACAAACCTTTTAAAAATGTGTATTGCAGGGATTATAACAATTGCGGTATGTTTCGGCACTGCTGTGTGCTTTGACAAATTCATAGAACTGCCGAAGATGTTATTTGAAATAACCAAAATAACATCAGTAGGCATAATTTGTGTTGTAATTTACACAGGACTGAATCTTCTATTAAAAATGGAATACGCTGAAGAATTAAGCTCAAGATTGATTAATAAAATAAAAAATAAATAATTATTCCCTCTCCCCTTGTGGGAGAGGGCCGGGGTGAGGGGTAAACCATGATTATACAAAACACTGAAAAAATTAAAGAAGTACTTGAAAATGACGGAGTAATAGCTTATGTAACCGATACGGTCTGGGGACTTGGCTGCCTGCCGTCATCTGAAAAAGCCGTAAAAAAAATTTATGAAATAAAAAAACGCGAGGCGCAAAAACCTTTAATTTTAATGTCAAATGAGACATATAATCTTCTTGAATACGTAAAACCAATACCTAAAATCGGCTGCCGTTTGATAAAAAAATATTTTCCGGGTGCCTTAACCCTTGTGGTTGAAAAATCTGACAAAACACCATACTATATGACATCAAATATGGAAACAGTCGGGATAAGAGTGCCTGACAACGAGGTTTTCAAAGAAATCTGCGAAATTGCACCGGGTCATGTTCTTGCAACAACAAGTGCAAACCTTTCCCACCAGCCGTCTGCAAAAACTTATGAACAGGCTCAGGAAAATATGCAAGGACTTGCAGATTTAATAATTCCTGATTACGGTCATATATGCAAGGGGCTTGAATCAACTGTATGCGGAGTATTCACAGATGAACTGAAAATTTTCCGTCAGGGCGCAATAACAATTGAAATCTAAGTAAAATAACAACACTTGAAAAATTCTGAAAAATGCTTTATAATTAAAGAAAGGCAAAAATCAAGGAGTTTAAAATGGAAGATATGAAAGAGCTTAAAAGTGCCCCCCCCCCGCGAAGACCGCTTGGTTCAAGGATTTAAGGTTATTATATTCATTCTATAATATTAAACTTTACAAAAAGATAAAAATAGTTTATAATGATGTTATGCATCACATTATAAATCCTCAAAAATTTGCTTTTACCCTTGCAGAGGTTTTGATTACGCTCGGCATTATCGGAGTTGTTGCCGCACTTACAATCCCGACACTTATGGCAAATCAGAGAAAAAAAACTATAGAAGTTTCTCTTGCAAAATTTTACAGTACAATGAACCAAGCAATTAAGTTAGCTGAAAATGATTACGGAGAACTGACATACTGGGCGCCGGATTATAACTCGGAAAATTTCGGTGAATGGTGGGAAGAATATCTTTCAAAATACGTCAAAAATATTTACAAAAAAGAAGCACATGACAGATATTACGATGTTGCATTTAATGACGGGAGCGGTTTTAGAGCCTATTTAACAGATGATGGGTTAAGAAGTGCATGGATATTTTTCTGTCCTAAATTTAACAAATGTGTTGATGATTCCAACGGATGGGAAAAATATAACGGTATAAATGCATTTTTATTTGCGATATGCCCAAACGGGAAGTTTGTGTCTTCAGGTTACTGCTCAGGAATACCCTCATCCAGAGAAGGTTTAATAAATGGCTGTGCCAATTCGGATCCGCATAGCAGACATGCCTGCACAATGCTGATACAATATGACGGCTGGAAAATAAGCAAAGATTACCCGCAAAGAATTTAGACCAACTCAGATGCACGATAAGAACTTCTGACAAGCGGGCCTATCTGATAATGCTTTATGCCTGCTTTTTCAGCTAAAAGTTTCAATTTTTCATATTCATCAGGTGTATAGTATTTTGAAACCTCAAGATGAGCTTTTGAAGGCTGAATATACTGACCTATTGTTACAATATCACAGCCTGCGGATTTTAAATCAACAAGAGTTTCTTCTATATCTTCAAAAGTTTCGCCCAACCCTATCATCAAACCTGATTTTGTTATAATATTGCTGTTATCTTTCACATATTTTAAGACATCAAGCGAGCAATCGTAATTTCCCTGCGGACGTGCTGTTTTAAATATTTTTCTTACTGTTTCAATATTGTGATTAAAAACATCAGGATGAGCCTTAATTATTGTATCAAGAGAATTTTTACTCCCCTTAAAATCAGGAGTCAAAATTTCAATTTTTATATCAGGTGAAATTTTTCTGATTTCATAAATACAATTTACAAAATGCTCTGCCCCGCCGTCAGGTAGATCATCACGCGTAACAGATGTTATCACCGCATATTTAAGTCCGAGATCTTTAACAGCTTGTGCGATATGTAACGGTTCATTCCCGTCAAGCGGTTCCGGCTTTGAACAGGTAATATTGCAATAACGGCAGTTACGGGTGCAGTTATTTCCCATAATCAAAAAAGTTGCCGTATTTTTCGTATAACATTCATTTTTATTCGGGCATCGCGCGTTTTCGCAAACGGTATTAAGACATTTTGTCTTTAAAATTCTACGCACAGTACGAGTTTTATCTGTATCTATAATTGGTCGTTTTAAATAATCAGGTAACCTTTTCTGCATATTATTATCATAATACCAAAATTTAATATAACAAACCTTTATTAAAAATATATTTATTGTCTAGACATATTTACCCAAAAAAGTTATTATATAAATATGGACGCCAAAGAAATTTATAAATTAATTCTAGAAAAATTTTATGATCCATCTTTACAAAATTATATTGATGTAATTGATTTATGCACAAATAATATTAATAAAAATTACAACGATGTCAATGCTCATTATGTTAAATCAATGGCTCTTTTTGGAATAGCAACTCTTATTAATAAAGCAGATGAAATATATGCTTATAACCACAATGAAGAAGTTAAACATTCAAGTAATGGCGAATTAATGAGAAAAATTGAAGATAATTTTAAATTAGCGGATAATGCTGTCGAAGAATTTAATATAGCATATAATATAGATAATAAAATAATAGAAAAACATCCGTATCTAAAAGTGATTGTAAACTATAAATTAACGGGAGTAAGATATTTATTTTCCAGACCAATACCATCAAAAGATATCATGGATTTGATGTTTCAAAATAAAAAATGGTCTTTCATATCTGTTATTGGAATTTTATTCTTTTGCGCAACAATTCTTGCATTCATATTAGCAGGAGAATTATTTGGTGTAAAAGTTCTTCTAATAGGCATGTCTTTTGTAATAATGTTAATTTTTATTTACCCTGATGAAAACAAAAAAATACTAAATAAATACAAAGAATATATTTTAAAACAACAATAAATATACTTACAAAAATATTGATTTTCATGACTTATAACGTTATAATATAATTAAGGAAGTACAATCAGGAGAATTTGTATGAAAAATTTGATAACATTATTTTGTTTATTATGCTTTGCAGGATGCGCTTACGCAGAAGTTTACGAAGTTCCGGGTTCACAGGTAACAACAGAAGAAGAAGTTCAGGTTCAGCCGGATGAAAACGACAAAAAACAAACCGAAACAAAAGTTGAACGCAAAAGAATCTGGCGCCACAGAGACCTCAATCCGACAAACACATACTGGAATTTCGGCAAAGTTCCTTTCTGGACAGGCACTATTTAGCACGAGGCGACAGAGAGCGGAGTACATTTGCAAAGTGCTGAATGCACGAATGCAAATTAAGGAGGCTCGTTTAATATCACCGGGTAAGAAGCGCGAGGCAGTTGAACTACTTAAATAAGCATTCAAAAATTCCCTCGGAGTATGTCGGATGCGCGAAGCAGACACGTTTCAAATCTTCTATGCTTAAATTATTCTGCATAGCAATTGTAATTTGCTGGATTAAGGCTGATGCCTCCTTTGATACAATGTGCACGCCGATTACTTTTCCATCCTGCGACAGAATTTTTATAAATCCCTCGGTACAGTTATCACAGTGAGATTTACCTAAAGCAGAAATCAAAAGATTTGCTTTTTTGTATGTTCCTTCTGCCAGATCCTGTTCGCGTTTTCCGACCCACGCAATTTCAGGGCAGCCGTAAACTACCGAGGGCACAAGTTCTTCATCAAACTCAATTCCTGAAATCTCAGCCAAAGCCTGTTTTATAGCAAAATGTGCAAGCTGAATTTTACCGCACGCATCACCGATACATGTTACATTGTTTGAAATCTTTTGCGGCACACGTCCTGCGGCTAAAAGAACAAGTTCAGGTTCAAGCACATCACCTGACGCTAAATAAACTTTCTTATTTTCAATTTTTTCTACGCTGTTTGAAAGATAAGTTTTTATTTTCTTAGCTTTAAAAATACGCTCAACACGCTTTGAGACCTCAATGTCTGCAACAGGTAAAAGATGTTCAGCCATTTCAACAATAGTTACATCAACCTCAAAAGCTGAAAAAATCCTTGCCCACTCGATGCCTATCGCCCCTGAACCTATTATTACAATACTTTCAGGAAGTTTTTTTAAATTCAAAATATCATCAGAACTCAATACAAATTCATGGTCAAATCTTAAATTTTCAAAGTCTCTTGGCGCCGAACCGGTTGCCGTAATAACTTTTTCGCATTCATAAACTTCTCCGCCGGCTTGTACTAAATACTCCCCTCTACCTATGGGAGAGGGTTGAATTTCGGCTTGAGCCGCGCGAAAGTCAGAAATTCGGGAGAGGGTCGCCTCCGCATTAACTACAACCACTCCAGCATTTTTCAGGGCAAGTTCAAGAGAACGTCTTAATTTTTCAACAATTTTGTCCTTGCGTTCAACAACTTTTTCATAATCAACGGAAAGGTCAAAACATTTTATTCCCAAGTCGGAAGAACACTTCATCTCCTCGTAAAGTTCTGCCGAATGCAAAATTGCTTTTGTCGGAATACAGCCTTTATTAAGACAAACCCCGCCAATTTTATCTTTTTCAAAAAGGACAACTGACAACCCTTTTGCCCTTGCATGAAATGCTGCTGTATAACCTGCAGGCCCTGCGCCTATAATACCTAAGTCAAATTTCATAGAAAATCCCTCCACCGCTTACTCGATCCCCCTCCCTTTACAAGAGAGAGTACAATTTATCTTGTATAAACTCTGGGCAGTCTTACTTTCAAACGGCAGGTCAATTCGTAATTTATAGTACATAAAATTTTTGCCCAGTTGTCAATTGAATGCTTTTCATCTAATAACGTTATAATATCGCCGGGCTTTGCATCAACACCGGTTATATCAAACATCATTTGATCCATAGTAATATTGCCAACCTGAGGGACATCTTTTCCGTTCAAATTCCCTGAAATTTTGTTTGAAAGTCCGCGCGGAACTCCGTCAGCATAACCGAGCGGAACTGTTGCAATTTTTCTGTTGCCATGCGCGGTGAATGTATGTCCGTAACTTATCCCTTCGCCGTCATGAGCCTCATGAATATTAACAATACGTGCTTTCAAAGACATAACAGGCTTTAAGTCAGGTCTGCGAATATTGCCGTCTTCCGGCAAATCAGGATAAAGCCCGTAAATTCCAATGCCCGCCCTGTACATATTTGAATTCGGCACATCATAACACATAGCACCTGCTGTATTCAATATGTGAAGGAGCAGCCCTGTTGTATCAATTTGCGAAATTACGCTGTTCCATCTGTCAATTTGAATTTGAGTTTTTGCTCTGTTTTCGGCATTGGCAAGATGAGTGAAAACACCGCCGAATTCAAGATAATCAGCTTTTCTTACCTCATTTATAAAACCTGCTGCCACATCTGCTGCAACACCAATTCGGTTCATGCCTGTATCAAGTTTTACATGAACTTTAGGCTTTTTACCTGTTCTTTCAAAAGCTTGCTTGCACGCAGCCAAATGTTCTTTTGAAAAAATTGCAATTGTCAAATCAGCATTCACTGCACTTTCAACAGCCCAAACAGGAACCGCTCCCAGAACGAGAATATCACAATTTATCTTTGCCTGTCTTAAATCAACACCCTCATCAATTGAGGCAACGCCTAACATATCAGCCCCCGAAGCAAGAAGAGTAGGAGCAATCATAACAGACCCGTGTCCGTAAGCATCAGCTTTTACAACCGCCAAAAGTTTTTTGTCTTTCGGAGTATTTTTTCTGATTGAACGCATATTATATGCGATATTTTCAAGATTAATCTCAACCCAGCTGTCTCTGTGAATATTAATATTGGTTTGTCTAACATTTTTCATAATAACTTTAGTATATAACTAAATTATTATAGGAGCAATTATTTTACAACATAAAAAATGTTATCGTAATATTTCCTGCTCCTGTGGGAGGGATAAAAGGAGAGGGTTTTGTTATGCGGGAACTGTGCGTCCCCGCACCCCGCACTTAATTTCTTTCTTTTTGTTGCGATGCAAAAAGAAAGAAATTAAGCAAAGAAAGAAAAACACGCTGACCGTTTAATCTGCACTAAATTCAACCAGAGCGGATGAACTCGCTGTATTTTTGTCATTCCGAACTTGTTTCGGAATCTTTTTTAACGCTCAAACAGCATCCGCTTTGCTGCTGTTTCATTAAGTGCAGATTATTGAATGTTACGTGCACTTCGTGCACTGTAATGACTTATCGTCTTATTCACTTATTAACCTATTCACTTCCGATAACATTTTTTATATTTTTAAATTTAAACAAATTACTTTTTTGTAATATAATTTAGTTATGGACAGACAGGAATTTATTAAAGCAAAACGTATCGTTTTTAAATTCGGAACAAATATTTTAAGGGGAGATGACGGCTATGTATCACTTCCACGTGTATTTTCATTTATTGAAGATTTAGCACGTCTTGCAAGGCAGGGAAAAGAAGTCATCGTAATAACCTCAGGAGCCGTAGGTTTAGGTAAAAAAAGATTAGGTATTGAAAGCACCGAAGGAGTTGCACTTAAACAAGCGTGCGCCGCAATAGGACAGAGTAAGTTAATGTCGATTTATGAAACAGGATTTGATACTTACGGGCTTATTGCTTCTCAAATTCTTTTAACAGAAGACGATTTTTCTTTGAGACAGAGATATTTGAGTCTCAGAACAACTCTGAATAAACTTCTTGAACTAGGCGTTGTACCGATTATTAACCAGAATGACACTGTTTCAACGGTTGAAGTTCATCCGCAGTTTGAGCATATGCAGGTTTGTTTTTCCGATAACGACAAACTGTCAGCCCTTGTCGCAAGCGAGCTTGACGCTGATTTGCTTGTAATTCTCTCTGACGTTGACGGCCTGTTTGACAAAAATCCAAAAACAAATTCCGATGCAAAAATTATCAGAACGGTTAAAGAAGTAACGGAAGATATCCTTGCACTCGGGACAGACGCCTCAGAAGGCGGAAGAGGCGGTATGAGAACAAAGCTGAAAGCCGCACAGATTGTTACAAGATTCGGCGGTAAAGTATTAATCGGAAACGGCAAAATCCCTTATGTTATTAAAAAAATCTTTGAAGGTGAAGAAATCGGCACAATGTTTCTGCCTCAAACCGAAAGCCTTCCTGATAAAAAACGATGGATTGGCTATGCCACAAATATCATAGGTCAAATTGTGGTAAATGAAGGCGCCAAAAAAGCTTTAAAAGCACAAAAAAGTCTTCTGCCAATCGGCGTATGCGAGGTTATAAACGAATTCAACAAGGGAGATGTTGTTTCAATCCTTGATGAAAAACACAACGAAATAGCCCGCGGAATAGTAAATTACAGCTCGGATTCATGCCGCAAAGTTATCGGGTGCCATTCTGATAACATTATGGAAATTCTCGGCTTTAAAAATTACGACGCAATAATCACACGCGACAATATTACATTGTTATAACTCCTCCCTCCTTTGGGGGAGGGAATGAGGGAGAGGGTATGAGGGGTAAAATACAAATGGACTTTATACAAATCGCAAAAAACGCAAAAGAAGCTTCTTTAAAAATTGCTGACTTATCAACTGAAATAAAAAACGATGCACTAATCAAAATTGCTGACGAAATTGAAGCGTCAAAATCAGAAATTTTTGATGCAAATAAAAAAGATTTAGCAGAAGCTGAAAAACTTGTAGAAACAGGTAAACTCAATAAATCAACTTTCAACCGTCTCAAGCTTGATGAAAACAAAATGCGTGATATGGTTCAAGGGATAAGAGATATTGCAAAACTTGAAGATCCTGTTAATAAAAAGCTTCTGGTGCGGGAACTTGATAGTGATTTGACTTTGTATAAAGTTTCATGTCCTATCGGGGTTCTCGGCATAATTTTTGAAGCAAGACCTGATGTTATTGCTCAAATTTCATCTCTTGCAATAAAATCAGCTAATGCCGTAATCTTAAAAGGCGGTAAAGAAAGCATTAACACAAACAAAAAAATTCTTGCTGTCATAAATTCAGCACTCGAAAAGGTTGAGAATTTTCCTAAAAACGTTATTCAGCAGGTGTTTACGCATGAAGATGTAGCCCAAATGCTTAAATGTGATAAATATATAAATTTGATTATCCCGAGAGGCGGAAACAAACTTGTTAAATTTATAAAAGAGAATACAAAAATTCCTGTTCTGGGGCATGCTGACGGCATCTGCCATATATTTGTCGATGAAACGGCTGATCTTGATATGGCAATAAAGGTTGTAACCGATGCAAAAACTCAATACCCGAGCGCATGCAATTCAGTAGAAACACTTTTAATCCATGAAAAATTCCAGTATATTGATAATTTGCTTGCAGCTTTGCAATTGTCTGAAATTCAGCTTATCAATAACCCCGAAAGCTGGTCGCATGAATATGGCGATAAAATTCTATCTTTCAAAACGGTAAAAAATGTGGATGAAGCAATTGAACATATAAATACTTACGGTTCGGGGCATACTGACAGTATTATTACAAAAAATACAGAAAATGCAGAAAAATTTATGAATAAAGTTGATTCTGCAGGAGTTTACTTTAACGCGTCAACACGCTTTGCTGACGGCTTCCGCTACGGCTTCGGGGCAGAAGTCGGGATTTCCACAAACAAAACCCATGCCAGAGGCCCTGTGGGATTAGACGGCTTAACCATTTATAAATACAAACTTATTGGTAAGGGTGATATTGTAAAAGATTACGTTGACGGAACAAAATCTTTTCATCATAAAGATTTAATTTAGCAGCCATCTGTTAATACTATGTTTATTTTGAAACTTTCTGTTCCTGCTTATCTATATCAAAAATACTCTTATCCATAGAATTATTAGTAACATTATTGGCATTTGACATATTTTCTTTTTTATCATCAGTCTTAACACGTGCCGCATCTGAAACCTGCGTACGCATATTGTCATCTTTTATATAATTTACAAATGTTTTACCTTCTTTTTTAGCGGCAAAAATTGATAAATCTTTATCATTCAAAGTGGCCAGTCGTGATAAATCTACAGTATCAGTCTTTTTGTAATCCTTTTTGCCGGTCAGACGCTGAATTTTTGCCTTATCAAAATTCGGGTCATATTGAAACAAATCCTTAACCGTAATACTCATAATAACCATCCTTTCCTTTTATTCTTCATACATAAATAAAAATAAAATGGTTAAAATTATTGACAAATCGGCATCGCATCCTATCCTATCCTATCCTATGAGGCATTATAACAGAATTTCAGCCATTTTAAACTTATATTTACATTTCATTACATTTGTGGATTTTGTACTTTTTATAAATAAGCCCCTCTCTCCGGTTCTTCAGACACCCTCTACCCAAATGGAGAGAGGAGCGTAGCCGCTCCATCCAACACACTGGGTTTTGCATAAAATTTTTATGCTGCTTCCTACTGCCTTAGCGCCATAATATCTTAGTATCCTAATAAAAGCTTGACATCTGGACTTCTTCAACTCCGGCAGCCTTATAATTGGTAACGCTTACGCTTATCCCACCCTACGGACTCTCCCAAGAGAGGGAAAAGTTTTTTATTCCCTCCCTGAATGGGGAGGGTTAGGGTGGGGTACAAGCTGGAAAATAAGAGGGTTTAAGGATTAGAAGATAAGCTTTTTTACCGTAAACAGCCTAACTTCTTGCTTCCTGCCTTCATAACCTCCAAATAAACTTGACTTCATGACTTCCTAATATTTATTTTTTTTGCTATAATAAAAGAGCAGTACGGAGAGGTGTCCGAGTGGTTTAAGGTGCGGATCTCGAAAGTCTGTGAGGGGTAACACCCTCCGTGGGTTCGAATCCCACCCTCTCCGTTTTTTAGTCCGAAAACTGAGAATCAGTGCAGATACAAAATTGAAAAACCGCCCACTGTGGGCGGTTTTTTGCATGTAAAAATTTTAAGAGAATTTTTCTCATCAAATTTTCGCAACTTTTTAAACTTTTCCTGCCCAAATTCTCTTTTTCATTTTTTCGAGGTGCAGATTGGGCTAGTCTTTTATTAAAACATGATTTCCATTAATCGTAACCCATTTACCATCAGCATTTTCTGACGATGTTGGATAACTTTTTTCATGTGTTTTGGCATCTGACGGTAAATCGTTTTTGTAAGGAATTCCGATACTGTTCATTTGGGCAAGAATTTCTTTTTCATTTTCTGAATATTCTTTTGATGACATTTTTGAAATATCTTCTCGTGTATAGATTTTATCTGTGCCGGTTTCGGGATTTTTATAACCTGAGTAATCTTTTGGCTGCTCGGATTGAGGCTTAATTAATCCATCTTTTAATTGCTGCTCAATTATTGGCAAATTTCTTTCAAACTCTTCGCTTGTCATATTTCCGATTTCTTCTGGGGTAAAAATTGGATTACCATAATTATCCACATTCATTTCAATACCTATTTTAAGTAATTTTGAAGGTACTTGATCTATTGAATTAGAGTTTTTATCCACAAATTTATTATTTTTTATACTATTTCTCAAATTATTAACTCTATTATTCCACCCATTATAAAATATTTTTTGTTCAGGATCATTAGCAACAATTTTATCATAACTCTTTTGCCTTATTTCGAGAAATTTATTTAAATCGCCATTGCTCTGATTATAAAATATTTTTGCAGTTCCAGGGCCATGTAGCACTGCAGTATCAAACATAGCAACAGCCATATTTGGATCTGATATTTTATCTGCACCTGATACCTTCCAATAATCATCATAATAAATAGCTTTTGCTTCATCTCTAGTAATATTCTTAACGTCTTTGTATGCTAACCCCTTTCGTTTACGATAGGAATTCAAAGTCGTTTGGGTAATTCCCATATTTGTAGGTCCACCTCTGTCTTTTTTATTATTTACATATCCACCTTCAGAAGGAAATAAGAATTCAAGAGCTTTTTCAAAATTTTCTTTAGTCATATTTTTCTCCTTATTAAGCTAATACACAAAATCTCATTAAGAATAAGTTTAATAAGGTAAAATAAATTTATTACTCTTTCAATTCATATAAATAACTTTTCAAATATAAAGCCCTTTGTTTTACTACATTTTCTAACATTCCGGCTGCAATATTAGTATGAATACTTCCTTCTTTATTATATACAGTTTCTACTATAAGTTTTTTTTCCAATTCATAATACCGTTCCCAACTTTGCTGTGCTGCAATAAATACAGTATATTGTTCCTTAGATAATTCTTTCTTGATCATATTTGAATAAATAGAAATTTGCTCAAGCCAAGCATCAGTTGCTGCATAAACGCATTTATTCATACCTGAAGTCGAATAATCTTTTTCTATGCATTTTTCCAGTTGCACATCAATAGCATGTTGTTCATTAGGTAAAGCAACAACTTTAAGAAAAAAAGATATTGAAACTATCAATAATAATGCAATAGTTATTTGCATAAGTATTTTCTTCATAAATTTATTTTACCATAAAATATATAAGTTTTTACATAATTCACCGCCTTTCGTATTTTTAATAAAAAAAGAGTAAAGCAGAAATTTAAATCCTAAAAATTATCTTACCTTACTCTTTTGTATAATATTTAATTGTATATTATAATTATACCATTTACTTGCGAAATCCGTCAATATTAAATCGAATTTTCATTTCTTGAAATTTTACAGAAATTTTGTAATTTTTTTAATATAATTGTGTCCTAATGATACAAGAGGTGTAAATACA
>URXH01000010.1 GCA_900551675.1 uncultured bacterium
CTTTAACTGCTCCAAAACATTTTCATTATTAATTACCATCAATATTTTAATATGTTGAGATTTTAAACGCAAAATAATATCCTCAAGTGCAAATATAGCGGATATATCCAGCAAATCATCACTGTCATAAACAAGAATTAAATATCTTGTTCCTAAAAATTCATCAAATTGTGATATTAACTGCGTTGCAGAACCAAAGAAAAATGCACCGCTTATATGCACAACTCTTATTTTGTGCCTGTAATCTTTTTCCAAAACTTTTTCTAGCTTCATAATATCTTTGTCATAAACTTCTTTATTAACAAGTTTTGCCTTATCAGCCGCACGTTTGGCATACAAAAGTGCGGCAAGAGTAATTCCGGCTCCTACAGCTACTATTAGATTATAAAATACGGTAAGCAGAAATACCAGAATAAGAACATACAAATCGTCTTTAGGCGCAAGATTTATTACCTTTAAAAATTTTGTATCAACAATATCATAGCCTATTTTTATCAATATACCAGCAAGAACAGCAAGCGGAATTTCAGCTACAAATCCTGAAAATTTATAAATCAAAAGAACAAGAACTAAAGCCGTTACAACCGCTGAAATCCTTGTTGATGCACCAGTTTTAATTGCAGCAACGGTTCTCATGGTCGCCGCAGAGCCAGGTAAAGTTCCCGTTAAAGCGCAGCAGATATTTCCCAAACCTTGAGCAGACAGCAGTCTTTTGGGCGGAAGCTGAACTTTTGTTATGGAAGTACACACCAATCCCGTCAATAAACTTTCGGAAGATAAAATAATTGCAAGAGTAATTGCATAATGAAAATATGTAATCAGGTCATGCAAAGTTGTATGTGGCATATTTATTGCCGGCATTGAAACGGAAATTTGAGAAATTTTTGATACATTCAACCCCATCTTTATTGAAATTATCGTACAGATAATTAATGCAAGAATCTGTGAAGGAATATATTTATTCCATCTTTTTGGAAAGCCGAATACAATAAGAAGAGTTAATGCACCTATTGCAAAAGCCTCTACATTCAAAGAAGAAATAGATTTGAAAACAGTTTCAAGGCTCTCTATCGTATTTGAACAAGGTTCAAGACCTAAAAGCGGATTTAACTGCATAATTATAATAATTACGCCGACGCCGTTCATGAATCCCGAAATTACAGGATACGGTACATATTTAACAACTTCGGGGAGTTTCGTCAAAGACAGGATAATCTGCAAAATTCCTGCTAGAAACACAATAAAAATCACAGAGCTTAAATCTTTGTTCAAAGCATGCATTATTGATGCCGTTACAATGGCCACAGGCCCTGTAACACCTGATATCATAGGAATTTTTGTACCGAAAACTCCTGCGATAACCGTTAAAATTATTGCGCCCCATATCCCTGCACTTGCGCCAAAACCTGTTGCAACACCAAATGCAAGAGCCTGAGGCAGAGTTATTATTGAAGCGTTCAAACCTCCTAAAATATCACCGGCAAAAATCTGCAGTTTGTTTTTAAAATCCATGCAATTATTATAAATAATCTTTATGCTATAATCAACCTATGAAGTTGAGAGAAATTTATTCAACAGACAAAACAGTAATTTCTTTTGAAGTTTTCCCGCCTAAAACCGAACCCGAAAAACTACTGCAAGAAACAGCAATTCTTGCGAACCACAACCCTGCATTCTTTTCGTTAACTTATGGAGCAGGAGGCAACGAAAACAAATCTTTCAATCTTCTCAAAAATATTAAAGACGCAGGAATTAATGTAATGCCTCATTTTACCTGCATTACAAGTTCTAAAGAAAATATTGAAAAAGATATAAAAAAACTCTCACAACTGGGTGTTGAAAATATTCTTGCCCTAAGAGGCGATATTCCGCAGGACAAATCTTTAATGAAGCATGACTTTCACTATGCAAATGAACTTGTGAGCTTTATTAAAGAAAAAACAAATTTATCAGTCGGAGTCGCGGGCTACCCTGAAGGTCATATAGAAAGCCCTGATTTAAAAACAGATATTGACAATTTAAAAAGAAAAGTTGATGCGGGAGCCGATGCTATTTTTACACAGTTGTTTTTTGAAAACGGATTTTTCTTTGATTACGTAAACCGTGTAAGAGATGCAGGAATAACTATTCCAGTTATTGCCGGAATCATGCCCGTAATAAGCAAAAAACAGGTAAACAAAATGACTTCAATGGCAAATATATCTATTCCGAAAAAATTAAAAGAAGCTCTTGAAAAATATAAGGATAATGATTTGCTTGATTTCGGCATAGAATTTGCTTCCGAACAGTGCAGAGGGCTGATTAAAGAAAATGTAAAAGGGCTTCACTTTTATACACTGAATAAATCATATTCAACCGATAAAATTTTAAATAACATTAAGGAGTAAATATGGAAAATTTAAACAAACACATTGAACACACACTATTAAAACAGGATGCAAAACTGGAAGACTTTTTAAAATTATTTGAAGAAGCTAAAAAATATGAATTTCTGGGAGTATGCGTAAATCCTTTATACGTCAAACTTGCAAAAGAAAACCTCAATGGCTCAAATGTAAAAGTCGTTACGGTTGTCGGATTTCCGCTCGGCGCAAACAAGACTGAAGTTAAAGCTTTTGAAACAGGAAAAGCACTTGATGACGGCGCTGATGAAATTGATATGGTAATCAATGTTTCAAAATTAAAAGACAAAGATTATGATTTTGTAATTGATGACATCAAAACAGTAAAATCAGCCTGCAAAGATAAACCATTGAAAGTTATTCTTGAAACAGATCTTTTAACAAAAGATGAAATAAAAAAAGCCTGTGAATTATGCATAGAAGCAAAAGCTGATTTTGTAAAAACTTCAACAGGTTTTGTAAAAAACGGAACAGGTGCAAAAGCCGAAGATGTAAAACTTATGTATGAAACCGTATCTCCATACGGTCTGAAAGTAAAAGCATCAGGCGGGATCAGAGATAAAGAAACAGCCTTGAAAATGCTTGACGCGGGAGCCGAAAGATTAGGCACCAGTTCAGGCGTAAAAATCGTAACAGACTAGCAAAAAAATTTTTGTCCGGTTAAACAAATTAATTATACAAAAATATTACTAGATAATATCAAGCCTTGACCATGCTATAATATTCATTAAAGGAATAGCAAATGGGTGATGAAGACAAACAATTCAACTTTACGGTTTTACAAGCTTTACATATTTTTCATATTTTACTTAAAAACCCTATTAAATAAGCCTTTTATAAAGTTTTATTAAAACTTTATTTTCAAGTTTTACATATTTTATTAAAAAAAACAGAACACGATTAGAACACGATAAAATTTTATTAAGGGTTTAATTTTTTACAATAAAAAAGCTCCGATGAAATTAATCACCGGAGCTGAATTATATATGGTCGAAAGGAGGAATGCAATTTTATGCATTCTTATATGAAAAAGATTATACTTTATAATTATCTATAGCCTGCTTGCGGTTATGGCCGTCATTTCTGAAAGAAACGTGTATCCACTTATCGGTTTTGCTGTATTCGTACAGAAGCTGATCATAATTCAGGTGAGATTTTATATAATTAAACACGTCTTTCAAATTCTTTTGCGGAACTACTAAATCTGCGGCCTGCCCCATTAAGTGCTGGGAATTTGGCTGCCCGCCGACTTTTTTATTTAAAACAGCACAGCGAAAGCCGCTTGTAATTACAATAGGACACCCTAAAGCATTTCTTAAAGGCTGTAAAACATTTTCACATAGCGACTTTAAATTATTTATAACAGGCTCGGAAGGTGTATTGTTTATTTTATAAGCGTTTGCAGTATCAGAATAAATTAACTCCTGCAAAGTAAAATTCTGTGATAAATTCATATTAATTATTTCCTCAATTTTGCTTCCAAAATAATAAGTCTTTTATCCATTTCGGCTTGATTGTTTTTTATAGCCTGAATTTCGTTAACGCATTCCTTAACCATATCGGAGGTTGCCTGAATGCTGTGCATTTGATAGCCTAAACCTACAAGCCACGAAATTAAAACAATGATTGAAGATGCAAGAAAACCTCTTAGTGCTGTCCGGTTATTATTCATCATATCGTACATGGTGTTGACTTTATCAACAAAGGATAGCTCTCCCCGTTGATTAACGCCCCCGAAAAAGAAACAATTCATTTCGTTACAGCGTTTTTGCAAATCTTCAATTGCCTTTTTTAATAGCATGTGATGTTCGTAACACTCCCTTGATTGTTCTGTCATCTCCATTTCCTCGTTCTAAAATTCTTTAACCACTGCCAGAAATCTACTGCAATATACATTATTTGAGCTTTAAGAGGGCTTACGCCTTCGTTTAACAGCGCTGTTTTAAATATCTGGCTTGCAAGCTCTCTGTGGTAATGTACTAAATGCGGATTGTCCAGTATGTAATCGTGGATTATGCTCGCAGGCAGATATTCAGGGCTGTGCGGACAGCCTAAAATAAGCCAGAAGATTTTCCATAACGTACATCCGTCAGATGTAAAATTCGGGTCATCAAGCCTTAGATAAAGCTTTTTGTTTGCATAGCTGACTATTACAAAAATCGGCTGTATAAGATAAAACGGCTTTTTCTTATTTTTGCAGTTATAGCCAATTGCTTTATCAAATTTTGTATAATTAATCTGCATTAGTCTTTCTCGTCAAATTCTTTGCGTAATTTTTCATACTTTTTCACAACATCATCAGGAAGATAATGCTTATTATCGTCAATCAGTCTAAACGCTTCTTGCGCTATATTAGTAGCCTTTTTTAAGCGTTTTTTATCCTTGACAATCTGTGTTTCTGACTGATGTTCTTTTGCTTTTTCAGCGTAGGAAAAGCCACTTTTAATGGCTTCCCCTACTTTTTCAATAGCTTTTGCAAAATCAAAAACCATTATTTAGTTTCCTCAACATTACCTTCTACACCATCAATTTTATCAGCGTATTCGTAAAGAATTCCTTTAAGTCTATCTTTAGTTTGTGCATCAAATACTGCAAAAATACCATCATCAATTGTATTTGGTGTACTTTTTACAACTGCTTCAATCAAATCGTATACAAAATCAACATTAACATCAATATTCTTTACAGAATATTTTTCACATACTTTTAATACATTTTCTTTCATTACATCTTTTAATTCTTCTTCCATAATTTAATCTCCTTTTTTACTTGTTAAAGTTCTAACTATTTCCCCTTCACTATAGTAGTGAAGTTTAGATTTTACCCATTGACCAAACCTGTCGTACAGAGTTTGTAATTTATATTCGGGAGTTTGTCTTATCATTAGACGGTTGCCGCTATCCAGCGTTATCTGTGTCAGTTTCTTCTGTTGTATCTGACGGCTGTTCCACTTCATCCGGAACGGTACTTGTGTCTGCATCGGTTGTATCTGCATTTTCTACCTCTGTTTGCTCTGTATCGTTATCTGCATCAATGTCTGTATCGCTGTCGCTATCTGTATCTGCAGGCTCAACAGGTTCAACAGGCTTTTCAGGAAATTTCTTATTTTTAAATAAGTAGTTCATTTCCTCTGTTGTATAACCCAGAGCCAGCCCCAGAGCATTAACAACCTCATCCCCGCGATAATACGAACTTGCATAATCGAACTTGATTAATGCCGGAACATTGTCTTTAAGCATTGCTTTGATATCTTCAGGTGTAATTCCTTTGTCCTGATACAGTGCTAAAAGAACATCTGCCTTTGTTAGATTTAAAAGATTTAGCCTTTGCCGTTCTTTTTCAGCCTGTTCCGCTTCATATTCTTCATTAATTTCACCATGCGTATAATTGTCCTTGTAACAGATATAATAGCCTGCAGGTGCAATGACAAGATTTTCAACTTCGCGCATTAAAGTTTCTGTTCTGGTTTGCTGCACAAGAATAGTATTTGTCCCTGTCTGTTCCCCGTTTTCATCGAAAATCGGGACTTCTTTTTCTATCATTACAGGCTTTTCTATATTAACAGTTACGGTTTCCATAACAGGATTGCCGTCATCATCTGGTATAAACATCCCGTTTTCGTCAAGTTTTATCTGTTCTTGTTCTTCCTGAACCGTTTCAAATACGGGAACTTCTACATCATAAGGTTCTTCTGTTACGATAATATAAAGCATTTCGCCTTTTGAAGTAGCTTCAACGGCTTTATCTGCATATTCTTTCTCTGTATATGACATTTCTTTCTCCTGTTATTTTCCTGCGCACATCCATGTAAAAGTTTGTTCATTCCCGCAGCTATTGCCGATTGAAACAACAGATGCGCTTGTCTGCTGTATATAGCTTTCCGTCTGATTGCCTGTACCCGGAAGACTATGACTGCAAAATGCCGCATAATTTGTGTCTGAATACGGCTTCATTAAATTAACTGATGCCTGCTTACTGGCTTGAATTTGAAGTCTTCCGCCCTGTTCAATCCAGCCGTCTGACCAGACCCGATACCAGGATGACCCATTAATATAAGTTTCTGTAATATACGATTTAGATAATTGCTGAATATCTGACAGGACATGTCCAATATCAATTAAACCTGTATTAGGTACGGTATTACCTACTTTGTAATACAGAAGTTTTATAGATGAGGGCGGCTGTACACTTGATGAAGCTCCGTAAACAGAACTTGATTGTGATGCATTAAAACTAATAGTAGCAACAGTACCTCCCCATTGTTCTCTGGTGCTTCCGTACGTTTTTGTGCGAATTTTAAAACATCCTTCAGCGCCAGCTTCATATACATCAAATTTTCCTATACTGCCGCTAATTCCGGGTAATCCGGGGGCATTATAATTATTTACTGCGCCTGTATCTGAACCTGCCTGCAGGAACCAGTTATTTCTTGGTAGATAAAATTCGCTGTTTGTACTGTCTAAAATATAAAAATCTGCTACGCTGGTTGTATTGAATAAGTTGTCAATAGCGGTTTTTTGTGAGATATCCGCAATATAACGGCCGTCAGTCGTTTTTTTGCAGGAAATCCCCCTGAATGTAGTATCTGTGCCGCCGGCATAAAGTTCTTTAATTTTATTTACAGCGTCAGGGTAAGTCATTGTAATTAAAGCCCCCTGCAACGCCCATCCAACAGCTTCATCACCTGTCAATATTCTGTCAGTAAGCTTTGTATCAAACAGTGAAAAACCGTCATTGCTTTTCTTTTGCTCAATTATCCCGTAGATTTCACCCATCGGAAGCGTGAAGTTTTCGTTTTCTTCGTCAATCGTGTAGTATGGTGCGTAGCCGTACTGTTCGTACATATCCTGAACTCTGTCGCGATATGCAGCGTCAACGATTTTTGAACCTGTTTTGCTTTCTGTATAAGGGATTTTTAAGCAAGGCTGATAAATCAGGTTGCCGTTGTTCTCTAATTCAACACTATTTAAATCTAAATATTCTACGTTTTCCCCAATCCATAAACACCTTCCAATCCTTAACTGCAATTCACCCCAAGAGCTAACGTCTAATTCTGAAAAATCTACATTCGCTGTTCTGGTAGTTCCATCATCATATAATACATTAATGGTTACAGTATTATTTTCAATTTCGAAATTGGCTGTATAAGATAAACCTGTATAGCTTGAAGTGTAAGTTGATATATCACCTGCACCAGAAGAATTCTCGCGCAAAATCACACCAACCGTATAATAATTGTGTACAATGTTAATTACAGGTAGTCCTTGCTTATTATATAAACCAACAACACCTATAGAATCCCTTGGTTGCCCTATTTTACAATGATATTTAATTTTAAATTTTTTAGCGCTTAAATTAAAGTTTTCAGTTGATATTATATAACTATCTGATTTAAAGCCACTGGCTATCCCATCCTCTGTGATTGTAGGCGTACCAACAACCTCGTAGTTGTCAGGTTTGATTACGTCTATGCCTGTCTTGTTCCCCGAGAAGACGATACCATTAAGATTAACCTCAAGATATTTCAGATCAAATGGAACTGTCCAGAAATTGGCGCCTGATTGTGATGCAAAGCTAATATATTCAATATTTTCGGATGTATTCAAATCGGTTACAGTTAAGTAACTCTCACCGTTTACATTTATTGTCATATTGGAACCGCTAACTTTTATATCAAATGAGTGTTCAGTATTTGCTGCTACAGCAAATGAGGTGTTAGCATAAGTATTGTCTGATTTGTAATACCCTATGGTAACCTTTGATTGATTGTTGTCTATACGAATATAGATTTTTCCATTATAGTTCCCTGCACGTTTAACAAAGAAAGCAGTATTTAAGTGAGTAACAGGTAAAGTAGGTATAACGACCTTTAATTTTATCCCCCAAGTAGCAGGTAAACTGTTTACATCTAATCTTACATAGTTATTCTCCGATGCGCAATACATCCCATCCCCTGTAATATTCGGGCTTCCGACAACTGTGAACTTTGACAGGTCAAAGGTCGAATGTGCGTATTTTTGAATATCCGCGTAAACATCCGCATCAGAAGAAACTGCTCCCGTTTCCAAGGCTTTCGATTGGTTTACATAATCCGTTAAATCAGTCTGATTTGACAGAGTGCCTGTGATATCTCCCCAGGACGTTGTCGCGGACATTGTAATTTCTTCCCAGTGTTCGCCGTCAATATATGATGGCGTTGTTACAAAATTATAGGTGTTGTCGTCTATTAAACTTTTTACTTTGACATAAGTATTTTCAGGCGTCATATAATCAAGGATTGCACCTTGAGGATAGCCGCCGATTTTGTTTGATACATCTTGATCAAAGGTTATAAGTCCGCCGTTTTGTAAAAAACAGGTCTGGGATGACATCAAATAAAACATCCCGTTAAAATCCTGCCCCCAGGGCGGAAGTCCTCCGTCTTTCGGAGCTTTCATCGTCATTTCCGGAAATCCTTCCGCTATAGAAGCGTAATTACTGCCGGTTGCATCGTCAGGTATTGTGTTCTTTAACCCGTCATTTGCTATCGGTGCTATTAATGGTGTCGGTTTTATGATGTCTGTTGATTTCATTGTTACTCCTTGTTAAGATTTTGTCGGATTTACAATCTGACCTGCTGTGTGCGTGTTCGGGCACAGATTGCCATAGAAGGGGTTTGTGCCAAACGCTACTAAAAATATCGTGAAGTTTGTCAAACTATTGTGTAAAGTACCTTTTAAGCCGCCATTCCAGAGTATTGCAGCGGCTCAGCCACTATATATATCTTCCATCCCAGAAGGGTGCCGTATTGAACGGCATAAAGCCGGTATTCTGAAACCCGAATATTGTTGTCTGGTCCAGTAAATAAATTTTGTCTTTTACCCCCGCAGGTGTGGGGAAAAACGTTCTTGAATAAATTAATGCCAGCTCCTCATCTGTCGGCTCAAAATTCAATACATAATAAACCGACATATCAAAGTTGTCTTTGACAACAGCAGCATTTGTTGTGGCCGTTATGTGATTGCTGAATATAAAGTTTAAGTATTTATTGATTTCCGGTACTGTACCGTTTGAACGTATCAGTGAAATTTTACCCAGAATTAAACGTCTGTATAATTCGGTTGAAAGTGTTGTCTGCACCCCGTTGACGTTATAAATCCTTGATACATTAAGTATCTTTCCCCAGAGATTTAAGCCCCAGTCTGTTGCCGTCTGAATGTTTAAAAAATCATCAACAATCTTCAGCCAGAAATCATTCAAATTTGTGTTATACCAGTTCTCTTTTCGGCTGATTAAACCTTTGAGATTTTCCGCTTTTTCATACTGCCACAGGATATTTTGTATCAGGTTTGTGTCAAATGTAAAAACGTCATGTATGTCAAAATTACTCATTTATGTTTACCGTTATGTTTTCTGCAGTAATAACAGGGGTTTCATTTGCAAAAAGGTTTATCGGATACTGCGACAATTCACCGTCTGCAAATATTATTGTTATTGTGTCATTGGTTATCGGCTCGCCGATGATCAAAATTCCGTAATCGGATAAAGCAATCTCTTCGCCTGAAAGCTCCCAGCCTGCACCGTTATAAATAAAATTGTAAGTTCCGTTTGTGCTTACTTTTGAAGCAAAAGTTTCTGAATTAACGCTTACCCACTCCGTTCCTGATGTTACGGAGGCTTTCTTCAAACTTGCAACTGCATGAGCTGCAGGGGTTTGTAATCCTATCTCAACCTGTAATGTTTCAATGTCTGAAATCTGACGGTTTAAAACAGAAGCGACAACAAACGGGGAAAGTAAAGACCTTATCCCTACTTTTGAAACTCCCTCACCCTGGTATTGATTATTAATGTAAGCGATAATCGTATTTTTTATCAATTCAGCGAGATTTGCATTAGAATTGTTTTGACTTGTTGCATTTACGCTGACTACAAGCGGAACTGTCTGCGCTGTCTGATAAGTTACAACAGACGTTGAATTGTAATCTTTATCCGTTACCGTAACCGTTGTATTGCCGCACCACCCGCAGCCTGCTGATTTGACCGAATAAAGAGCGTAAGCAATATCTGCGCTGTTGCCACCGTTTACACATACATAGACACTGTGAGGCGGGATTGTTATATTGTCTAATACAAGCTCATAATCGTTCGGGTTGTCGTAAGCGTAAACATCCGAAACTCCCTCTACGGCATAGCAGGCGCTTGCATAGTTGCCGAACAGTGCCGTTCCGTTAAAGATTGATGCTAAAAGTCTTTCCTTTAGGGATACATCACTTTCGACCGCGCTGCCGACAGTCGCGGGCGCTGTGTTTGTTATAGTTTCCCAGCCGTTTATACCTGTTGTTGAGCTTGCGACAATATTAGTTAATTGACCTGTGCCGAGTCCAACAGCTCCTGTATTTGAGCAGATAAATATTCCTGTTGCAGTGCCTGTATCACCGATTACGATTTCGCTTTCCGAAACCCAGATTGTACCGTCAGATGTAGACGCCTCCGAACCTGCAGGAATAACGGTATCCGCAACCCCCGTAACAGCAACCGGCACCCTTGAAGCTGTTGCACCGTTTCTGCAAACATTAAAGTTTGCCGCCCACGCATCGAGCGCCGTTCCTGTAGACATTGAAATATTAATCAAAATGTTTGCAATATTGGCACAAAAGTCAATAGTTGCACGTCTTGCGGTTACTTCTGCATCAATAAGGCGACCCTGCGGAGTTGCTTCTTCTAACGAAATGTCGCTCCCGAGAGCCTGTTGAAATTCTCCTTGTACTGTTTCTAAAATATCTGCGGTGTCCGGTACGATTACCCCGTTTTCGCCAAAAGTATAATTCCCTGTGTAAGTTGTGTTGCTAGCCATTTAATGTCAAATTCCCGTAATTTGTAATAACTTCCGCTTTGTATGAATAAACCCCGTCATTGACAGAACCTGTATATGAATAAACTCTGTCTGTTTCTTCCGTATCTTCTAGCTGTTCGGTTAAATCCGCCTGAAACAGTTCAATCTCTGCAGGGGAATTGAAAATCGTATTGTAAAAATCAATTCCTTTTTCCGTATCAAACTGTAGTTCACCCCGAACTGTCTGGGCTTTATTCACAAAAATATCTCCCATCGCATCTAAATCCTGTTTTATGGCAAGATTGCCGGATGGTGTTAAATAAATATCGTTGTTGTCATTTATTGCGATTGTTTTCATTGTGGTGTTCCTGTACTTCCTCCGCCCGTCTGGACACCTCCATGTGTGTGAGTGCTAAGGCTTATGTTTGCGCCTGTAACATCCCCGCTTGCAGTTATAGTTCCGTCTACCGTTAAATTACCGTTAATAACAACAGAAGCTGCGCTTATAGCTGCCTGCCCCTCCTGCAGGGTGATTTTTGTTGCACCGTCAAGAGAGGTTAATATAACGGCATCGGCTTCGCTTTCTGCGATTTGGAACCCGTTTACTTTATCCGGTATGAAAAATCCGTCTTCATACTGGTGTTGTCTGTAGCTTGCAGGAGTGAATACCGACAAAAGACTTTTAAATACCGAAATGTCTCTATCCGCCGCTATCAGCCAGCCTGTCTGGTTTTCTTTTACCGGAAATGAAAAAGTAAACCCGCCGCCTGATAACATCAAAACAGGAATATTTGGAAACGGTTTCATCTCCAGTTTTTCTCCTGTTGAGGTTATGTCAAGCGCAAGGATTTTTACAACAGCCCTGTTTGTTGCTCTGTCGTAAGAAACAACCTGCGCCGGTATAACCTTCTGGATTTTTGAGCTCAATTTTGAACCGAAAAATTTTAAAAATCCCGCCCTGTCTTGAATGTCAGACGGGTTATACGAAGGTATTGATATGCTTTGCTGATTGCTCATAGCCCTCACCCCTACCCCCTCTCCCCAAAGAGGCGAGGGGAAGTAAATTTAATAAATCCCGTAATTCTTTGCATAAACACTGCAGTAATATGCCTGTTCTCTGCTTGTCAGGTCAAAATCAAGCGTGTAGATTTGATATTGTCCGTTTATGGATTTTAGCCGTTCGCTTTTTACCTGCACCCAGTCCCCGCAGGCCATTGACGGGTCAAGAAGGCATTTGAACTTAACCCCGAACTGGTCAGGCTCCGGTATTCCTATCATTCCGGTATCTTTTGAAACAAGTTTTATCTGTCCGCTTTTTTTCCGTACAGGCTTTTTGTCCTGAACTTTCAAGACCCCGTTGTCCTCAAATGCAACAACATCACCGAATGAGTTATATTTCTCAATAAGCTGGGCTTTTGAACCTCTGAAATTGAAAACGTCTATTGTCTTTTGTGTGGTTGCCTGCCATTCAAAGTCTAAGCCAAGCTGGTTTGCAACGGATTTGCCCGCCTCCTGCATTGTAACATTTTGCGCGCTGTAGGATATTGGTACCCTGTTCTGGTAAAACAGGCTTTTAGCCTCGATATTAAGCCACGTGTCAGGCATATCGGAAGGCAGGGCTTTATAGATGTCGCCCGTAAAAATTCTGCCATAACCTGTTGTGTCATAGCCTGCATAAACATTTATCGTCTTTCTGATTGAAGGGTTTATGTACGGCGACATATATGTTGTCAAATACTCGACATCAGAGCGTTTAAGGTTGGCGATTGAAATATTGGCTTCAGATAGAACGGCACCTCTTTTGCGGCTGACTTTAGCTCTGAATGCAAGCCCGTCAAGCCGCTTTAATTCCCGCCTGCCCCTCTCGTTTGTTTCGATTTCTATAAAACAGACCCTGTTGTTTTTCATAGCTCGTCCGCCGTTATAAAGAATAAATTACACGTTTTGCCAAAGTTCTCAAAATTCGGATAATTCCCGTCTTCTGTTCTGAAAATAAAATTGCCGTCTAAGATTTCCTGTATGTAAGGATACGGCACCACAAGCTGGTCTGGCAGGCAGATAAACGCCTGCCCGAGCTGTTCATCGTTTACAAACAAGCTCATGAACAAGGCGTCGTTAATCGTTTGTAACAGAATGTGAATGCTGTTTTCTATCTCGTCAAAAGAGATTGAAAACTCCTGATTTGCATAAGTATTATTGAGTTCTATCTGATATGTTGTCATTTTATATACTTTTGGCTAACTTGCAATTTTTATTTATTTGTTATAGGATTACTTTGTTTTCGGGTAAGATTGTTGAAAGGGTTGAAGTATGGAATTTGTCGAGAAGATTAATCAGTTAAAAGAACGTGTTGTCAATCTTAAAGATAATTTACAAACAGAAGAAGCAACAAAAACCGCTTTAATTATGCCGTTTTTAAGTGCTCTGGGTTATGATGTTTTTAATCCTCTTGAAGTTGTGCCGGAATTTGTCGCCGACAGTAGACTTAAAAAAGATGAAAAAGTTGATTATGCCATTATGAAAGATGGCAAGCCTATTATTTTAATTGAATGTAAAAAGGTTGAAAATGATAAACTGGATATTAAAAAGCACGCCGGTCAGCTGTTCAAATATTTTACAGCAAGTAAAGCAAAATTTATTATCCTGACCAATGGTATTGTCTATAAATTCTTTTCAGATATTGAAGAAACAAATATTTTAGATAAAGACCCGTTTTTTACGTTCAATTTGCTTGAATTTAAAGAAAATCAGCTTGAAACATTATCAGAATTTTGTAAAGAAAACTTTGACCTTGAAAAAGCCTATTCAAATGCCGGTGATTTAAAATATATTAAACAGTTTGAAGAAGTTATTGAAAATGAATATCGTACACCATCAGATGATTTTGTCCGGTATTTAATTAATAAATCCGGCGTTTGTGATGGCAGGATAACCGATAAAGTTATTGAAAAACACAAAAGTACTACTGTTGAGGCATTTAATCTTTTTATGTCAAAAGTTATGAAAACATCTCTTGATTTTAGTCTTGCGTCTAAATCGGAGGAAAAAGAAAATAAAAATGAAATTATAACAACTCTGGAAGAACTTGAAGGTTATGCTATTGTAAAAGCAATCCTTGCAGGCAATTTCGACATAAACAGAATTACATACAGAGATAATGCAAGTTACTTTAATATTTTGCTGGATAACAACATTTTAAAAACTGTTTGCCGTCTTTATTTGAACAAATCAAATAAATATATTGCTTTTTTAGCTTCAAAAGAAGGCGAAAAGCGTACACCGGAAGAAAAAATATTAATTCATTCAGTAACTGATATTTTTAATTTTAAAGAACGAATTTTAGAACGTGTAAAAGAAATTGACGCTAATTATGCTAAGAAAGGTTAAATTATGGAAACTTATGAAGCTAAAAAACACTGGTGGTTCTGGGTGCCTCCTGTAACAATTTCTATAATATTCTTGATTACTCTAATTATTCCAATATGGATTATGCTATGGGCTATATTGCGTTGGAATTTAGATAAAATTGAAATTAAAGACGGATGCCTATATTCAAGAATGGGCGTTATTTTTATTGATAAAAAAACTATACCGCTTGAGCAAATAAGTATGGTTTCTGAAAAAGCCGATATAATTTCTCAATGGCTTGGATTTGGGACTATTGAAGTTCAATCATCTGCGTTCGGGAAGGCAATTTCTTATCCTTGGATAAAAAATCCTGCGGAATTTATAAAAGTAGTTAATGATTATAAAAAATCTAATTAGTCCGCCCGCTGAATAAAGCTGAAAAAACCCATGAGCGTTTTATGGCTTTCCCCTGCTTCTGCCCGGAGTTTACACGTGAGGCATTAGAGGCTCTGCGGGCTTTTGATAAACCGACATAAACAGGGGTTATCTCCTGACCTTCTTTAAAACTTATAGAATACAATGTTTTGTCTAAACTGGACCCGGAGATTTCATAAGGTTCGGTGTCAAGATAAGCGTTCTTGATTACGTTATTGCCGGCACGTATTTTTAACGGCGTGCCGGTTAAATAATAGTAGTTAAGTTCATTTAATGTACCTCTGTCATTTATCGCTATATATGCCTGTATTGATACAGTATTCGGATTTAAAATTCGGTGATCAGTAATGACTGCTCCGGTCTCAATCGGATGTTCAAACATCTTTGCCGTTACTTCTCCGTTGAGTTTGTAAATCTCAAGCCCTGTCAGAACTTCCCGCTCGCCGTTATAAGCGGCAAACTTTTTCAATCCCGTGCCTTGCGAGGTTACAAGTAAAACTATGTTTGTATATGAAAGTAAAGTTGATAATATACTCATTTTACCACGCTGCATTTATACCGTTGTCAAATTCAGATGCGGTCGAAAGATAGTCAATAACTCCTTTCGGGTTATTCGTATTCAGGTTAACGTTTAATGTCTGAATACTTGTATTTTTTGAATTTGTATTGCTTATACTACGGGCATTATTAGTATTTGTTGTATTCTGCGCTTCGGTTGAATAGTAATTGCTCTGCACACCCGCAGGAACAGAATTTGTTTTATTTGCATTAACTTTTTCCATAACCTCTTTTGCTGTTGTTACAACAGTATAAGCACCTGTTACGGGATTTGACATCCCTATCAATTTTTTAAGGGGTTCGGGTATTTTATCCCATAACTCCTGTATTTTTTTTGCAAGTTCTGCAAATTTACCGCCCAGCCCCTTTAACCAGTCTATTGCGCTTAATACCCATTGTTTTATATTCATAAAGAAATTTTTTATATTTTCTCTTAATTTATCTGTATCAACACCGAGCTTTTCAAGAATTGTGCCGATTATACTTTCTCCGCCCTGCATAAAAACTATTAAATCATTGATAATTACAATAATTGCGGTTATCGCTGCAATAATCCAGCCTACAGGTGTACCTAAAATAGATTTGCCCAGAAAAGAAAAGGCTGCACTCAAAAGCATTATTGCCGTTCTTGCACTCAATACAACTGCCGTAACTGCAATGATTGTCGCAATAATTTTTGTTGCACCTTCATGTTCGGCCATCCAATCTGTAACCATTCTGATAACTTTTGCTACTTTTGTTATCGCAGGCAGGAGCATTCTTGCAATTGAGGCAAATATGCTGTCTATACCCATGCGGATATCAAGGCTTATCTGCCGGTATTGCCGCATACGCTCTAAATCTTCTTTTGTATAGAGTTTATACTTTTGAGCACGCTTGAGTTCTTCTGTGTAGGCTTTTGTGCCCTGCATTAAAAGCCTAGCCGTACCCTCATCAATTCCCAAAGTATTAGCCAAATCCCATTTTGCGGCGTCAGATTTTAGGGTTTCCATACGTCTTGCAACGTTTTCAAGCATTTTTTCTGGGTCTATTGAAATACCGACTCCGTATTTGGATGCTGCCTGCTCCAGAGCGCCGCCGCCTTGTCCCATTCTCAATGCTTGTGCCTGACTACGCAAGTTTTCTATAGTGCCGGCAGTGCCTTCTGTCGTACCACCGTAGCGGCGTGCAGCATTACCAAGCACCTGAAGTTTTTCTGCGGCTATGCTTGATCTGTCGGCAAGAAATTGAAGCTGTTCGCCCTGCTCGTAAAAGTCAAGGCTCTTTTTTATAGTTGCGCCGACTATTGCAAGTCTGGCAACGGTTTTGCCCAGTGCAAGAAAGTTATTTTTTACCTGCAAAAGAGAATGCTCTGCAGATTTTTTCATGGTTTCAACGCTTGTTTTGAACGTGTCAACCTTGGTTTTGCTTTCCTCAAGCGTTTTCTGAAGTTTTTTGAATTCGTCAGAGCCTTCCTTGCCCTCATCTTTTAATTTTTTAAGTGCGTCTTCGGTGTCCTTGACCTTTTTTTCGTAAACGTCAAGTTCTTTTTCATTGTGTTTCAGGTTGGCTTCAAATTCTTTTAAAGTGTCGCTTTCAAAGCCTATTGTAAATACGTCTAATAATCCGGGCATAAATTATTCCTTTATTGAGGCTTTGGCAATCAGATATTCATTATATTTGCTGATTGCTTCGGCTTCGTATATGTTCAATGCGTCCTCAAGCGTGTAAACCGTTTTAAGCTCGTTTAGTGTGGCTTTTCCGCTTGCAATAATTTGTCCAATAAATCCGTCAATATTCCGGAAAGTCTCGACTCGGCATGGGAGAGTGCCTTTGCCAAGAAAGTCAAGACTTTCCCTTGATTGAAAAAATCGTAGTTATACTTTAAACACTCGTTTTCGAGTTGCAGAAGTGTATCAAAATCCGGCACGTGGTTATTGATAATCTCTTTTGAAATCAATGGCACGTTTGGCTTGTCATCATACATCCTCTGGCAGCAGGAAAGCATTTTTACAACCATTTCTTCTGAAATAGTGTACTGATTAATCAGCGGCAGAATGCCTGCAGGGATGCGCACAATTACCTCTTGCGCTGTCATACAGGGCATTCTGGATATTAAAAACCTGCACCCGTTAATTGTCACCTCTTTAGGGGCTAAAAGCGCTATTGACGACGCTGCATTCGGGGTCTGGCTTACTGTTTTATTAATCTCGTCCTGTTGTTTATTTCTAAACTGGAACATCTTTACTCCTTTCTTATAAAAGTGTGAAGGGCTCTACAATACCTCCGCCTCACTCCTCTCCCTTCACACTTCACTTTTTAAATCGCATCTTCAAAGACAAATCCGTAAGTTTTTGTCTTTATTCTGCCGTCGCCACCGTACTGATAACCTACTGCCCCGTTTTTGATTACTCCGTTGGTATAGGTTTTTGTTACACCTGTTACAGGATTAACTGTTACTATATTAATAACATCCTTAACCGGAAAACGGTTTCTTGAACCTCTGTTCGCGTCATAAAGGATGTTTAAAAGCGCTTCCTCTTCCGTGTTCGGGATTATCGGTAAATTAAATTCAATGCCGTTGACTGTTTTCCAGACAATCAAATCCCCGTTGACACCTGATGCGTTGCCTGCAATTTCTGTATTGCCAGTAACACCTACGTCGCCGTCTTCCGGAAATGCTGTAAACGAAATCCCCGCTGGAAACGTTATAGACGCTTTAAGCGTAACCGATATGCCTATTGATGATACATCTTGCATTTTTTATGTCTCCTATATTAGAATATTGCTGCCTTCGACTTTTCTGATTGTGTCGTTCTTAGAGTAAACAAGGGTGTAAACCGCTTTATATATCGTTTTATCCCCCTGAATTTCCGTTGTTATATTGACAGTGTAGTAGTATCCGTTATTCTGCACCTGATACCACGCCTGCTCGCTGCCTGTCAATTGCGTAATATACGCTTTTTGCGCGGTTGTTAAGGTCTTGCCTTTTGATATAGTGCCGTTTGTTACGGCTTTATCGCAATTGTCCTGCAAAATAGCTGTTATGGTTGCGATACCGTCAGCGTTAGCAGAAATGTAATCAAGCGCTAGCTGTGTGTTTAAAATATCTGTTGCAATACAGTCTTTCAAATGCGCTTCGTTATCAAATACCGCTGTGTCTACTCCGTTTGTGTTGTAGCCGTCCTGATAGAACGCGATAAAAGTACCGGATTTTTGTGTCTGACCGTTGTAGTTGATTGAAAGGCTGTCTAAAGTCTTATAATCAATGGTTTCATCATTCAGGCCGACTGATACAGGGAATGCGTCAAACTGCTGGTACATATAACTTTTTACACCGTTCCGGGTATCGTAGTTTGTTGTAGCAGGCAAAATCGCAGACATTACCCATGCAGGAACCTGACCTGCTACGCCGTAATTTACGTTATAGTTTGCGCATAAACCGTCATACTGCGCAGCAACCTGTATGCCCTCTTGATAATTTGACGCACCCAAATCAAAACAAAATCTGTATGAATTGTTTTGCTCTGCTGTCCATGCGCCAATTGCTGCAAGGTTGTCGTAAGCGTCAGAAGCGTTTACAAATCCGACAGTCAAAAAGTTGTTTGAAATATTGATTGTGTTATTCAAAATATCTGCTGCACTCTGGCCTTCTGTTCCAGGTGAAAGAATAGGCGCGCTCGCACTATCCCAGCCGATAAGTTTAGAAAGGTCTGTGCCCTCGTCTGCTGCTGTTGCATATCCGATTTGTGCTGCTCCTGTTTCACCCCCTGTCAATTGGAAAGCGGAATTAACAGCGTCATAAGTAACGGTTGCAGCAGTCCAGAGTGCACCGCCTGATGTATTTGCCTGTATCGCTGTTTGAAGTGCTGTTGCGACATCCGCGTAAGTTTCAGCGCTTGAAAGATTGATGCTAGAAATTGAGTATGCAGTTCCGCCCAGATTAACAGTCATTGACCCGTCTGTAACGGCTTTCAATGTTGCAATAGTTTCAAGCGTTTTAACCGAATACATATAAGGCGCAAGAGCTTCAAAAGAATATCTCATAAAAGATATTTTCTTTGCCTGTGTGGCTTTTTTGCTTATCCAGCCAAAGTAAGCGCTTGCGATTGCAGCTTCCTGTGACAGCGCACCAGCAAAATCAGCGACATCATCGGATGAAGTGAATTCATAAACTGTATTCGCTGCAAATCTGTTGTTTGTTGTCAAAATGCGTGCAATAAGTTCTTTGTAAGCGGCCGCCGCTGTGTCAGCCACCGCAGACGTTATGGCCACGTACTTTTTCATAGGAATTAATGACATTTTTTACTCCTTTTTTAGATTTTATGTATATCAATTGTGAATTTGTCGACTTCCGGAACTGTATCAGTCCATGAATTTGTGTATAAATATTCGCATTCGAAAAACGGCATAAGTTCTACATTTTCGCTATCGTCAAGAAAATTCTGGTTTGTTAAATCGCTTGCCCTGTATTGTGCGTATTTATAACTTTTTAAAAGTTCTATCCCTTTGGGCGACTGCAAATATCTTAGAATTAAATCAAGAACATCTATGCCGTTGAGAGTGTTTTCATCATCCTTTATTGAACGTTTACGGGCTGCGTGGATACGGATTTTTACTTCCTGCTTTGTGTTATAGGTTTCAACAATCTGTCCGTTTATTTTCTTATTCGTCCGGTACTGCGCGCCCGCCTGCGGGTTCGTTATGATTGATAAAAAAATTGTAGGCTTTAGAATATTAACATTCAAAACCTGATACAGCTGCCGCACCTGCCAGCCCTGTATATTGAAATACTTTAAGGCCTCATTAACAATCTCTACAAAGTCTTTAAATATCCCGTTTTCGGTTTTGTAATTAATCAGTGTTCCGCTCATTTTTTAACTCAACCATTAAAGCCTTTGTCCAGCCGTTTGTTTCATAATAATTTTTGTTTTCAACAATCTGATACCTGCCGCCATTATATTCGATAATATCCGGCTGTAGGCTCTCTGCTAAGCTGCGCATTAGTTCAGGACAAAAGACCGTTTTATAATTCTTGTCTAAGTCAAGCCCCATCTGCTCATACATTTTATTAGGCACTGCCTGAATTGAGCCGGTATATACTATAGGGTCAGCATAAGCAGGGATATCGCGCCCATACTCGTCAAGCTCGGAGCCTGAGAACTTATAAAACGTAAATTGTTTATTGCACCCTAAAATAGCGGTTGCAGCCATTGCAATCGGTAATAAATTCAATGTCATTTCATTGTTACCTTATTTTGTACAGTAGCAAACATAAACCCTGACGCATTCAGCGGCTTGGTGGAACTGTTTTTACTTTTCGATTTATAACTTCTTTCGCGTGCTTCAATCGTGCTTTCAGCAAGAGACGGCGAAGATATTTTCTTAATTTCTTCCTGTATAACTCCCTGCATCCATAAACCTATACGGTTTGCCGCCTGCTCCATTGTCTGTTTAGCTTCAAAAACCCTTAATAATTCTTGCATAACAATTTTGTAGCCCTCAGGACCTTGAATACGCTTTTTGGCATTATCCATAAAAGGGCGTGGAGGAATTACTATATTTAAATCTTCCGTTGTTTTTTTTAGATGTATTCCGATAAAGTGCAAAAAATTACGCTGTTTTTCGGTTACCGTCTGATGTATATGTGCCCCGTAATTCTGGATTGCGGCTATCCCCGCAACGGGGGTGTTATCGTCATATCGGGTATTCTCAAACCAGCCTACCTCAATCTTAAAATCTTTTAATTGACTTGTCAGCTGGTTCCAGAGTTTTTCGTTCTTTTTGCGCATTAGACCCTCACCCGCCCTCCGGGCACCCTCTCCCAGAGTGAGAGGGGATTATTTTCAGAAAACCCGTTCAAAGCTCCCGCCGATATAAAAAGGCACTGAGGTCAACTGTTCTAATAGTGCCAGCAATTCAAGCCCGTAAGGAGTCAATGACAGCCAGTATGACCACTGGTCAAGGTTTGGTATCTGAACATAACTGACGTTCACTTCGCCCACTGCCGCGCTTGCTACCATACCCGCACCTACGCCACCCGATTGTCCTGACTGGTTTTTATAAATCAAAGCGGATAAATGCGCTGTCAAAAGATAGATTGCGTTTTTGCGCATACAATCTTTCAATCTGCCCTTATTTTGAATGCTTATATAGCATTTTGCCCGCCTGAACGCCTGCGGACAGATGTTTTTGTAATCATCTGTATTAAATTCAGGATATTCAGCGTAAAATTCCGCTAAGCTTACAACTACAACGTTATTCATATTGACCCTCACCCGCCCTCCGGGCACCCTCTCCCAGAGGTAGAGGGGATTATTTGATTATTCTTCATTTTCAACTTTCGGGGCTTTTTTGCCTTTTTTCTTGTAATCATCCGGTGTTAAAGGTGCTGATTTGTCCTTTTCCATTTTATCTGCGTGTTTTTCGATATTTGGAGCTATCCCGAAATATTTGACGTGGCCCTGTTCTAAATGTCTTTGAAAATCTTTGTTTGATTTTAAAATTTCCAGTTCATCTGCTGTAATCTTTGTGATTACCCCTTCCGGTGTTACAAGATTTTTATCTGTAACATCTGCTCCACCTTTTATTACAACGGTTTGAGCCGGTATGTTTAAATTGTTCAGCCCCTTTGCATATTTGATATAATTCTGTGTATTAGCCAGTTTTGATAAAATATATGGCATTTTATTCCCCTTTCAGTGCTTTTAATATATCTGCTTTTTTCATTGAAATAACTTCGATATTGTTTTCGGTAACGTATTTTTTTAATTCAGTGTAAGCCATTGTGTCAAAATCAGGTTTGATAGAAGCAACAACTCTTTTTTCATCTGGTGTTTTTGCTGCAATCTCTCTGATTAAACCTCTATCAACAAATGTCGCAAAAGCCGCATCTTGCATGGCTTTCTCAAACTGTGAATTTGTAAGGTTATTCAGACCTTTTTTAATAGTAATTCCGTTAAAAATATTCTTTTCTAAAAATGATGTAATAGTTTTCATAAATTCCCTTTCAAATAAATTCCCTTTCATCTGCGCAGAGGACTATCTAAATAGCCCCTGCGCAAGCTTATCGAAAGGGGTTATATCTTGGATTATTCGGGTAGTCGCCGGAGTAACGTCCGGCTCCACCTTACGGGCTGGGTTCGCTTCGCTCACACGGCGCCCTACCGAAAATCCGCTATATTCCAGAATATCTCACAACGCCGATAGGCTGTTGTACAAGCACGCCGGCTGTCGCGCAGGCATAATCTTCCAGAGTTACTTTTGCTTTCTTTTCTACTCCGATAAGTCTTAACACATCCTGAACATACTGTTTGATTGTGTCTTTGCCGTTTACTTTGTTTACGTGCATTATAAAGACATTTGAGCCGCCGTTTGCTCCGTTAAGTTCCGGCGCTGACTCGATCCTGATTTTTGGATATGTTTCTTTTAACCATGTATAAACGGATTTTGTACCTAATTCGTTCATTGTGTTAAGCCATTGAGTTGATACTAAAGATAGAGAAAGAGTAAACTCATCATTAATCGGGTCAAACAATCCGCCGAGCTGATTTACAAGGGTTGAAACCGCTGTAATGATATCTGCGGTAATTTCAAGGAATGTTTTCTTTGACCATGATGTATCTGTTTGTGCGCCCTCTGCTACTGTCTGGTAAGCAGGCAGGTTCGGGTCATTCAAAAGCCCGTATGTCTGGTTTTCACCGTTTGCATAGCCGTAAAAACCGATACGGTTCATTTCGATTGCAAGGCTTTGAGCTGCTGCAGCTGCTTTTTCCTTATGTGTATCAATACGCATTCTGCTTGCTCTCATTCCTTCTAAGTAGCCGACTTCTAGCCCTTCTTCAAATCTCACGATTGAACGGGTTACAAAGTTCTGGTTCCAGCTTGCAAGCGGGATGTTTGCTGTGTCGGTATAAGGATGAGCAGACCCTGTACGTTCCATAATGGTCGTTACAATCTGTTCATCTTCAAAAGAACCCGCAATAGTACGACCTACAATATCGTCAATCTTTCTTGCGGCTGTTACGATTTCAACAGCTTCCGGTGCCCAGTACTGGAAGAACTGAACCGGATTTGTGATTGTTGCCGTTGTTTGAAGCGGTACAATATCGCCCGCATCCATACCATAAGAAACACCGAAATATTTCTTGACATCCGGCATTATTGCTGAATCCATTGAAACGCCGAGCATTTCAAGGTCTTTTGTTGATACGTTATATCTCTGATTTCTCAAATCAAACTTGCGCACCTTATCAGGTCTTAAATCAAGTTTGATTTCTGTTCTTTGTTTTGCCATTTTTTATATTCTCCTATACTTGATTAATTACCTAATTCCAATACGCCTACTGTGCCGGCATCACCAGCATATTTAATAAACCTTGCATTCGGGATTAAAACCGCATTTTCAGGAACCGCTTCCGCATTTACATAAGCGTTGATTGCGCCTGTTGTTTTGTCATACGCTGCAATATTGCCGATTGCATAAGCGGATTGTGATTTAACATAAATATGTCCGAATGTGCAAAGACCGCCCTGTGAGCCGTTAGGGAGTTTCAGTGTCGGGTTGAGGTTTAAGTAATTTGCATACATTTTAGGGTTTACCAGAACGCCTGCAAATACACCTTCGCCGCCTAAGACTGCCTGACCGTTTTCTGCTGCATGTGTGAATGCGCATGCAAACTGCGGCAAGTAGGAAACTTCATCCGTACCGCCTGAAAAAGCTGTTGGGGTTACATTTTCATCAGAGCTTGCAAGCGCAATGGAATTGCCGGCAATGCCTGCTTCTGTAGCAGTCAGGTTAAGAGTTGAACTCGATACGGCTGCAGTAACAATTGACAACGGTGTTGTTGTTCCTGCAAAGTAATCTGTACCCTCTTCACCATCGCCATTGATAGTTTTTTCTAAACTGTCAAGAGTGTTAGCAACAGCAGCAGTACCGATTTTGATATCGTTTGCCTGTTCCGGTGTTGTCTTAAATCTGTAAACCACAGACCCGATTGTTACTGTGTCGCCGTCTGCGGGATTTGCTGTGAATGCAAGAGAGCCTGTTGCGGCTGCTCCCTCAATTGTGTTAGCCAAAAGGATATAGCCCTGTTCACGTCTCGGGCTGTCGTCTGCATATTCGCCCTCTATCCCTTGAGCTAAAAAACGATTTACCTGTGTTTGAAACATTTTTTACTCCTTATGTTTTTAAAGTGTGTGAAGCCTTGCAGGGCTTTCAGAACTGAAAGACCGTAAAGGCGTAACCGTTCTATACCGCCGTTGCGGAGTGAACATAGTTCACGTAGCGTACAAATCTTTGATTTGTCAGGCGGGAATTTGGTAATTAGTATTACTTCAAATATTCCTGCATTGTATTGCTCATCTTTGGAGCTGTTGAAAATGCGCTGTCGAGCGAAACTCTAACATTCAGTTTTCTGCTTTCGGCTCTCAAATAACCGTCTAAGCTGTCGTAGGAATTTTTAATGTCCAGCTTATCACATGCATATTTTGTAATCTCTTTGATTGTCATTGACGGGAATTTTGCGTTATCGCCAATTACCGGCCTAAGGCGTTTAATCAAATTGTCGCGTCTTGCAATGTATTTGATTGCTGAATCCATTGACACCGGTTTTTCTTCCTCGTCTTCGTCCTCTCCGTCTTTCTTTCCTTCATCCTCATCACCGCAGGATTTTTCAGGGTCTTCATCGCCTGCAGAAGTGTCATCGTCTTTTTTTTCTTCGTCTTCGTCTTCGCAGGGTTTGTCTTCGTCTTCATCTTCACCGTCTTTTTTGTCATCCGGTAAATCTTCGTCATTGTTTCCTGTTTCTGACGGGTTGTAAGCTAACGCTTCAAGTTTCTTTGTAATGGTGTCGATTTTTTCTTCTTCACCGCCTTCAAACTCTTCATTTGGTTTTGCGGCAATCGCCATTACTTCTCGGATAATTTCTCTTTTATCCTCGTCTTGTGTCTTTTTTTCTTCGTCTGCCATTTTGTTCTCCTTGTTTTGTGTTAATTCTTTTATGCTGTCGAATGTGAAACTGTCCATAACTCTTACATCACTTCCCATTCTGCCCTCATCAACAAGAGCAATATGGTTAAAAATTATATCCCGCTGGATTGCATCATAATGCTGACCTTCAAATTCGCCTTTGGTTAATTCATATCTGCAGCGATATCCCATAGAAAGGTCTTTTTTGCCGCTTGAAATAAGTTCCTTGATATTTTCTGTGTAGCACTTTAAATCGTTTGTTAAAAGCCGCCCTGATACCTTTACATTGGTTCCGGTAGTTCCTTCAACTCCGACCTCTTCCGCGGGCTTCATTCCCGCCTGTGTGCCTATCATTGTATGGTCGTTTATTAATGGGATAAGTTTAAGACTTTCAAGTGTTTCCTGTTTTGTTAGTTCCTCTTCCGGTCTTAGCACCTGATAAATTCTATCCGGTTCAAGTTCTGCGCTTATCTGTCTGCCTAAATAAGGAAATACGCCGATTTTAGTCATTGGGTTATCAGGGATAAGCCAGAAACCGTTTACATCCTCTTCTTTTTTGTCCTGTGCTGTTTTTTTGAATTTGTCTTTAAGCATTGTCCTTGTAATTTCTGTTTTTCTTTCTGTTATGTTTTGTTTTTTCTTTTTTTGTTGTATTTGACGCAACAATAACCAACCTGCAAGCATTCTTTTTAATCCTCAAAATCTAACACCGCCGCCATCGTGCAGCGGCAATATGGTAATTGCCCTGGGAAACCTCTTTCACCTGTTTTAGGGTCAATAACCGGCGGGTCATTGATATCAAATATCTGTCCGTCTAAAACGTCTTTGTGATAGGGTCTGGGGTCTCTTGAACCGCCTGAATGCAGCCATTTGAATTTTCTTATGTTGCTGTCTTGAAAATTTCTCAAATTTATTGAGTTATAGGCTTTTCTTGTCTGGTCTTGTGCTATAAGCTGCGCCCGCCTATCCGTCTTTGCACCGTATTCTCTTAATTCTTTAGCAAGCTGTCTTACGCCTTCTCCGTTTTCAATAGAGCGGGCAACAGAACCCGTAATCTGTTTAAAATACTCGTTTGGGATTGATTTAATCAATGAAACGTTTTCAAACATCAAAGCCTTTATAATCTCGGATTTTTCAGGGCTTATGGCAGAGCCTTTGAGTGCAAAGTTCTTTGCGTTATCCCCGAGCATAGATTTTAAGGCGTTATTAATCTGCAGGTTTGAATATCTGTTTGTCTTTTTCAAAAGGCTTTCGACAAGCTTTTTTGATTTATCGCTGAATTTGTCGCCGTATTTCTGCTGGAGCTGGTTTAAGGCTATGCGGGCTTGAGAGGATATACTCTCATCAAAAGAGATTTGCGGGTATCCTTTTTTGTAAATTTCCGCTAGCTTTTCTCTGCATTCCTGCGTCATCTCTTTGGTGAGCTTTTGCAGTTCCTTAACATACCACCGCATAATCCCAGCGTTGACATTCAAGCGATTTGAGGTTAGCTGGTTTTTCATAAAATAAATTTCATAAAAGAAACGCCACAAAATGGCGTTTCTACAGTACCTTTACTCGATTTATACAAATGAGCTATGTATATTTAAATCTCTATCCCATCGGCTATGTCAAGTGAAGCTAATGTTATTACATCGGAATCTGTTTCGTTTTCTTCTTTGATAAAGTCAATGAGTTTTTGCTTCTGACTATCGCCGGGTAAATCAACAAGACACCCTAAAATGAACTCTTTATCATCCCAAATATCAGTAAGCATTTTTACAAGCTGCTTTCCTACATCAGTTTGTGATTTTTGTTCAATTAAAGCATCTAAATTCATTTTTAAATTTCCTTTTTGCTTACTATACGATAGCTATTAAAGCCTTTATTTTCAATTTTATAGATATGATTACCGATAGCTTTTGTAATAGATTTCTTTTTGCGCTGTTCCTTAGTCAGATTAGTGTTTAGTTCACTCATAACCCGCGCATATTCATCTTTTGGAAGCTGAACCTCTTTACGGGTTCTTTTTCTTATTTTATCACTTCTTTGTGATTTTTCAACCTTGCCCGAACCGCCCTCGCCAAACTGTCCGTTTTCCCTGCGGGGGTGTTTGCTTTCCTCCCACTCGTCAGAGTTAAAAAAATTGGTGCTGTTTTCGCCACCCCCTAATAAATCTGCAAATGGGTCGTTCTCAACCGGTTCCCCTTCCATTTCTTCCGAAAGTGTGTTATAGCCGGAGTTTATGTCTTCACGCAGTACGCTCCTAACCTCGTCAGGTGAAATTACACCGGCATTAACATAATTCATATCTGTTCTGGAATTAAGTTCCTTAATTTCCGCGCGTTCTTTTTCCGTCGGCGTGTCTATCGGGTCAAAGTTTGTTATATAGTGTTTGTCAAGGTCAAATTCCGACTTTGCAAGCAAGCGATAATGAAAATCCAAAATCGGGCAATAGTCCTGACGTTGAATAGATTGCTGGAGTTTAGAATAGTTTCTGTCCTCGTAGCTTCCAGTTGATTGCCAGCCTTTCGGAGATGTCTCCAATAATCTTGCTGACGGTACCCATGAAATCGCTGATACAATCTGATACCCGAGCATTACAACCGCGTCAAAGTCTGTTAAAGAAGTGTCAATCTGTCCCAGTTTCTGGTCGCGTTTGATAAACAGCCAGCCCCAGTTGTTACGCAGATAAGTCATCAACCAGAATTCTTTTTTCAATTTCTCTTCATCCGCAAGAAAAGCGTTCAGGTTACCCTCTACGTAATTTAAACGTTTGGACTGCGCAAGCATAGGTGCTTCTTTTGAGGTCTTGTGCGCAGCATAAACGTATTGATACAACTGCTGCGGCAGAGGATATCCGCCAAAATAGTATGTGGGTTTTAAGATATCCGACACCTGCCCGTAGGTGTTAAAAACAACCCAAGTATAATGAACAAGTGTACCGTCAGGCATTCTAAACCACGTAGGTTGATAAAACCTGTCAGAAGCAGGGTTTGTAGTCGCTTCCATATCAAGAACCGGAGCAACCCAGATAGGCTCGATTACTACCATACCTTTATAAGACTTTGGTGTGATTGCGTCAATGTTAAACGGTACGGAATAATCAGCACCTTTGACAAGCGGAATACATAGCGCCTGCCCGTATTTGCGTTTGTTTTCGGCAAACTTTTTGCAGATTGATTTTATCTTATACTTTCCGTCATCATTAGACAGATTTTTAAGTTTTTCAATTATATCTTTGTCTTCATCAGTTACTTCATCATCTTTGAGCAGCAAATCATAATTGATAGATATTGCATCTTCGCAAGGGAGTGCAAGGCATTTATTTATAAGCCAGTCCTGCGCTAAGATTGAGCAGTTATTAAAGCCTATAAAACCGTTCGCCGCAAAGTGCGTAAAAATAACCTCTTCGCCCACAAAATTCGGGTTATAAACCTGTTGAAAAGTTTTAGCATCATAGCCGTCGAGGCTATCCATAGCAACATTGATTGTGCCGCCGTCGACTGCCACCTGTTGGATAACAAAATCTTTTGCAGTTCTTTGCACTGAACAGGCGTAAAGCGCTTGCAAATCGGCTTTGTGGCTTTCAATATTAAACGGCGTGCCTTTCGGTTCTTTTTTGAAAGGCTTTTTTATTTCTTGTTTTTTCTTGAAAAAGTTAAACATATTAATATTCGAATTCGTCTTCTAAACTGTATCTGACAGCGTCGATTGTATGATTATCTTTATCAGGGAATTTGCTTTTAATAGTTTCGTCTTTGTTGAGTTCAAGCGAATATTCGCTGAATTCCCTCGCAGCGTTCGGGCATCGCTCGGAGTCAATGTTTATTTTCTTTAATCCTTGCAGACGCTTTATCCCGTAGCTCACAGAACCGGCGCCCTTGCGTGCGCCTCTGATAGGTAATCCGGAATTTTCAAAATCATCAATGCTTTTGGGCTCTTCGCTGTCTGCAACGATTTCAACAGACTTTGAGTGTTTTTTATATACCTGTTCTATTGCATCATCATTTGAAAGTCCGACTTGATAAATTTCATCAAAAATGTACAAACGCTTGTATTTGCGTTCATAGTGGACTTTTATCCAGACAAACGGGTCAACAGCGTATCCCCAGTCAATCCCCTCACAAATGTTGTCAAACCTGTTTATCTCCTCTTTAGTGATTTTTCTCAGTTCAATGTTTGTAAAGACGTTTAAGCCTGTCCCGACTTCTTCGCCCAGATACTCGTTGCGGTATGCAAGCAGGTTTGAGTTTTTGAGATCTTCCGCTTCGATAAAAAACGGTTTTCCGAGCCACTCAGGCGGTACATCCAGATATGTTGAATGATGTACAAGACGGTTAGGTTTATCTTTTCGCCCTTCTTTATTAACCCAGTTTTTCGGGTCTTCCGGCGGGTTGTAGCTGTAAAAGATTAAAGCCTCATCACCGCCCCTGACGACTGACTGCTTGACATCGCGGATTTCCTTCATCCCGTCAAACTGTTTCAGTTCCTCAAACCACAGGATTTTTATATATCCGAAAGGCAATTTTATTGACCTTGAATTTTCAGGGTCATCTAAGCCGTAAAAAAGGATTAATTGACCTGTCGGCAGGTATTCAATTTTCAAAGGGTTTTTGTAGGCTTTGAAATAATCTCTAAGCCCCAGCGCGTTTATTGCCCAGAGTATCTGGTTATATACAGATGTTTCAAGTTTGTTGCCAACTTTACGGTAACAGACAGCATGGATTTCAGGATTTTTAATAAGGTTTAGAACTACTTCAATAGAAATGAAACTTGACTTTGTAGAGCCTCTGCCGCCTTTAAGCCAGTATTCAAGATGTCCGCCCTGCTTGATATCCCGATGAACACCATAAAACGCAGGACATATTAAAGTTTTTAAGCTGGTTTCTGTCATGCATTAGATATCATCCTTTATGGTTATCGGGTTAATTTTAACTTCCTGCTTGTCTATCGGTTTTTCACCAAGCGTATCGCGAATAGCTAAATATGCACTAACATCGCCTTTAACAGCTTTTTTTATTAGTGCAACAGTCATTGCATAGTCATTTTTAAATCCTATTTCTTCATCATTAAGCTGTAAACAAAGCTCCAGCAGCTCTTTTAACTTCTTGCGTTCTCTACGGCTTTCGCCAGATTTTTCCCCGCCTTTTTTGCCTTTTTCTCTCGCTTCGCTCTTGGTTCGTATAGGTTTTAAATTTCCAGAGTTTGCCATAGGCTAATCCTTAATTTCTCTTATATAAGTTCTTAGTATCTCTTTTAACTCAGATGAACGAAATGGATGTTGAATACAAAAAGTATCTATATTCTGTTCTACAACCATATATTTTGCACCATTAGACTTTTGAATAATATCTCCAACTTGTAACTGACATTCATCAAAACGGAATTTGTCGCGAATTGTTATCTCTTCTGCCATTACACCACCTGCCTGTTTACTAACCCCAACTTGCCCTGCAAATCCTGTGCTATGCCGTCTATAAGGCTTACTTCTGCACGCGGCGTGTCTTTCTCCTGCAACATCTCCTGCATAAGAACAAGACAATCAATTAAAAGCTTTTGCATAGCTTCAAAATTCTTTTTGTCGTCCTGCTCCAATGCCGGAAGTAAATTCATAGCTTTAGCAAGATATTCACCGGATGGTAAAGGCAAAATGTCATTACCAAGAAGGCACGTTTCTTTTATTCCGTCAATAAAAGTGTCCAAGCCGTCATAAATTCGGTCGGCAAATAAATGCTTAGAGTAAAAATCATCACCTTTGCAAGAATAATGAATATCTTTGGCAAAATTTTGAATGGCTATCAAATAGCAAATAAGTTTATTAATATTCTCCATAATTTCCCAATAAAAAAGCCGCGCAATGCGGCTTTGAGAGTAAGATAATTTTAAAAGGATTTACTCAGTATGTTATATATTCACATTCTAACAATAAACGATTTTCAAAGTGGTGTAAAGTGTGCGTTAGTGTGTGTTTTTTTTGAAGGAAACAAGGCATAAAAAAAAGAAGCCACCAAGAGCCTCTTTTGCAACTATATGTTAATTCTTTATATTCGGAACATTTATTTTTAATATTGCAAATATTGATAAAAGAATAAATACAATGTTATTCAAAATTTGATCTAAAATATATTTTTGTATAGCTTCTACTGTAAAAAATTTCCATAATAAACAACCTGCAATACACGTAATAAAAATAATAGCTAATATAAGCAA
>URXH01000011.1 GCA_900551675.1 uncultured bacterium
TAATATTTGCTCAATATTTTGTGTCAACAAGACTAAAAAAGCTCTTTTTAATAAAAAGAGCTTTTGATAATTCATTTTTATAGCGTTATGCATAATGCGTATTAACGGAACCGTCAGGATGATAATGGCGTGTCTGCGGAACTTTTCCTTTTTTGCGCCAGATCTCTTCTTTTTTGTTTCCGTTATCATAATAGGAACATTCATAACTGCTCCCTGTTTTATAATCTCTTTCTCTTAATACTTTTCCGTCTTTATTGTAAACAATAGACATGTAACAGGAACCATCATTGCCATAGAAAAGCTTGCGTTTTTCATTACCATTTTCGTAATATTCGCGATGTTCAAAATTTTTCCCGTGATCATAAAAGCTCACTCTTTTAGCCACTCCATTGCTATAATATTTATATACCTCCATAAGCTTGCCGTTTTTATCACGCACAATTTCCTGCTTTAATTTTCCATCAGAGCTATATAGACAAGATTCTGAACCACTACCATCAGCATATACTAATTTTTCATAGTAAGATCCGTCTTTATTTACCTGAGTAATTCTGCCGCCTTCATTGTGCGGTTCCATTTTTACATAGTTTCCGTCTGCACTTTTTTTGTAATGGGTTTTAGTTTGTTCATCGTAATAGACATCTTTACCCCATGTTTTACGCAAATTAGGCTCTTCTGAAGTTTCTGAAACTCCCCCTCTGCCCTCTTGGGCGCCTTTTACTCTTTCTAACCATTTTGCTTCCTGTTCCGCTCCGTTATTTTTATCTTCCAGCCCACCCGCAAGTTTTACCTTTGCGCCTGCCAAAAGATACATAACTCCGTTTTTAGCAGTTTTAACAGTACCTTCAGGATTATTTGCCTTAAAATCTTCTATTGCTTTTTCTATTTCTTCATCTGTCGGCTCATAATTTTCTTTATCTTTATTTTGGGCAATCAAAGATCGTTTAATCAAGCCTCTGAAACTTTCACCTTCTTGAACGGTATAATCCGTATATTCATTCAAAGATGATTTTTCTTCAGATTTCTTCTCCGGACTCTGTGAATCTGCTTTTTTAGACTCTGAATTTTCAGCTTCTGTTTTTGCATTATCTGGAGCCTCTGACTGAGTTTTTTGTTGAGCTGTAAAAACACTGTTAGGTTTAGAATTATTATTGGCCCCGCCAGTACTGACGCTGTCTGTTCGAGAAACATTTACTCTATTTACAGAATCCACATTTAAGCGTTCAACCATTATCGTTCTCCAATTAATTTATACACACATAACTTATTACGGCAGATTTATCAAAAAACTTTAAAAATTATAAAATCTATTAATAAAAATTTACAAAAAAATAAAAAAGCCCCGCTTAAATGCAGAGCTTCTATTTTTATTAATTATTTTTATTCTTCAGATTCTTCTGTTTCTTCTGCAGATGCGTCATCCTGAAAATCTTCTTCATCAACAGCCTGTTGATTCATCTCTTCTTCGATTTCCTGCTGAAGTTCATCAACTTCTTCTTCAGCGTCATCAATTATTTCTTCAGGAGTTTCCTCATAGTTAGATATATTTTGAGCTTCTGCTTTTTCCATTTGAGAAACACTCTTGATATCAATTTTCCAGCCGGTCAATTTGTGAGCTAATCTGACATTCTGGCCTTCTCTACCGATTGCAAGGCTCAACTGGTCATCCGGAACAACAACCATTGCTTCATGAGCATATTCATCATCTGCAAGAATATCAACAGACACGACTCTTGCAGGAGATAAAGCATTAACAATATATTCAACAGGGTCTTCGGAATATCTTACAATATCAATTTTTTCATTTTTCAATTCGGAAACAATTGTCTGAATTCTTGATCCGCGAGGTCCGATACATGCACCTACACTGTCAACTTCAGGGTCGTTAGACCATACGGCAATTTTTGTTCTGTAGCCTGCTTCACGGGAAATTGACTTAATTTCAACAATTCCGTCTTCGATTTCAGGCACTTCAAGCTCAAACAGCTCTCTGACAATTTCTGCATGAGCGTGAGACACTATAACCTGAGGAAGTCTTGTTGTTTCTTTAACATTAAGAACAAACACTCTAATTCTGTTGCCGGGTTTATAGTATTCTCCGGGGATTTGTTCTTTTTGAGGCATTATAGCATCAATTTTGCCGATATTTACAATTACATTGCGGTTTTCAACACGTTGAATAATACCTGTTGTCAGAGTACCTTTTTTATCCATAAATTCCTGTAAAACAAGATTTCTTTCAGCTTCTCTAATTCTTTGCGTAATAACCTGTTTAGCGGATTGAGCGGCAATACGTCCGAATTGTTCAGGAGTAACCTCTATTTTAATCTCATCGCCGACTTCAACATCTTCCGCGATTTCTTTTGCATCATTTAAAGTAATCTGAGTATCAGGATCTTCAACTTCATCGACAACCAGTTTTGTTCTAAATACACCGATTTCGCCCGATTGTTCGTCCAAAATTGCTTCGATATTTGCGGCTTCTTTAATATGCATGTGTTTTTTATAAGCTGCAACCATTGCATCGCATAAAGATGCTATTAAAACTTCTTTTGATATACCTCTTTCTCTTTCTAGTTCTTCACAAGCTTCAAATAATGCTGTTCCGATTTTAATCATTGTTTATTTTCCTTTCTTTTGTTAAGTCTATAAGTGAATAAGAGAATAAGTCATTTACTTATTATCTTATTATCTTATTCACTTATACACTTGACTAATCAATATACAATTTTGCGGACTGAATATTTTCTCGCGGGATTTGCAGTTCTTTACCGTCATCAAATCTAAAGAATTTCAATCCTTCATTTTCATCATAATCAAGAATTTCTCCTTTGAATATTTTTTCTGTTTCGCCTTCAAGCGGTGTTTTAAGCTTTAAACTTATTCTTCTGCCATTAAAGATTACAAACTCTTTTTCGGATTTAAACTTTCTCTCCAATCCCGGAGATGAAACTTCTAGGTAATATTTAACAGGAATAAGCTCATCCAGAAAATCCGAAAGACTTCTTGTAACATTTTCACAATCATCAAGCGTAACATCTTTTTCTTTAGAGTAAAGATAAATCCTTAAAAACCACCTGTGATTTTCCTTTACAAATTCTATTTCGATAGGAATATACCCGAAACGCATGGCAGTATTTTCAATTAAGGGTGTAATTTTTTCCAAAATATCATGCCTGTTGATTTCCTGTTTCATAAAATAAACCTTACCCTTTCATAACTCCCTCCCTAATTAGGGAGGGATGGAGGTGGGTATCAACTATTTTATAAAGATTGTTACCCATCATCACCTTCCCTTATCAGGGAAGGAATATTAGCTAAAAAAGAACGGGGGTTCCCGTTCTTTTTTTATGACAATACTGTCTGCATTTATTATAAATTACAAATAATCAAAAGTAAAGACTTATGTTAAGAATTATACATTTTGTTGTTCTTGAGCTTCCTTTAACTGTTGTTGATATTCTTCTGCGCTGACTTTCTTAGAACCAACCATATATAAAGTTTCTCCACCGAATTCAGCTTTTCTGAATGCTACACCGCTTGACGAAGTATATTCAGGCAGCATTTTACTTAATTTTGTATAATTTACACGTTCTTGCAGTGTATCTCTTTTATCTGTCAGCTTGTCATATTTATCAGAATTTTTTTCGTTATTCTTCATTCTTAATTTTTCCATATAATTAAGACCATCTGTTGTGTCTATTTTACCATTATTTTTATTAATTTTATCTGACAATGAATTCATCTGATTATTAGTTTCGTTTAACTCTTTTTCTTCTTCTTGTTCAAGCTTTGTTAAACGTTCTTTTTGTTCTTTTATTTCATTATCATATTTTTCAATATTTTTAGTTAATTTTTCCTTGTTATCTAAAGCATCTTCGTACTCTTTAACTTTACCATTAGCTTCTGATTGTTGTTTTTTCAGCTCATTTAATTCTTTTTGAGCTGTTTCATATTCAGTTTTAGCTGTTTGGAGTTCTTCTTTGGCAGTTTGAACATCTGCTGCTGCTTTTTCATAAGCTTCAATTGATTTTTCATAGTTTTCTACAGCTTTTTTATGATTTGCTTTAGCTTCATCTAATTTAGTTTTAGCTTCAGTTTTTTGTTCTTCAGCTTGTCTCACAGCATCTTGCGCCTGTTTATAGGCAGGGTTAGGTTCAGTGGTTGTAGTACCGTCCGGATTTGTTTTAGTTATTGTTTCCGGAGTACTTGCCAGTGTAGCTTTTGCATTAACCAGAGCTTCCGATGCTTTTGTATAATTTGTTGCAGCTTCACCAACCGCAGCTTCCATATCTTTAGCAACATTTAATTTAGAAGTTTTATCTTGTTCAGCCGCGCCTAAAGCTTTTTCTTTATCAGAAACATTCTTGTCTTTTTGCTCAACTTCTTTTTGCTTTGCTTCTACCTGCGGTTTTAATTCTTCAAGCTGTTCTGTTGCCGCTTCAGAAGCCTCTTTCATAGATGGCAGTTTACCCTCAAGTTCAGATAATTCTGACTGCATTTTTGTCTTGTCAGCTTCTGCGGTTTCAATAGCGCCTCGCAAAGTTGTAGAATCCTTTGCATTCTTCATATCATTCAAAGAAGGCATCGAAGAAGAATTAGTAGTATCAGATTTTGAAACAGAGCCTGATGCATCCGCAGCGCTTGCAGCTTTAACAGCAGCTACTGTATTAACAACAGTACCCGTTAATGTTGCAAGAGCCCCAATTGCAGTTAATGCCTCTGCAAATTTATTGGACTTATTAATACCCATATCAGGCATCCGCGTATAGAATGCTCCGCCAAGATTGTTAGTCCACTTGAGTCTGTTGTCATTCAAATCATGACGAAGTATACTGTGAGAAAGACTGTTATATGCTTTTGCATTAAAAATTGACCCTGTACCTGCCGGAGAACGTTTTGCCATTCCCCCAAAACCGGGAACGGATGTCCTTGTAGTTGTAGCAAGTCGTGTGGCTGCGGATGTTCTTAAGGATCCCGAGCCGGAATTACTTTTAATATTCAGTTGTACTAAACCTGCATTACTAACAGTCATTGTACTCGTCTCTCTTTTTTGCTCTCTAAAGATATAAACACTTTGAAAAATCATGGATTTCAGAAATATAAGAATTTGTTACATTTGTTAATATATTTAAAAAGCAAAAAAAATTTTCTTACCTATTTTATATTATGCCCATATTTTTATAAAAAAACATATTATGTTTTCTTTACTTTCCTCTCCTATGGGAGAGGGGCTGAAGGACAGGGGAGTGGTTTGTTGGATGTCAAGGCAAGATATGCGGAAATCAAGTCTTATACATTAATGTCATTGCGCATTTATTGCGCAATCTGGAATGTGTTCTAAAAAGATCGCGCAACAAGTGCGCGATGACAAGCCTTAATATTCACACCCTCGCCCCTTTGGGAGAGGGTGTTTGAATGACCGGAGATGGGCTTATCATGTTAGGAAGTCCGGATGTCAAACTGTTATCAATAATGAATTTTTAGTAATATGCAAAAAATATATTTAATGAAATCTGCCTGCCCTCCTGACATCTGAACTTCCGGACTTCTTGAATAAGGAGAATTTCTTTGCATTCTCTACGAATTTGTGAGTATATATTAACAATATTCATAATTAAAAAACAGGCCGAAACTTTTGACACAAGACTTGTTTCGAAATATGCAAGAGTTTTTAACAATTACTTAACAAAAATTATGTAAATTTTTCGGCATGCTGGAAATTTGTGAAAAAACTTGCGATACGCAGGTTTTAAAATTTTCTCAAAATTAATTGTAAAAAGATTGGCATGGAGCAGTTAAAATGTGTTTATTTTTTATTTCTTTATTCTATGATGAATATACAAAAATCTTGGGAGCGGGGATAGATACATTTATCAATCTTTTGCTCTAAAAATTATCAATCCTCAGAACGATTAAACAGTGAGAGAAATTCGTTAAAATAAGGATAGAGGAACTTATCAGGAGGTAGTGAGTCGTGTTAGAGCATGGTTATATTCAAATTTATACAGGAGACGGGAAAGGTAAAACGACGGCTGCATTGGGATTAGCTTTAAGAGCATTGGGGCACGGCTGGAAAGTTCTTATTATCCAGTTTACAAAAGGAGACAGTGCAACTTCTTACGGAGAAATCGCAACTTCTTCAAAATTTCTGCCTAACCTTAAAGTTGTACAATTCGGGATGGATAGAGTCTGCTATTCGCACAATGTATGTATGGAAGATTACAAAGAAGCCAAAAGAGGCTGGGAATATGCTAAACAAGCTATAAATTCCGGCGAATATCAGCTTATTATTCTTGATGAAATCAATATTTGTACGGCAATGAATATGATTAAGGTATCAGATGTTAAAGATGCTCTTTTGCATAAACCTGAAAACCTTGAAATCGTATTAACCGGACGTTATGCTCATCCGGAATTAAAAGCTATGGCTCACCTTGTAACTGAAATGAAGCCTATTAAACATTACTTTGACATAGGCGTAATGGCAAGACAAGGAATTGAATACTAATAGTTACAAAATCTAAAACACACAATATAAGTTAATGTAAATCCTTTTTGTTTCAGAAAATGAAATACCGGACAATCTAAGAAATTAGAAAGTCCGTTTTTTTTCCCTCACTGGATGGGGAGAGGGTGTCCGCAGGACCGGAGAGGGGTTTAAAAACATTTCCCTAACCTCGGTAGATGGATAAAGGGAGAGGGTTAATTATTAACAAAAGTTCATAAAAAATGCACATGTAACGAAATGTAAAGTTGAGTTTAAAATGGCTGAAACCCTTGATACAATCCCTATAGGATAGGATAGGATAGGATGTATTGCGCCTATAGCAATTAATTTAAGGCTTGTGCTTTCATAAATATGAAATAGTACAAGCAAAATAGAAAGGTTAAGGACAACTATGAGTATTCAAAAAATTAATTTTGGAGCAGGTGATTATGACGATTATCAGGTAAATAATCCAAATAAAAAAAATGTTATTATATTAGAACAAGCACCAGTTGATAAAGAAAAAAGTAAAGCCGCAAAATTTATGATAGGAGCATCAGCTTTGGCAGGGATTGTAGCTCTTGGGGTTGCCGGATATAAAGGTAAACTCGGAAAAAATATTCAGAAATTATTCACACAATCTGAAAAAGCAGCAGAGAAAAAAACATCAGAAGCGGCTGAATCAGCTTCAATAACTCATCACAATCCTTCTCCCAAGAATGTTGATACTGTCCCTGAAAAAACACCGGATGTATCGGAAGTTAAGCCTGAAACGACAGAGGTTTCCACACCACGAACGACTGAGCCATCAGAACCGAAAATTCCTGAAAAAAAGACTGATACACCGGAAGTAGAATCACATGAAACGCCAAAATCAAACGAACTTCCCAAAGACGATATTCCTGAAGCACTTAGAGGTATTGAGGGAAAACGTGAGGGAAATAGGATTATTCAAAATTTAGAAAACGGTAAACAGAAAATTTATGAATTTGTACCTGGTAAAAATTCTTATTCGGTAACGGAAAGAAGTATAAATTTAGGTTATAAAACTACTTATTATAGAGAAGATGGGCTTGTCGACAAAGTTTACGACTGGCATCCCGACGAAGGTTCGTTTAGCAGAACATTTAGTTATGATGAATTAAAAAGGAGAACTAGTGTCAAAGGTAAGCGGAACCGTATTGAATATACAATGGATTTTATTTATGAAGGTAAGACAACTCGACTGAAACAAAAGAAAACTACTAAGATAGACGAGAAATTTTCTGAATTAAGTGGAGTTTCTGTTATAGATTACCGTAATGGTAAGCCAATAAAAGAAACACAATTTGCTCTTGATGGTAAAACTGTAAATTACTATCAAACATTTCAACCTGCACCATATGATGGTGTAAGTGTTCCAAAACGTTATGTTGAATTTCATAAGGGGAGTAAAAATAAGTATATTTAAACAGAAAGCGATCCGTTTGGTAAACTTATTTTACATAGAAAATATGCAAAAGACGGAAAAACACTGACCTATGAAGAAGTTATTAAGGATGGGCGTAGGACAATTAAAGGAAGCTTATTAAATGAATATGATTTAAATCACTAAATAAAAAGACAAAGCATTAGCTTTGTCTTTTTATGTTAAAATCTATCTATGGAAGAATTTACACATTACACGGTAATGAAGTATGAAGCGGTTGACGCACTGGAATGTCAGTCAGGCAAAATTTATGTTGACTGTACTTTAGGCGGCGGCGGACACAGCGGGCTTATATTGAGCCGTATTCAGCCTGACGGGCGTTTGATAGCTTTTGATGTTGATGAGGACGCGATAAAAGCATCAACAGAACGCCTAAAAGATTACAAAAACTTAACAATAGTGAAAGATTCTTATACAAATATTAAAAAAGTTTTACAAAATCTCGGGATTGAAAAAATTACCGGCGGTGTGCTTTTTGACCTTGGAGCATCTTATCATCAGTTCCACAAGGGGGAACGCGGATTTTCATTTTCAAAAGAGGCGCCTCTTGATATGAGATTTAATCAGGATGCAGAATTTTCTGCCTATGATGTGGTAAATAGTTACAGTGAAGCTGATTTGGTCAGAATATTTTCTGAATACGGAGAAGAAAGATTTTCAAAAAGAATTGCAAAAAAAATTGTAGAGCAAAGAAAACTGAAAAAGCTTGAAACTACAACGGAACTGGCGGATTTGATAGTAAACTGCACCCCGCACATAAAGTCTTCAATCCACCCTGCAACCCGCGTGTTTCAGGCAATCCGCATTGAAGTAAATCAAGAGTTAACAAATGTAAAAAATACTCTGAATGATGTGTTGGATTTGTTAGACTTTGGTGCTATAATAAGTGTAATAAGTTTTCACTCTTTAGAAGACAGGTTAGTGAAAAACTTGTTTAAATATCACTCGCAGAGGTGTCATTGCGATAAATCACAAATGATTTGCCACTGTCCGCCTCCGATTCTGGAGTTGGTTAATAAAAAACCGATAACAGCGGGTGAAGAGGAGATAAAAATAAATCCGCCGTCTAGAAGTGCCAAACTTAGAATAGCCAGATGTATAAGGCACTGATTATTTGAAAACTGGGGTAGAAAATTGAATACAGCAAGAGTAAGAACATCAGAAATTTTAGTAACAGAAGAGAAATATACAGGTCATTCTTACGCAGATGACCCGATAAGAGAAGAAAGTCAGGTTATTGAAGGTTATTTCCAGAAGGAGATCTCATTAAAAGCTATGGCTATAAGGAAAGTAAATAAAACTTTATGCGGTTTGTTAGGTATTGCAGTGCTCGTTGCATTTGTAAGCTATTATTTTGCAATGTCTAATGAGCTTACTCTTAATAAATTAAGCCGTCAGATTTCGACTCTTAACGATGAAAATGCAGAACTTCAAAACCAGCTTGACAGATTAAAATCTTTTAATAACGTTGACAGCAAGATGATGCAGTATAATATGCTTCAGAAAGCTGCTAAAGTAATTGAAGTTCAGGCTGTAAATTCTGCTGTTGCAATAGATAAAAGACCGGAAAAAACTGCATCTTTTAGCTGGGCAATCGGTTACTGATTTATGGAAAATATAATTCTCTGTGCAATTCCTTTAATTTTATTTTTCGTTTTAGTTTCAATTCAGCTTATTTCGACAAAACCGAATGGCAGAATTATTAAGAAATATGGAAAACCGATAAAATACTTTTCAAACAAAAAGTGCTTTAATACTGTTCCTCTCCGCGGTACATCTGTTGGGATGTATATTTATTCCGATTTTATAATTCTATTAGATGGCGGAAAAGAATATTTTTTGGATAAAGCATTTAAAAATTTTAAATTGTATGGAACTATTCTGATAAAAATATTTGAAATAGATATCGAAAATGGAAAAACGCTTCAAATCAATATAAATCAGAAGCAGGAGAATATATTAAAAGAATTTTTTAAAATAGAAAATGAAAATCTCTAACTTAAGAATGAATTATCCCATACTAAAGTATGAAGTTTTGTAAAATTTATTAAAGTTTTTTCTGTATTGTGCCGTATATATATGTGAAGGCATGTATGTAAGGAAAATTTCATGAAAAAAGAAGAGAAAAATAACGGTGTGTCGCTGTTTTCACAATCCGAATATTTAGCGGGACAGGATCCTATTGAAGAAATTTTTGCACTCAATTTAGGCGATTTTATGGCTGAAAATCTTATATCTGAAGATTTGGCAAGAAAAATCGGCAATAGTATGAAAGATAAAAAGACAGGTTTAGTAAATCAGCTAAAAGAACTTGTATCTATATATTCGCTTAATAATACTCTTTGTGTTTTGAGTTTTGACAAATCTGCAGAACAGGCTATTTATACATCTATTGCAGAATCAATTAAACAAATGCTTGAAATCGAAGCATGCCATATTTATTTAGAAAAGGAAAATAAACTTGAACTTGCGGGAACAACTTCCGGAGCTGTTGACACTTATTCAATCGATGAAAATAGTGCGGCAGGCAGGGCGTTTCTTAGTAAAGAAACCGTTCTTGAAGAAAAAATTGCGGTTCCTATGCATTGTAATATTGAATCAACAGGTGTTATAGTTCTTGAAAATTCTTCTCCCGTGAATGAAGAATATGTAGAACTGATTGAAAGTATCGCTGTTCTTTTTGCAACATCAATAACTCTGCAAAAAGTAATTGATGAAGCAAACAGGCTTATGGAAGATAAACATTCAACTACAGGTGATTTACAGCATATAAGGGCTGAACTCACCGCATTAATAGGCGACTTATGCGATTACCAGCAGAGTTTTGTAGAACATCTGGCTTTCGCTGTGGATACAAAAGGTCATTATACTGTGTCGCATTCCAAAAATACCGCAAAACTCGCTAGAGAAATTTGCAGACAGCTCGGTTTGAATGAAAAAACTACAGATTTGATATATTATGCAGGATTGCTCCAAAATGTCGGGAAAATTGCATTGCCGGAAAAGATTTTTGCACAGAACGGCAGGCTTTCTTCTGATGAATTGAAAAAGATTCAGGAACATGCAAATGTCGGAGTTCATCTTTTAATGAATATTAATTTCTTATCGGAAGTAGTTCCATATATAACTTATCAAAAAGAAAGATATGACGGTTCAGGTGAACCTGAGGGCTTAAAGGGGCAGTCTATTCCTTTTGGTTCAAGAATTATCGCAGCAGCTGATGCATACTGTGCTATGACATCGGACAGACCCTATAGAAAAGCTATGCCTGTTGAAAAAGCTCTTGGAATTATGAAAGAAGAAGCAGGCACAAAATGGGATCCTGTTGTTGTTAATGCGTTAAGCGAGGCCGTAAATAAATAAATCGGCTGATATTATATATAAATGAGAATCGTTTTTAATTAAGCGGTTCTTTTTATTTTTTGAAAGAAATTTCTCTCTTTCGGAAGAGGGTTAATTTATTACACAAGTGCAAAAAATGTAAATGTAACAAAATGTAAAGATAAATTTAAAATGGCTGAAACTGAAAAAGCTCATGTTATTCATAAATTTGAGCCAAACAATTGGAAACAACAATAAAAGACAGGTCAGTATGTAACTTTTTGCAGACTGTCAGAATGTGATAGGATTGCAGCTGTACCGCAAGCGGATGTCAAAAATATGTGTTAATATAAGTCCTGCCGATTATTCAACTGGCAGGACTTGATTTTTCAACCTGAGTCTATTGAACAATGCTGAAAGAAACAATTTTATCTATTGCAATATTAAGCCAATCATATTTAAAGCATACATAGTCATTACAATCACATTTATCATCATCGCAGGTGCAGTAATCTGAAAGTCTGCATACCAGTGCGTTTTCTAATGTAATAAAGTCGTCATGGCATTCTTCGCATCTGCCTTCGGGCTGGTATAAATTCCCGTCAATTTTTAAATGACCGGTAAAAATAGTTATTTTATTGGTTCCGCTCTCTTCAATAATTTTCCCCATAGATTTTAAAAGATTTTTAGACATATAATTTCTCCTTTTTTAGTTTTACAAAATTAATTTACGAGATTTTTTCATTTTTTTTATTGCACGAAAGGATACTGTTACGGCTTATTTTCTGTAATAACGTTACTTTTTGTTATAAACTAGGAAAATTTTTGTGTTTGTGTTACAATAATGTCAAGGGAATTAGACTAATTAAGGGGAGAATAAAAATATATGGCAGACGGAATTACAGAAGTAACAAACGAAAAAAATGCTCAGGCTCAGGAACCGGAAAAGATTGAGGTTGTTGAACTTCCGGATAATGATGAAGCTATTGAGACAAAAACTTCTCAATCCTATGATGCCAGCAATATTCGTGTATTAGAAGGTTTGGAAGCTGTCAGAATGAGACCGGGTATGTATATCGGCTCAACTTCTCAAAGAGGGCTTCACCACTGTATTTATGAAATTGTTGACAATTCTATTGATGAATCGCTCGCAGGTTTTTGTACTGATATTTATGTAACTGTTAATAAAGATAACAGTGTTACGGTAGAAGATAACGGACGTGGTATTCCTGTTGATATAAAACCTGAGACAGGCAAATCAGCTCTTGAAATTGTCCATACGGTTCTCCACGCAGGCGGAAAATTTGGAGACGGCGGCTATAAAGTATCAGGCGGCTTGCACGGGGTTGGTGCTTCTGTTGTAAACGCTCTTTCCGAAAAATATAAAGTCGAAGTTTCACGTCAAGGGTTTGTCTGGCGTCAGGAATACATGAGAGGCGAGCCTCTTACTCCTGTTGAAAAAGGTGAAGCTACAGATAAAACAGGTACTAAAACTACATTCTGGCCTGATCCTGAAATTTTTACGGAAACTACTGAAATTGACTGTGATGTAATTGCAAACAGGCTCCGTGAAATGGCATTTTTGAATAAAGGCTTAAAGATAATATTCACAAATGCACATACGGAAGAAACTGAAATTTTCCATTATGTCGGCGGTATTGCAAGTTACGTTGAATTTTTAAATCAGAATAAAAATGTTTTGCATGAAAAACCTATTTATATTGATAAAGTTGTTGACGGTATGCAGATTGAAGTTGCTATGCAGTACACAGATGCTTACAGTGAGAGTGTTTTATCTTTTGCTAACAATATTAATACGCATTCGGGCGGTACTCACCTGACAGGTTTTAGAAATTCTCTGACCCGTGTATTCAATGACTACGCAAGAAAAAATAATATTCTGAAAGATTCTGACCAGAACCTCTCAGGTGAAGATGTCAGAGAAGGTTTGACTGCAATTGTGAGTGTAAAAATTCCTAATCCTGAGTTTGAAGGACAGACAAAAGAAAAACTCGGTAATGCCGAAGCAATGGGAGCAACACAGGATGCTGTTCGGGACAAATTACAGGAGTGGCTCGAGTTCAACCCTAAAATCGCAAAAATAATTTTAGAAAAAACTTTGCAGGCTCAAAGAGCACGTGAAGCTGCAAGAAAAGCAAGAGAATTAACAAGAAGAAAATCAGTTCTTGAAAATTCTACACTGCCCGGTAAACTTGCGGACTGTTCAAACAGAGAACCGGAAAAATGTGAAATCTATATAGTCGAGGGAGATTCCGCAGGCGGTTCTGCTAAGCAGGGCAGAAACAGAATGTTTCAGGCAATTTTGCCTTTGAGAGGTAAGATACTTAACGTTGAAAAAGCAAGATTGGATAAAATTTACGGGAATAACGAAATTCAGTCAATGGTGCAGGCTTTCGGCATAAATATCAGCAGAAATCCTGATGAAGTTGATATTGAAAAACTTCGTTACCATAAAATAATTATTATGACAGATGCCGATGTTGATGGTGCACATATCAGAACACTTCTGTTGACGTTCTTTTTCCGTTATGCAAGACCGTTAATAGAAAACGGTTATGTTTATATTGCCCAGCCGCCCTTATTTAAGGTTACTCAGGGCAAGACTTCCGAATATTTGTATGATGAACATGCGCTTGATAAAATGTTGAAAGAACGCGGTATTAAGAGCTTAAGTCTTTCTGATAAGACAAAATCACGAGTTAAAACCGGTGATGAACTTCTTGAACTTATCAAAAATATGTCGACATTCTATAACTCTTACAACAATCCGATTTTGAATCTATATCCGGCAGTTGTTTTAAGAGGGCTTGTGCGCTCAAATATAGAACCGGAATATTTCGAAGATCAAGCTAAAATGAACGAAGTTATTGAATACTTAAATCATTATCTTCAAGACCATGCTAAGAATTATAATATTCAAGAAGCTGCAAATTATGTATGCTCTTTGAAATATAACCCTGAAAATGCTAAATATGCTATTCAGCTTAACTTTAATGAAGAAGAACATGTATTAATAACTCAAAATATTGTTAAGAGTTCTGAATATAAGAGATTGAAAACATCTTATCCGTTAATCAGAGATTTCTTAATTGAAGAAGAAGATACATTAATTCTCGAAACTGATACTGAGCAATACGAAATCAACTCTTTTGAAAAACTTCAAAAATTTATTGATGATAGAGGCTCAAAAGGTTTACAAATTCAGCGTTTTAAAGGCTTAGGCGAAATGATGCCCCAGCAGTTGTGGGAAACTACAATGGATCCTGCAACCAGAACGCTTTTGAAAGTAAATGTAGAAGATGCTATGCTTTGTGATCAGTTGTTTGATATACTTATGGGTGATAAGGTAGATCCGCGAAGAAACTTTATTGAAGCCAATGCGGTTTACGCTACAAACATTGATACATAATTGATATTATTGGCAACTAAAAACAAACTAAACTACTTTATTTGCCTCTGGCGGGTGCTGCGCGCACGATGGTCGCTTTTACGGAAAAGCGACGCAAACCGGCGGCACACATCCACTCGCTAATAATTTGCGAGGTTCAGCATTAAAGCGTGTAAACTCGCTTATCCTCTGTCATTCCGAACTTGTTTCGGTATCTCTATATCGCTCAAACAATACACGCCTTTGAAATTTGCTTCACCTGCAATTATTGCTCGTTTTCGCTATTGCCGCATTATTTACGGAAAAGATTCGACCATTAATGAAGCGAATAATTAATGTTAGCGAAACAACAACAAGACGACTGTTGTTTGAGCATAGCGAGTTCAGTCGTTTGGGTTGAGCGTTACAATTAATTAATGAGCGCAATGTCGGTCGAGAGTTTCTTTGCGGTACTTTCTTGTCGGCACAAGAAAGTACCAACAAGGTGTCTTTAGCGGATTGTTTTACTTCCAATAATATCAATTATGTAATTGAATTAAAATTGTTCTTGGTGTACAATAATCTCATAGGTTAGACGAAAGAGAGATTTAATATGACAAAAAAAGAATTAATTTTTTTAGGACCGCCGGCTTGCGGTAAAGGTACACAGACTAACAAACTTGCAGAATTTTTAAAATTCCCTCATGTTGATACAGGGTCATTATTAAGAGCCGAAATTAAAAATGAAACGGAAGCAGGTAAAGAAGCAAAAGCATATATTGACAAAGGCCAGCTTGTTCCTGTTGAACTGGTTACAAGAATTATTAAAAACAGACTTTCAAAAGCTGATTGCAAAAACGGATATATTCTTGACGGTTTCCCTAGAAGTGTAGAACAGGCTGAACAGCTTGAAAAAATGAATGCTGAAATCGACAACGGTATTGATACAAAGTTTATTGCTGTTTACTTTGATATTGATACAAGTATTCTTGTTGAAAGAATTGTTAACCGCCGTTCATGTCCTGTTTGCGGAGAAATTTACAATCTTGAATTTAAACCGCCTAAGGTTGCAGGATACTGCGACAAAGACGGTGCAGAGCTGACACAGCGTAAAGATGATACCAGAGAAGTCGCTCAGTCAAGGTTTGATACATATAATAAAGAAACAGCTCCGTTGATTGATTATTATACTAAAAAAGGCGTTTTGAAGTCTATTAACGCAAACGGCACAATTGACGAAGTCTGGGAAAGATTATTGGAAGTAATTAACTAAAGTGAATAAGTGAATAGGTTAATTAGTAAATAAGTCGTTAATAGAAGCAATACAATGAAATTATTTTTGAGCGGAGCGATTTTATTGACTTATTTACATATTATCTTATTCATTTCTCTAAAAAGAGGTTATATTTATGATAAATCGAAAATCACGTGATGAAATTAAAAGAATGCGTCATGCAGGGCATATTGTAGCTCTTGTTCATCAAAAGATGAGAGAAGTTATTGAGCCGGGTATAAGTACAAAAGAACTGGATAGTATTGCACATGATATTATAAGAAAAGAACGCGCAATTCCGACATTTTTAGGTTATCACGGTTTCCCGGGTTCTATTTGTGCATCTATTAATGAGCAGGTTGTTCACGGAATTCCTCATGAAGATATCAAAGTTAAAGAAGGCGATATTATAAGTATTGATGTCGGTGCGACTTATGCTGGAATGGTCGGTGATGGTGCCTGGACTTATCCTGTTGGTAAAATCAGTGATGAGTGTCAGAGACTTTTGAAAGCTACTGAAGAAGCTCTTTTGGCAGGAATTGCACAAATGAGAGCAGGAAATGTTCTTGATGATATTTCAGGTGCAATAGAAGCAGTTGCTGTGAGAGAAAAACTCGGCATTGTCAGACAGTACGGCGGACACGGTGTTGGTCATGAAATGCATGAAGAACCGTTTTTGTTTAATTACAAAGTAGGTGATCATACTTTGATTAAACAGGGTTATGCAATTGCAATTGAACCTATGCTAAATTTAGGCGGCGATGAGGTTGTAGTTGCGGACGATGAATGGACAGTGAGTACTGCTGATAAAATGCCGTCAGCACATTTTGAGCATACCGTTCTTGCAACTGATGATCAACCCTTAATTATTACGCAGCTGATGTCGTAAGGAGAGTTTTTATGAATTATTACGTCGGTTTATCCCTTGCAGCATCATCAGGTATGGATTCTGGTGTTGCAGTTATGGATGAGGATAATAATCTTATACTTGTCGATAAGCTTTACACAATGAATGATGTGATATTCTTTTTTGAGAATTTCCCGTCATTAAAATATTCAAAGATCTGTATTTCCTTAGTCTGGGACAGGACAATGCTTAACGGAAAGTGGCGAATACTCGGCAAGCCCTATCAGCTTGTTTCTACAAATCCTCTAATCCCAAATCGTGAAGGCTGGACGCATAGATATTCAACGCGCGGCTGTGAATATTTTAAATCTTTAATGGAACAGGGTATTGAAATTAACCGTTTTGAACTTTATTTGACCAGGCAGAGTCTGCATTTGAATTCTTGCTACAAAGAACGTTCCCCTGCTGATTGTAAGTTTTTGCAGCAGACGCTGAAAAATGAATGGCAGATTGATTTACCTTCCAATATGATGCCTATGTCTCAACTGGAGGCGATAGTCGGGGCAATTCTTGCGAGAGAAAATACTAAACATCCGGAAAATATTAAAATAATCTCACATTTCAGAGATTTCAATGTTATAGATGTAATTCATAATCCTGAATTAATTGCGGTTTAATTATTCTCTGCTTGTTAAAAGTCCCAGAGCCAGACCGATTGCAGCGCCTATGCCTGCACCCCATCTGAGTTTGGTCTTTTTCACGGCTCTATATGCTCTGTTGTTCATATCATCCATTAAACTCGGGTATTTTTTATATGCATCATAATTATTCATAAAATTTATTTTAAGATTGTCTGCATATTTTCTATCGCTGATATTTTTATCAAGTTCAATGCATTTATCAGTAATTGATTTAATATCTTCGTTTAAGCCCATTTCACGTAAAATCATTTTGCTTTCAGTGCTTACGTTTTTTGCTTCGACTTCTTTTGCGGCCTTTGCCAGCGATGCAATTTGTGCATTTGTTTCTGCTTTTGTAATGTCAAATGCTTTTTGAACAAATGCATCTTTTTTTACCGGAAGGTAATACGCGTTCATGCCTATTAGGGCTCCTGTGGCGGCTAAACCTATTTTTCGTTTTCTGGCTGCTGCCGGATTGGGCTGGTAGTATGTAATTGAAGGTGGTGTCTGTACTGCCATAAGAATGCCTTGTAATTTTTTCGTTGATGTATTTTATAAAACACGTAAAAAATTTTTTTGCTATTTAATATATATTCTTTTTTAAAATTTCAACAACTTTTTTATGGATATCTTCAATAGATTTTGTAGCATCAAGAACCTTAATTCTTTGAGGTTCTTGTTTTGCAAGTTCAAGATAACCCTGTCTTACGCGGTTATGGAAATCTATTCCGGCACTTTCCATGCGGTCTTTTTCTTTACCTACACGTTTCATGGAAGTTTCTACATCAATATCGAAAACGAATGTCAAATCAGGCTTCCTGCCGTTTGTTGCAATGCTGTTCAACATATTAATTCTTTCAATATCAAGCCCTCTGCCGTACCCCTGATAGGCGACAGTTGAATCAATATGTCTGTCGCATAAAACAATTTTTCCTTCATCAACGGCAGGATTAACAATAATATCAATATTTTGCGCTCTGTCAGCCAAAAACAGGAATGATTCGCACCTGTCAGATACAGGACCTTCATAATTTAGCAGTATTTCACGGACTTTTTCTCCTAAGCCTTTGCCACCCGGTTCACGTGTCAGAATAACGTTTTTGCCGTTATTTTTTAAATATTCTGCCAATAATTTCATCTGGGTTGTTTTTCCGCACCCGTCTGCTCCCTCAAATGTTATAAATAATCCCTTTTTCATTTTTACCTCTTAATATAATTATATCAAAAAAATCCGATTTGTGTTTTGCTAAATATTATGCTAAAATCAGCATAAGAGGAGAGGTTTATATGGATACTAAAATTACAAGATTAAAGAACAATATAGAATTTGCTTATAAAAGAAACAGAAATACTCCGAGAATTGCGTTTTATCTGAATTTTTCTTTGAACAATCCGCTTCCGGATCCCGGAGTTTATTCTCTTATGGTAAGGCTTTTTATGCAGGGCACAAAAAAGCGTTCCGCGCAGGCTTTGTCTGAAGAATTGGATAAATATGCAATTGAATTCAGTGCAGAGATGAAACTTGATTATGTAAAATTTAAGTTTGTATGTCTGAATGAAGATTTTGAACGGGCAATGGAGATTTTTTCAGATATTGTAAAAAACACTACTTTTGAAGAATTTGAAAAAGAGCGTACAAAACTGGAAGGTGAAATAATTGCAGAATTGGACTCTCCGCGAGTAAAAGTTATTGACAGCTATTACAAAAATATTTATGAAGGGCATAATTACGGATATACAAATACTGTTATTCTTGAAAATCTAAAAAATATTACAAAAGAAGATGTGGTTAACGCTTATAAAGCTATTGTTGATAACAGCAAGAAAGTAGCAGTATTTGTAGGTGATCTTGATTATGAGAGAGTTGACGGGCTTTTAGAAGATTATTTGGGAGATATTACGCCTTCTGTTGAAAATCTTCCGCAATTGAAAAGACCGGAGCTTACAGAAACAAAAAAAGTTGAAGTTATTCAGCAGGATGCCGGGAGCACCGGCCAGTACCAGTTGATAATCGGGAAAAGCAGAAGCAGCTTTCAGCATATCCGGCAGATTATCCTTGATCTCCTGTTTCCGGCTTCCCGCCAACAGTGCGATTACCGGTTTATCCTCAAGATTATTTTTGGAGCTTAGAGATAAAAAAGGGCTGGCTTATGTTGTCAGAAGTTCTTATGATGTTGCAAGGCTGTCGGCTAATTTTTCAATTTATATAGCAACTGAACCTAATAATATAGAAACTTCTTTGAAAGGTTTTGATGAAGAAATTCAAAAGATTAAAAACATTAAAGTCAGTGAAGAAGAACTTGAGAATGCAAAAAATAATTTGTTCGGCAAATGGGCATTTTTGGGTGAAACTAATTCGCAGCAGGCAAACTGGCTGGCACATTATGGTGTTATGGGATTTGGTTTTGATTTCCATAAAAACGCAGTTGATAAGATAAAACAGGTTACGGTAGAAGATATTTATAACTGCGCAAATAAGTATTTTAACGACACTTATGTACTGTCTGTTTTGAAGCCGTAACCGTGTCAGGTAATAGATATGCTTTTTGAGATAAAGAATAATATTCAAGAGGCATATTGTGAGAAAAATTTATTTTGCGGTATTAATATCAATAACAATTTTTACTGCGGGATTTTCTGTTCCTGACGGTGCAATATCTGTTTCTTATCAGCCGAATGTAGACAGGCTTGATAGAATATTCAGGGAATCTTTGCCATTAGATAAAAAAGATATTTTTTTTACAAAAGTTCCGAGAGGGCTTATTGTGAGTATAAACGAGAAAATTTTTTTTAATGAATCCGAAGTGAAAATTAAAGAAAGTTCGCTTCCTGTTATTGATACCATAATTATGCTTCTTGAAAAATTAAACAATTATTGTGTAATAGAAAATCACACAGAAGAAAACAGTTTTGATAATAAAAATCTGGAATTGTCATTGCAGAGATCTTCAAACATTGCAGAATATATGATAACTTGCGGTAAAATTTCTGCTTCAAGAATTTTTGCACTGGGCTACGGGCAATATATGCCATTTAGAGATAATGTTTCTGCAAAAAAAGACGGGCTTAATAACAGAGTTGATTTTGTTATTTTGGAATATGAAGCTAGGAGATAATACTTTGACGGAGCCTTGTTGTTCTGTTTTCGCTAAGTATATTTTTAAGTTTCATAATTGCCTGGGCATGGAGCTGGCAAACGCGTGATTCTGACATATTAATCGTAGAGCCTATTTCTTTAAGAGTCATATTTTCCTGATAATATAGAACCATTATGATGCGTTCGCGTTCAGGGAGTCTTCTCAGAGCCTTTTCAAGCTCCTGTTTTACATTTTGTTCTTCTGCCTGTTCTTGAGGATTAAGTTTATTTGTGTCCTGAATTGTATCTATAATTTCAACGCTGTCATCCGTATTTCCCTTTTTGTCATATATAGATGTCATTGTAGTATCTTCAGACAGAAGCTGCAGAACTTTTTCAGGCTCCATATCCATATACGAAGCTATTTCTGATGTTGTAGGCATTCTGCCGAGTTCCTGCTTCAAATGTTCCTGTGCATTTTTTATATCTTTTATTTTTTTTCTTACGCTTCTCGGTAAAAAGTCTTGAGCTCTTATTTTATCTAATATAGCTCCTCTGATTCTTATAAGTGCATAAGTTTCAAATCTTGTATTTTTTTGTGGAGAATATCTTTCTATTGCGTTGATAAGACCTTCAACCCCGTAGCCTGCAATATCTTCAATGGAAATTGTCGAAGGCAGGGTAACTTTTACACGCCCCACAACATAGCGGATTAAATATATGTATTGAACAATAAGTGTGTCGCGAAAATTTTTATTGGTTTTATCTTTAAGGTATTCTTCCCATAGAGAAGCCAGCTCATCTTCCGACAGCCTTTTTATACTATTGTATGATGTAAAATCAAAACTCTGGCTCATTAAACTTCCCAAATATTGTTCAAATATCTTACATATCTATTCTATACAATATAGTTTCATCTGCATCATTTAAAAAGAGGAAATGTAACAGATATTACTAAAGTTTGTGTAGTAGCACAGGGCATGTATATTTTAAAGATACTAAGATATTATGGCATTAAGACAGTAAAAGCCATGTTTTATCTAAAACCTAATTCTGTTTTTGTTCTGCTTCTTTTTCAACGGGTTCAGGATCAGATTTTATAATCTCAAGTTTTGTAATTCTTGCACCGTCAACTTCTTTAACGACAAATGTAAGATTGTTTAAGGCAACTGTATCATTGACTTCTGCAATCCTTCCGAGAAGTTTTACTACAAGTCCGCCGATTGTATCAATATCTTCATCATCAATTTCTTTTTCGTTAATCTGGAAAAATTCCGCAAATTCATCAAGTCTCATCATTGAGTTTGCAATATAGGTATTTGGAGCAACTTCTTTTATGTTTTCTTCCTCTTCTTCTTCCTCGTCAAATTCGTCTTGAACATCGCCGAAAATCTCTTCTATAACATCTTCCAGAGTTACAAGTCCTGATGTTCCGCCAAATTCATCTACAACAATTGCCATCTGGCCTTTGCGTTTTTTAAATTCCAATACCAGATTGTCCATTGTAATTGTTTCAGGTACAAGAAGAACTTCTCGTAAAATTTTTGCTATCGGGCACACTTCATCTTTTATTGAAAGAGAGTATAGATCTTTTACATGCACAAGACCTATTATGTGATCGATATCTTCTTCATAAACAGGATACCTTGTGTACTGGTTTTCTGCAGCAAGTTTGTTGAGTTCTTCCATCGGCATATCAACCGGTATACAAACCATGTCGGTTCTCGGTACCATAACCTGTTTTGCTGTCAGGTCGGAAAATTTGAACACGTTATGAAGCATATCTTTTTCGGTCTCATTCAGAACACCTCCGTCATAACTTGCATTAACAAGCATATCGAGTTCTTCTGTTGAATGAACAAGTGAACCTTTATGAGAATGCGGTATATGCATCAATTTTAATACAAAATTGCCGAATCCGTTTAATAACCATATAAACGGGTTGAAGAAAAATGTTAAAACCTGCATTGGTCTTGCAACCCAAAGTGCAGTCTTTTCAGTGTATTCAAGTGCAATGGATTTAGGAATGAGTTCGCCAAGCACTACATGGAAGAACGTAATCAATGCAAAAGCGATTGATACGGATGCTGTGTGGGTCGCAATATTCTTCCCTATACCGGGCAAAAATGCAAACATTGGCTCAATGATATGTGCAAGAGTTCCTTCGCCAACCCAGCCTAAGCCTATACTTGATATTGTAACGCCTAATTGTACTGCTGCAATGAATTTGTCAAGATCTTTCAATGCTTCCATTGCAATTTTAGCATTGTAGTTGCCTTCATTGACAAGCTGTTCTATTCTTGTCTTTCTGACTTTAACCATCGCAAATTCTGATGCAACAAAAAATCCGTTTGAAAATAGTAAAAAAGCTATTACAAACAAATTAAATACTGTATTACCCGTACCATCCATTATATATTGTTTCCTTCTATCTCTCTATAGGTGTAATTATAATATTATTTATCTAAAAATGCAATCTTTATTTTTCGTCCATATCAACTTCTTTGAGTTCCGTATATATCATTGGAGAAAAGCCTTTTGTTGTCGTAACGGTTATTACTTTATAAACAGGAGGCTCACTTAATAGTGTAGGAGAAGTTATATGATAAACTCCATTACGCATAATTTCGCTGTTGAAGTGCAAATGACCTGCAATAATTGAGATAACATTATCATATTTGTCGAGCAGATCAAGGTATTTTTCTTTTTGGTAAACCTCGTGCGTTGTAACTTCTTTTGTTGCAATAAGCGGGAAATGCTGTAAAATTATTACAGGTTTATGTTTGTATTTTTTCAGTTGTTTATCAAGCCAAGTTAAAGTATCTTCTTTATAATATCCGATAGAACCCGGAATTATTTCCTTTGCGCCGTCTACAACAATGAATACAAATCCGTCTTTTTTGAATACATAATTAGGTTTTTTATATTTGTAAAAGAAGTTATAATCCCTTACAATTTCAAGATAATGAGCTTTTGAAAGCCCGTTATTTCGAAAAACGTCATGGTTGCCTATAACAATATAATAAGGAACATTTAATTTATTTATGATTTTCATAAATTCAGGCAGGGATTCTTCATGCGGAGAATCAAGATTATCACCTGTAAAAACTACAAATTCAATATCCTTTTCTTTATTGATGTTTTTTACTGCATTTTGTAAAACTTGTGCCCTGTATTCATCTTTAGCTTTAAAATGACAGTCTGTAACCTGTACAAATTTTATTACTGCTGAGAAAGCAGAGCTTTGCAGTAATAATAAAGAAAAAAGTGTTATAATTATATTTTTAATCATTATATCCTCTGGACAAATTATACCATAAATTGTATTATATACAAAGGAGAAAACATGAGGTTAGATAAGTTTTTAAAAGTTTCACGTTTAATAAAGCGCAGAACTGTTGCAAATGAAGTCTCTGATACAGGACGTGTTTATGTAAACGGAAATTCTGCCAAGCCTGCAAAACAAATTAAAGAAGGAGATGAAATAAAAATAGAATATGCAAACAGGACTGTCTGCGTCCGTGTTTTAAAGGTTCCTTCTAATAATATAAGTGTTCAGGAAGCATCAAGTTTGTATGAAGTAATAAACTAAAAATATTTTGAAAGGAGTTAATTTATGAAAACGTTAAAATTTGAAAAAATTCTGTCGGGGGGGGGGCATTTCTAGCTGACAGAAGTGCAGGAAGCCGGGGTGTATGCATTAATGTCATTGCGCATTTATTGCGCAATCTGGAATTTGCCCTAAAAAGATCGCGCACATGTTGCGTGATGACAGGTCTTAATATTCAATCCCTCACCCCTTGGGGAGAGGGTGTACGTAAAAAGCTCCTGAAACACAGAGGTCAATCTGACGTTCAGCATGACGGTAATTTCCCGAAACGCACTTATTCACTTATTAACCTATTCTCTTATTCACCCCGTAAACGCTGCGCGTTTACTCTGGCAGAGGTCTTAATCACCTTAGGAATTATCGGTGTTGTTGCTGCATTGACAATACCGTCATTGGTTTCTCATTACCAGCGTAAGGTTTTAGAGACGCAGTTTAAAAAATCATATTCGATTCTTTCACAGGCGATGATTCCGCTTCAGTCTGAGTTTTTAAGCTGTCCTGCAGGAAGTGCCGAAGAGATTAAAAAATTATTATTTTCGCAATTTAATAATTTAGGCAGCAGTGCAAACTCTAAGCTTGGTTATGATAGTTTTAAAACTTATACTAAAAAAATAACTACAGCTAAAATTCATCCAAATTGTTTTGCGAATATAGATCAGGTTCAGCAATTTAAAGATGAAAATATTATTGCAACTGATGGTATGGCAATAGCTTTTTGTCTTAATCAAACTTATGGCAATATGATAAGTATTGATACGAACGGTCCGAAAAAGGGGCCTAATGCATTCGGACATGATTTATTCTTTTTTCATTTGAATTGGAATAACTGTAATCTAGAACCAATGACCAAACAGTGGCGTGATTGTACGGAAGATGATGAAGAGTGTGAAGGAGGTCATTTTAAGTGGACAGCCGGTAACTGTTCAAAAGATTCCAATGCCTCTGAAAATGGATTTGCCTGTACGCAGTACGCAATAGCAAATACATGTCCTGACGGTTCTGGCAAAGGATATTTTGACTGCCTGCCTTAAAATATATTGACTTTCGTTAAATTTTCATTAAAAACAAAATATCTAATACAAACGGACGATTTTATTAAAAATCATTGATTAATAATCAAAAATGTCCGACTGTATTAGAAAAAGAGGTAGTAATGAAAATTAACGGTGGAATCAGATACTGTGAAAAAGGCTTAACAGCTTCGCTCAGAGCTATGCATGTTCAGAGCGAACTTATAGGCATGTATAATGAAAATGTTACAGGATTTGATAAAATAGGTTATCAAAGAAAAGAGCCTGTTGTTTCATCTTTTACGGAATATATAGGAGTGCATGGCCTTTCGCAGACAGTAGATGATCAAATCGGGCGTATTGCAATGTCTGATAACCCGTTAGATCTGGCACTTGCTAATAAAGGATATTTCCAAACGCAAACTGCAGAAGGTGTAAGACTTACCAGAGACGGACGTTTTAAACTGGACAAAAACGGCAACTTATTGACTCTTGAAGATGCTAAGGTGCTTTCAAGTGCAGGTACTCCAATACAGCTTCCGATCGTTCCAGAAAAAATAGAGGATGTCAAAATTAATTCAAAAGGGCTTGTCAGTGTCTTTAATAAAGAGACGCATAAGCTTGAAAGTGTTGCATATATCGGCGTTGTAGATTCAAACGGTGTTATAGTTACAGACCCTCAGGTAAAACAGGGTTATAACGAATATTCCAATGTTTCGCTTCAGAACGAATTTATATCAATGATGCCGATTATAAGAAATTTTGAAGCAAACAGGCAGATTTTTATGATTCAAAACCAAAATTTGCAAAAAGTAATTTCACAGTTAGGTACAACATCATAATAAAAGTTGAGGAATAAATTATGTACAGCATGCAGGGAATAGTAAGAAAAAGCGTTAGCAATGTAACAACACAGTTTGAAAAATTCGGTTACGTTGCAAATAGTCTTGCTAATTTGAATACCCGCGGTTACAAATCAGTAAGTTTTGAACAGATGCTGAATGAAGACGGCTATTTGACGGGTGCTATAAGAACTGATTATGAACAAGGCTCAATACAGGTTACATCTAATCCGTACGATGTCGCAATAAACGGTACCGGCTTTATTCCTGTTATTTCTCCTGACGGGGAAGTGGCATATACACGCGACGGTGCATTTAAACAGGGTAAAAACGGGTATCTGGTTACATCCGATGATTGGATTGTCGGAGAAGGGATTATAATTCCCGCAAACTGCTACAAATTTGAAATTAAACCGAACGGAGAAGTTTATTCTTATGATACGGCAAATACAGAACCGAGAAAGCTTGGAACAATTCCTCTTGTGCGCTTCCCTTCGCAGGAAAATCTTGAGCAGGCAGGCATGAATAAACTCAGAGCAACAGAAGATTCAGGAGAACCCGTTCTTGTCAAAAACCACAAATGTTTCTGCCAGCATAATCTTGAAAATTCAAATACAAATGTCTATTCCGCGACATCTGAAATGCTGAGACTAAATGCATCGCTTCTTGCAAGTACGCGCATGATGAAAGTCGTTGATGATATGTATAATAAAGCAATTAATATAAGGGAATGATAATACTATAAATGTCATACAGAACTTGTTTCAGTATCATATAAAACATATTGTGCAAAATTTTTAAGAAAGGCTGAAAAATGTTTACACCGCTGGATAATATGGGCAAAGTTACATTAATGATGGATTTGATAACGCAAAAGCAAAGAGCGTTAGGTTCAAATCTTGCAAACGTAGATACCCCGGGCTATGTCAGACGTGATATAAATTTCGGGGATTATCTAAATTCAATGAACAGCCCTCTTGAAACTAAACTGTCTGAAAAGCTCGGGCCGTCAGGCGTTATTGACGAAAAAACATATGAAGAAATTGATCCTGCAAATGAATTGATGGAATTGCAGAAAAACTCAATACTTTATACGATGGCAACAAGAAGAATGTCTAATATAATTACTGAAATGAAAACGGTAATAAATGTAGGCAAGTGATAAGAAAGGGTAAAAAAACGGGAGCGTAAGCGACTGACCAATATATAATAAATTTTGACAATAGCCGTCAGAGAGGATAGAAAAATGAGTATAATGGAATCAATGAATATCGGAGCAAATGCCTTAAAAGCACATGGTTTAAGGTTGGATATTCACGCGAAAAACGTTGCAAACGTTGATACTCCTAATTATGTCAGAAAAATCCCTGTTTTGAATGCAACTGAAGATGTGTCTTTCCACGGGCTTATGAATACAATGAAAGAAGATGTATTCGGTGTCGGAACATTACCTTATTTACAAGGCGGGGTGGTTTTTAACGGCTGTGTGGAAGATCCGACTTTAGGGGACAAAATTTATCGCCCAGGACATCCTGACGCTGATGCCAACGGTTATATAAGAGCTTCAAACGTTAATCCTGCTGTTGATATGGCTGATGCAATTCTTGCACAGAGAGCTTATGAGGCAAACCTTGCATTGATTAATATTACAAAATCAATGGCGCAGAGGGCTACAGAAATCGGCAGATAAATTTTATGCTATAATTATTTTATGGTTAAATTGTCGATTATTATTCCGGTTTATAATGTAGAAAATTATATTTCGCAGTGTCTTGATAGTATATTAAACCAGGCATTTAAAGATTTTGAGATTATTTGTGTAAATGACGGTTCAACAGATAATTCGCTTAATGCTTTGTTGAAATACAAAAACAAGGATGAGCGTATAACAATTATCGATAAAAAAAATGAAGGTTCGGGCGTCGCAAGAAATGCCGGACTTGCAATTGCCAAAGGAGATTATGTCTATTTTGTAGACGGGGACGACTGGATTGAAGATAATGCATTAGAAAAAATTGTCTCGAAAGCAGATGAATTAAATACTGATATTTTAATATTCGGCGGACTTTCATGCTATGAAACAAAGAGTTATAATTGCCCTCGCCCCCTGCGGGAGAGGGAAGAATTGCTTAATGAACATAGTGAATTTAGCAATTCGGGCGAGGTGTGCTTAAGTTATAAAAAGAAGTACGGCGGTTACAGTGCCGATAAATTACCAAAAAAATATTTGAACAAAGTATTTTCATCAAAAGATATAAAAAAAGATATTTTCAAATTCCCTTCAACTGCCTGGACAAAATTATACAGACGTGATTTTCTGCTTAAAAATAATATTAAATTTCAGGATATAAAAATCGGTCAGGATCAGCTTCCGTTTTTCCATTCGATGATTAAGGCTCAGCGTATTGCACTTTTGGCTGAAAATATTTACTGTTACCGCAAAAACCGTAAGGGTTCTGCAATGACCGTAAAAAAGAAAAAGAATTTTTCACCGATTTATGTGTTCTACGGAATAGAAGAAATGCTGAAGTGTGAAAATCTTCTTGATGAATATAAAAACATTTTTGTAAACAAATATCTGTCAAAAGCTACATCGTGGCTCGGAAAATTTCAAGATGATTTGAAGCATGAATATTATTTAGAATATATGAAACTTTTAGACCATGTTAAATCACAATATCCGTCAGGCTGGTGGATGAAATTTAATCCTAAAGAAGAAGACGGTTACTGGATGTTGAAATTAAAACAGATGATTTCTAATGTACCTGTTATATAGGAAACGGTATTGACAAATTGATAAAATCTAATCCCATGCTTTCAGGCAACGGGGGCAAATTTACTTTTATTTATAGCATCAATGATTGATTGCTTATAACTTTCGGATATCGGTTTTCTGATTACATATGTCGCGATGCTTCCGTCTTTATTAATCCTTATGACTGCTATGCCGTTTACTTTATCCGTAATTTTATCAGGCTTTTTCCAGTTATTGTAAACTGTTTTTATTGTTTTTCCCAAATATGAGTTATATTGTTTTTCCAGATTTTTGATTCTTTGCCTCTCGTCCTTAAAAGCTTGTCCTTCAAGTTTAATGCTCGGGCAGGAAGGACAATATTTTTTTATGATGTAAGTATAAGTACAATCTTCTGTATATATTTCGTGGTAGTGTGCAGGATTATTTATATCATATTTTAAAATATTATCGCTTTTGTATTTATTTTCATCAAATTCTTCAAAATACAGTAGAATATATTTGTTAGTATACGGATTTATTTTATAATATGTTATATTTCCCCAGCTTTTAACGGCTACAAAAATATTCCCGTTGATAATTCGTACAGAGTCGGTATCAATAAATGATACTGGCTGTGATTTTGGTATATAATCCCACTTTACGGCATTAGCAGAAGTTGCAGATAACATTAATGAAATAATAATTACCAATATCTTTTTCATAAAAAGAATAATAAAAAAGAGGATTTTTTTTGTCAACAGTTTTTTAAATGCCGGCGGCGGGACTTGTCTTAGATTTGCTCCACGCTCGGAAAGTTTCGCTTTTGAACCTGCGGTTCAACTCCGCTCAATTCCCTCACTATCCGGACTCGTTCCACTCAGTCCGTCCGCAAATCCGCTGAACCCTAGAAATGCTTCGCATTGGGGTTCTGCATCCTCTTGACGACAATAAAAAAGAACCCTAAAAGGACTCTTTTTTAATTGTCGATAAGCTCCCAAATAAGGAACCCTTCGATAAGGCTATTGTATCAAAAATTAGCTTATATTCAAGTCTTATCTACGTAATGAAACAGTCAACTCAAGAATATTACAATATGAGAAATCTTTTAGGATTTAAGTGCTCATAAATTTTGTTAAAACTAGAAAATAAATACCTATTACAGTAATCAGAAAATTACTACCAAACCTTTAAGTACTTAAAATAAGCTAAAACAACTTAGTATTATTCCCTTACAAATTTTGAAATTACTGGAAAGTATACGTCTGAATGAAACTTGTCTTTACAATGCGTTACATTTGAGTCAAATTTTAAGCACGAAAAGATTTTATATAAATATAGGGGAATTTTATACATAAGGAGTCTAATACATGGATATTAATTTTGATGCACTAAATACTGGGTATAAATTGCACATACCTGCGGTTGAAGATCCTAATGACCCATTAACTCGTAAAATTATTGAATTCTTAGACCAGAAATTTAATATAACTCCACAATTAAAGTATGATAGAAATCATAATATAGTACCACAAGATTCAAAACAATATAATACACCTTGTTATAAACTAGGCTATAGCGATGGTATCAAATGTGGTGAAACTTTTTCTGTTTATGGAAGAACTGGTACAATAGAAGAAATGCAGTCATTGGCCAAAGAACTTGAAGCGAAATTCGGTAAAGAATTGGCTCAATGTATTAAAGATAATGATGTTAAATTTCCAAAAGAAAGCAAGAGAATATCTGATAATATAGTCACACGTTTTGCAGTTTATAGATATGGGTATTGGGAAAATGATGCAGTACAAGAGATATTCTCACAGCGTTCTAATTTACCCAATCCAAGTGGAGCAACCATTAAATATCTAACCTATGATTCTGTAGGTAAACCTTGTAATTACCTATGTTCTCATGGTGGTTACATAGATATGTCTAGATTATCTGATATAGATAAAAAGTTTCTATTTGGAGATTGTACAATGGCTAATATTGACCATTTTGGAGAGCTATTTACTGGTCATATC
>URXH01000012.1 GCA_900551675.1 uncultured bacterium
TTAAAATAATTACTATCCTAATCCGATGCTTCATCCTGGAGACAAATTAAATCTTGCAGCTTAATTAATAAAAACGAAAAGACCGCTTGTCAAAAGCGGTCTTTTTTTATTAACTACAGTAGTTGTTACGCTTCTTATCGAACAATGACAAAAATATATTAAGCAAAACAGATGCGAGGGAAAAGAAGATCCTGAAACAAGTTCAGGATGACGATAATACCTGAGTGCATAGACATGCAAAAGCGCCTTTAAAATATATTGAAATTAATTCAGTATAATTAAAAGCGCTTTATACAATTCTTTAAGCCGTCATGGGTGGAGCGGCTACGCTCCTTAGTCTTTTGCGTGGCCTGCAGTTCCAAGAACGTCGCGCATTTTGTGCATAACCATTTCTTTAACAGCAGTTCTGCCCGGTCCCATATATTCTCTAGGATCGAATTTTTCAGGATGTTCAACAAAGAATTCTCTGATTGTTGAAGTCATAGCCAATCTCAAGTCTGTATCAATGTTGATTTTAGCAACACCGTGTTTAGAAGCGTAGTTAAGCATATCTTCCGGAACACCTTGAGCGTCAGGCAGCTGACCGCCGAACTTATTACATTTAGCAACGAATTCAGCAGGAACTGATGAAGATCCGTGCAATACTAACGGATAGTCATAGCCTACAACTTCATTTACTGCTTTTTTAATTTCAGCGAGTCTTTCAAAGTCTAATTTAGCTTCGCCTTTGAATTTGTAAGCACCGTGAGAAGTTCCGATAGCAACTGCTAAAGAGTCGCATCCTGTTTCTTTTACAAATCTTGCAGCTTCTTCAGGATCGGTGTATGTTGAATCTTTTGCATGAACTTTAACATCATCTTCAACACCTGCAAGTTTTCCGAGTTCAGCTTCAACAGAAACTCCGCGCTGATGAGCGTAATCAACAACCTGTTTAGTTAATTTGATGTTTTCTTCTAACGGGAATCTGGAACCGTCAATCATAACAGAAGAAAATCCGCCGTCAATACAAGCTTTACAAATATCAAAATCAGCACCGTGATCGAGGTGTAAAGCGATAGGAACTGTAGTTGTAGCTAAAGCAGCTTCAACCAGTTTAATTAAGTAAGTTTGGTTAGCGTATTTTCTTGCGCCTGCAGAAACCTGTAAAATGATAGGTGATTGAGTTTCTTCAGCGGCTTCTGCAATACCTTGCAAAATTTCCATGTTGTTAACGTTGTAAGCACCAATAGCATATTTCCCTGCGAGTGCTTTTTTGAACATTTCTCCTGTTCCAACTAATTTTCTTTCACTCATTTGAGTTCTCCTTCTTTTATACTAATTGCTGACACCTGTCAGACTTATTTTTGAGAAAGTTTAAATACATTAATTTAAGTACACATGTAAAGTACAACAAACAAAAACACGGTGCAAGTGTAAAGAAATATTAATATCGTATATACTATTTTACAAATCCGAAAATGAGTTGTTATAATAGGCTTGTAAGGGTTTAATGAAAAAAAAGAATAGCAAAAAAATTTTTTAGTTGCTTTAAAAAATTATATATGGTGAAAAATTAAGAAAACGGAGTTAAGACTATGACAATCAGACCAGTAACATCTGTAAATTTGACAAACAGTTACAATCAAGTGAATTTTAGGGGAAGAAGAAAAAATGTATCAGACAACGCGGGACCTTCAAGAATAACAGTTCCTCACCGTCTGGCAGTACCTTTGGCGGCAACGGTGCTCGCAATGTGTCCGATGGCAAATGCTTCCGCTGTTCAATCTGAAATGTCTGAATTTGATTCTCCTGCAAAGATTGAAATGGTTGAATCTCCGAATGTATCAGAAGGAAACGAAACAGTTGTTGCGTCAAAAACTTTTCCGTCTGTTAAGGGGCCAAAATTTGAAACAATAACTCCTAAGATAACTCTTATAAATACAAAAGGCGGTTCAGGTTTTGATAAGATAGTTTACTCTGAAAGTGTAAGTGAAGATGGCAGACATATAATGGACTTGGACTATAAGATATCTGCTTTAAACAGGGCAAATTATACTCTTTTTGGAGATGACGGCTCCAAAGCAAATACTTTGACTTTTTACGATATTGAATTGATAAATGAAAAATCTTTTGTCAAATCTGCCCCGATGTATTCAGATATTACCAGTGAAATGAAAAACTATATTGAGAATGCATTGAAATCGGTAGATAATAATGCTGATATAAAGATAAATACTTATGATGTCGGTTTGCGTCAGACTAATATGAGCTTGCAAAATGTCCCTAACGGAGATATTTTGAAAGATGCTCAACCGTTTGAAAATTTCGGGTCTTTGGAAGGCTCTTCAAGTATTACGACTAAAAACGGAACTTATACAATAGGTTTTTATTCAAAAGATAATAATCCGGATGACGCAGAACTTGTAACGGTTAAAAAAGAGGGGTATCCTGAACTTCAGGTCAAAGGGGTTTATGTAAATAATGCTTATTTTAATAAGAATGACAGTAATCCTCAAAAGCTTTTATACGGTTCTGTTTATTTATTAGGTAAAGATAATAATGGGCATCGTAAGCATTATTTCCTAATAGATGATGATTTGACTGCTAAGCTTATTGCTATTTTTGAACAGCCGGCATTTAAAAATGCTCTTGAATATGTTGATATGAGGAATAAAATTAATAATTATTCGGCTGTACCATTTAATAAATGTATATTAGCAAATTTAGATGATGAATAATAATTATTAACAATTGTAAATTTTTTATATCATGTTGAAATAGCCTGATTTTGCATGTTTTTACATGTGTAGTGAGAAAAGCAGAGAGTTTATAATGTCAATAATAGATAACAGCAGTAATATAAATAAACTTACAAGTAGTTCCTTGAACACTGCATCTGTGCCAAGCCAGCAAAGTAGTGCTTCTGCTTCTCCGCTTCCTTTGGTTGATATACAAAAGCAGGAATTATTAAAAAAATTAGGTATTACTCTTGAACAATATGAAGCTTTAAAAGCTCGGGTGCCTGATTTTGATACTTTTAGCTTGGATAAACAGGCTGAAATAATTACTTCTTTAAATACTGAAAAAGTAAAAACTGTTCAAAATACTTCTGAACAGGAAGAAGCTGCTCAACCTAAAACTGAAAAACAGATTTATAACGAAAAAAATCCTGATGCAAAAGTTGAAGATTGTTATTTGGCTTTTACAAAAAATACTTATATTTATGGAATAAAAGGCAAGAATGGGAATATTATAGCGCAGTCTCATTCTGAAGAAGATTGGAATAAGCTTTCAAATGCGGAAAAACAAGCAGAGATAGAAAAAATAAAAGCTTTTATTGATAAAGATGAAAGATTAAAGAATGTAAAAGAAGTTTTTGTTTCTGCAACTGAGAAGAATAAAAATTTGAAAGAAGCTGCTGCTGATTCTGTTATGCGCGGAATCCAAACAGCAGAATTTAATGATGTTTCATATATTGAATTTTTGCAGAAAGATGAATATGAAAGATTAGATCTTGAAAATGAATATTTATTAGATCAAGAAAGTGTTAATAAAAATAACTTAAACGCATCTGACCGAGCACGAATGAAAGAATTTGTAACTCTTAAAGAACAGGTTGGCAAAATTGTTTCTGCAAAAATTGGTGAAGATGTTACAAATAATCTTGATATGTCTGATGTCGGCAAATACATGAGATATTACAATTTGGACAAAGCAGAGCTTAAGCGTAATGCGATTTTAGATAAACCGGCTGAATCAAGAACTGCCAAAGAAATAGATTTTATAAATAATTTCCAAAATCTGGAAGTTACCCGTAATAAAGCAAAAGCTCAAAAACTATTATCATTGCAAGATGAATTGGATTCCTATGAAACAAAGCTCCAGAACGGGCAAGAATTGTCCACAGAAGAAAAGGCTGCTTATAATTCTATAAAACAATATTTCTCCGGTGCTGAGGCAAAATATTTGAAGAAGTTTGCGGCAGAATTTTTACCGCAGCCTAAAACGGATTATGAAAAATCAGTTGCTTCTGATGTAGAAAATTTTCAATCACAGACTAAAGATTTTGTGAATGGCTCTGACCTGGAAACAGCTGCTGCTCTTAGTTTTTTAGAAACAAGAACTAAAGGAATGCCAGAAAAAGATAAGGCTAAGTATCTAGATACATTTTTTAAATTTTATAATACGGAAGCAGCTGTAAATCTCTACGGTGGTTATGCTAAACAGTATAAGAATTTATGGGATAATAACTGTCATTTGGATAAACAGGTTAACAATCTTATAAGTGCATCTCTTGAAGACCAGAAGAAAGTTGAAAATAATATAAAGTCTTTAGCTAATTCAAATGATCCTATGTCTACGAAATATGCTGCAGTGTTAACTATAACAGGTAGTAATAATCTTGGAAAATCCTGCAATCCGGAAGATGATGATCATAAACTTAGTTGGAATAATCATTCATCGAAATTTAAGGATGCTGATGTTCAAATAGCATCTCAAAAAATGAATGAAACTATAGTTGATGAAGACAAACAAAATCAAGCAGTTATAACATTACAGAGCAGTGAAAATGCCACGGAAGAATTGCAGTTATATGCCTCTGATAATGCTGATAAGTTAAAAGGTAAAGCCCAATTAACTTCATTAGATATCGCAACGGGTAAATCTGATAACGCTCTTAAAAGAGCTGCTGAAAATGGTATTTTTTCAAGATTAGAGAAAGAAAACCAACAGCAGGCAATGGCTTTAGAACACCAAAGATTGGAAGAACGCTTAGATAAAGAAGAAGCTGTAAAATATTCAAATATGCTGGCTGATCAGATAAAGGATTGCCATAAAGATAACCAGCTTGCTATGCATAATGAAATGATGACTTCTAAATATTCGGAAGTTCAGGAACATGTTGCAGGTAATATCAAAGATTACGATCCTACAGTGCAGACCAAAGCTCTTGAAACAGTATTAGCATCCGGTAACGAAAAGGCTATAGAAGCGGCTGCAGAAAGTGTCAAGTATTCTCCTGACTGCGTTAAATCTGAAATGGCAGAAGTTATTGAAGCTTATGCTTCCGATAATGCAATTCAGGCAGACAGCGCTATACTTGAACAATTTGCTGATTTATTACCTTTGCAAGCAAAAACAATTCAGGAAAAGATTGCGAGCGGTCAGATTTTATCAGAAAATGAACTTTCAACTCTTTCCGTTACTGAAAGAAGAAATTATTTCGCTTCATTCTTCAAAAAACTTCCGGTTGACAAAAAAATCAAACTGCTTGCTTCAATGCCTGATTCACAGAAAAAGACAGTGTATACACTCATAGCAAGAACAGATTCTGCTTTATTCAATGCAATTATCAAGGACAAAGACAGAGCCGATCAATTGTTATCAATGGGGCTGCCGGAAGATGTAAATAACAAAATTAAAGGTGTTGTCAGCTTTTTAGCTGTATCTGATATAGGTTATCAAAATATCGCCGCAAAATATGATATTGCATACGATAATAATGATGAAGTAGCGGAGAAAGATAAAAAATATGCGACAAAACCCGAAGATTTTGATACTAAAGAAATTTATAAAAAAGACAAAAAAGGTAATATCCTTGCATAAAAGATTGAAATTGTAGTTTGTGAAAAACGAAAAGCCTCTTTTAAAGAGGCTTTTTTGTTCTTGATTTTTTGTCTTTTTTATATTTTAATATTCTTACAGCGATTTTGTTTTTTTTGTCATTCTGAATTTGTTTCGGAATCTCAATAATATATCGCAAGTTCCATAGAAAGAAGACAATTTTAAATTGCCCGAAAAAATAGCAAAAGAAATTAAATTAGCCAGATATGCCGGTTTTTGTTACGGCGTGAAAAGAGCTGTAGAAACCGTTAAAAAGTTAAAGGCTGAAAACCCTGATAAAAATGTTTTTGTTTTGGGGGAACTTATTCATAACACACATGTTATTCATGAACTTGAAAAACTCGGGATAAAAACTTTAACAGAAATCCCTGAACATGGAGACGGTATCTGTGTTATAAGAAGCCATGGCGAAAGCCCGCAGGTTATTGAAAAAATTAAACAGGCGGGATTTGAACCTGTTGATTTGACCTGTCCTGACGTTAAAAAAGTGCAGCAGAAAGCAGTTGAACTTGCAAAAGAAGGATATTTTTTGGTAATAGTAGGCAAATCAGAACATCCGGAAGTTATTGCAATAAGAGCAAATGCGGAGTTATGGAGCACGAATGTCGTTGTTGCTGCATCAGTTGAGCAGTTGAAAGAATTTGAAGCGCAGATAAAAGCTCATAAGCGTGTGGGAGTTGTTGTGCAGACAACTCAACGGCTTACGACTTTGAATTCCATAGTTGAATATTTAACCTCAATAGCTAAAGAAATTCATATTGCAAACACGATTTGTCAAAGTACTGCTTTGCGTCAGAAGGAAGCAAGGCAACTTGCGGATGAAAGCGATTTGGTTATTGTTGTTGGTTCTAAAAAAAGTGCTAATACAACGCATTTGGCGGAAATTTTAAAAGATATTACAAAGACAATTCATATTGAAAATGCTGAAGAATTGGATTTATATAAAGATTTAATTAACAATGCGCAAAAAATTGCGGTTACTGCAGGAGCTTCAACCCCGCAGGATATTATTGAAAAAGTTATAAATGTCTTAAAGTCATTCTGAACTTGATTCAGAATCTGTTAAAATTGAATTACTATCTTATAAGAAAGGAAAAAATAAAAAATGACAGCAACATTAGAAAAAACAAACTTAGACGAATTTGAAAGATTATTGGAAGAATCTTTTTCAAAATCTTATTCAGTAGCCGATATTGTAGAAGGCACAGTTATGAAAAAAGAAAGCGACGGATATTTAATCAGCGTTAAAGGTGCTAAAACAGAAGCTTTCTTACCATCAAAAGAGATTTCATCTTCTGAAGGTGCAGACAATCTTGAAGTAGGTGATGAAAGAGAATTCTATGTATTAAAAGAAGAAAACGATGAAGAAGGTATGATTCTTTCTCTTAAAAGACTTGCTAATGCTCAGGCATGGGCTCAGCTTAATGATGCAAAAGTTCAAGGTGATACTATACTTGCTAAAGTTGTTTCTATCGTTAAAGGCGGAGTGCTGGTTGACGTTGCAGATTTAAAAGGTTTTATTCCTTCTTCTCAATTGAGAACCGGTACACCTTTTGACGGTTTGATTGATACAAAAATCGAAGTTAAAGTTCTGGAAGCTGATCCGAAAAAGAACAAATTAATCTTATCTCAAAGACAGGCAGTAGCAGAACAGAGAGATCAGGTTGTTGATAATATTCTTTCTGAACTAGAAGAAGACCAGATTGTAAAAGGCGAGGTCGTAAGAATTGCTGATTTTGGTGCATTTGTTGATATCAACGGTATTGACGGACTTCTTCCGATTTCCGAAATTTCATGGTCAAGAATTAAACACCCTTCTGATGTAATTTCTCTTGGTGAAACAATAGAAGTTAAAATTATCAAAATTGATAACGAATTAAAGAGAATTTCTCTGTCTTTAAAAAGAATGGGCGAAGATCCATGGCAGCAAATTGAAGGTCAGTTTGAAGAAGGTCAGATTATAACAGGTACTGTTAACAAGGTAACCGGTTTCGGTGCATTTATTAACATTTTCCCGGGAGTTGAAGCATTATTGCCTGTTTCTGAAATGGCAGAAGAAAATGTTAATCCTTTTAATGCTTTCAAAGTCGGCGACAGTGTAGAAGTTTTAATTAAGAAATTCACACCGCAAGAACACAGAATTGCGCTGAGCATTAAAGATATTAACAAAGACGCTGAATAGCATTGGATTTTATAAGTAAAGCGGGCTTGAAAAGTCCGCTTTATTTTGTTATAATAAAAAAGGTATTACGAAATGGAGGGGAGCAGTATGAGATTATTACGAAATGTAAATCGGGGGGGGGGCATTCTCAGCTGACTTGTGGCAAGAAGGCTGTAAGTCAAGTCTTATACAGTAATGTCATTGCGCATTTATTGCGCAATCTGGAATATGTCATAAAAAGATCGCGCACTATGTGTGCGATGACAGGTCTTAATATTCTTCCGTCGCTCCTTTGGGAGAGTGTGTCCGAAGGACAGGAGAGTGGCTTGTTACAAAGAAGGATGTCCTTGTTTAAGGACTCAAAAGAGTCTCGTTATGACATAGAAAGTTCATGCAAAACTCAAGTTGCGGGTGCAGCGGCTAAGCTGCCGAAACGAACGTATTCACCTATTAACCTATTCTCTTATTCACCCCGTAAACGCTTTGCGTTTACTCTTGCAGAAGTTTTGCTAACATTAGGAATTATCGGCGTGGTTGCTGCTATGACGATGCCAGCACTAATTGCGAATTATCAAAAAAAACAAACTGTTGCGAGTCTTAAAAAAGCTTACACAAATCTTTCACAGGCCGTAAAATTATCTGAACTAAGCAATGGAGATGTACAATACTGGAATTTTTCTTTGCCGGGTGAAAAGTTTTTTTTAGAATATCTATCACAATTTATAACTATAAATAGTACAACAATTATCAGACAGAATATACAGTATAAATATCTTAATGGCGCTAACTGCGCAGAAGATTTATGCACCGGAAATTCATACATTACCTATATTGCTGACGGGAGTTTATTAATGATTTCAAGAAACCCCCGCTCTGATGCAAAGGCAATTGCAATAGATATTAATGGTTTAAAGAAACCTAACACTGCAGGCAAAGATTTATTTGCTTTTTGGATTACAAAATATGATGGTATTGTCCCCTTTGGTTTCGGAAATTTCAGTTCGATTGATGCTTTAGGAGAAGAACAAAATTTTTCACAATACGATAGAGATATGCTGACAGGTACGAAATCTTACGCCTGTAATAAGGATAAAAAAGGCTTTTGGTGTACTGCGCTTATAATGATGGATGGTTGGGAAATCAAAAATGATTACCCCTGGTGAATATACTTAAAAGTCTTTCATCTAAAATGAAAGACTTTTCAAAATGTATTTGAACTCTAACTTTAGTTTTTGAATACATTCCTATAAACCCAGTGCATATTTGTTGCTTATAGAAACCATATCCATTGCGTTAAAAATATTCTGTTGTGTTGATTGAATAGAGTCTGCTCTGCCGGAAATATTCTCAAGTTGTGCCTGATAACCCTGTGCCTGTGATATTTCTGACCGGTCGCTTGAATTCAACATAATCTGAATTTCTTCTGCGATTTTGTCAATAATATCATCTAGCGTGTCATTCGATGATACTGTTGCACCGACTTTTGAGGCAAGATCTTTTGCTTCTGACAGGAGCTCCTGTTCTGATGAATTACCTCCTTGCTGTTGTCCTGAATTTTGCTGATGCTTTGTTGCTTCTGCCTGCGCAATTAAGCTTTGAGCCTGAGCTTCCGAAGTTACGGTTGCCGGATCAATGCCCAGAGCTTCAAGCTTCTGCTTTGTGGATGAGCTCAGCTCTTCTGTTTTGCATGCTCCCATAAATGCAGACGCAGAATTAATTGAACTTATAGATGTCATATACGCATCCTTTCAATTTTGTCCGTACTTTCTACTCCTTTTAATTATGTTTTGCCAGAAGTCAATATTGACTACTAAATTATTTACGGAAATTTTTTTATTAAACTTTATGATTTTTAGTTTATTTTTTACATTTCTTAAATAAAAAATATTTAAAAACGGCAGAAATTATGAATATTTCTTTGTTTGTGGTACAATTTTTTACAGGAGTTATGTTATGAAAAAGTTACTTATATTGTGTTCAATAATTTTATTGATGTCTTCAGCTGCAACGGCTTCTTCAAAGTTTGTTAAAATCGAACCTGAATTTTTGCAGGCTTCGCAAAGTACAAGCTATGAAAAAGTTAATGAAACACTTGCTGTTATTTTCAGCAAGATAAGACCTGTTATTAAAACAGATAAATATCCGAAATATTACCATGATTTTACGCTTGTAAAAGATGACGGTACTCAGAATAAAGCTTACCACTACGTCAAATACAGCGGTGCGGAGCTTATTTATAATACCGATACAAATGAATTAAAATATGTATCTTTCAGACGTCCGGAGCTTATGAAATGCAGAATAATTTATGATTATCCGTCAGGCCAGCTGCATGCCGTACAAATATTTGTATCGGATAAGGAATCTTTTATATTCAGTTCCGAAGGCAAATATGTTGATTATACACCTTATGTAACAGAAGTAAGAGAAAAAGTTATAAAAAACTGGAAGGTTCCGCCCAGAAAACAGATTGATATTCTTGCTAAAGGCCAGAAGGATCTGCTTGTCCAAATGGCTCTTACACTCAACAAAGACGGTACAGTAAAAAGATGTAAAATTTTAAAATCTTCTAAAATTAAGGCGCTTGATGAAAATGCAGGTTCTGCCATAAAAGCTTCCTCACCATTCAAGCCTTTCCCGAAAGAATTTTTTAACGAAGAAATTGTGATTATTTTGAATTTTAATTTCAGCCTGTAAGGAATTAACTATTTTGTCCTGATGCTGAATTTATTTCAGCATTTCAGCAAGTTTCTGAAACAAGTTCAAGATGAACTGTATATGGGTAATGAACTTAATGTATAGTAATTTCGTAATCGCCGTTGTTTATTTTAAAATTCATACGGATAGTTTCTCCATTGTATTCATCAGGAGGGGGCGAAAATCTTGGAACACTCATAAGCATATAATAAACTGTGTCATTTAAGCCTTTATTAGATGATTCTTTTGAAAATTTTCTGTTTATAAGTTTGCCTGTTTTATCAACTGAAAACTGAATAGAACATTCTCCCGAGCCTTGAATGCTTCCGACCGCAAATTTTGAAAACAGTGCCGCGCGTAGATTATTTTTGTATCTGAGCATCACGGGGCTGTTCGGATTATAAGACGGTTTTTGAGGCTTTGAAGGTGTTAAAAGCTCAGGGTTTACCGGCATGTCTTTTTTTATATTATTATTTTTTTTTTGAACCTGCTCAGTTTTTTTCGGGGCAGATGGTTTCGCAGAGGATGTTTTTGGAGCAGGCTGTGATATTTGCGCTGGTGAAAGATTATTAACAGCTGTTTTGGGTTTATTTATTTGCGTGACGGATTGCGAGAGCTGTCTGACATAATCCGCGGGAGTCATCGGCTGTTCGGCAGGTTCCGTTTTGGGACGCGGTTCATATAAAGGTGTATCATCCCAGATTTTATCAATATCAGGAATATTTTTTGTTACTGCCGGTTTTTGTTTTGCTGGAGGGTTTGTTTTGTTCGTATCTGCCGGTTTTTCTCCAGCAGGTATCATCCAGACAAGAATTGACAGAATTATGCAGAGTGCAAAAAATATTCTTGAAACAATTTCCGATTTCTGCTCAAGCGTAAGAGGACTGTGCGGTTGTTTAACAGATGCCTGTTTAACCGCAGGTTTTGAGTCTTCTATATAGTCAAATGTGTTGTTCCCGCAGTCGCAGTATTCAACTTTTTCTCTGTATTCAGCTTTGCATTCTCTACATCTGTACATAACAAAATTATCTTATCACAAATAATCCTAATTTATAAACGGCAAAAAATATTACGGCAATAATAAGCATAATAATTACAATTGCGGTTTGTCTTATTATGTCAAAATTTTTCCGTGCCTGCATGAATTTTATGCCGAAAGGTATTTCTATTAAAATACATAGAACCGTGCAAATTATTTCGAACAAATTTATTTACTCCTTTTAAAAATAATATTTTCCAGCTGAAAAGTTTTATGCATCTGAGGTTTAATATTTGCAATTACTGCTGTTGCAGCGGCTACTATGATTAAAGTTATTATTGCAATGATTGCAATTTTCATTCCATTCATCAATATGTTACCCTTTCATAGTCAGAAAAGTCATTCGGTGTAGAGTACCTTTCCTGTGTTCCGATTAAAAATAATCCCGTAACTACGGTTGATGTTCTTTGAGTACCTTTAGGAAAATTCAATATAGGTTTTTTCTGCAGGTTCGCGATAGCAGGTTTTACGTTATTTCTTGCAACATCCATGTAATTAGGGTTTGAGCATTCTACTTTTATATTTGAAATATTGCCGAACTTGTCAACAACAAATGTGAATAAGAATAATGTTCCCAGCGGTGCATAGTCAATTTGAGAATCGCGCATGATTTGATTTTGCAAATTGCTTCTCCATTTGTTCCAGGCAATTATTTCTTCCTGTTCGGTCATATACGGGTTTTTGAAATTCGTGTTTTGTTTTTGAACAGGCTTTTGTTCTACTTTTTCAGGCTGTTGCTTTGCCTCCTGTTCTGTCTGTTCTAATATTCTTTCAAGAAGTTCGAGTTGCGAGTCTTCAGGCTCGGGGGAAGATGTTGTAATTCTTTTTTCGGTCTTTTTGGGATTAACATTTTTTTGTTCAATATATTTAGTTTGTTCGTTAGAAGGATCATGTGTTTGAACCTCCAGTTCTTTTTGAATTGTTTTTAAATCAGGTTCCGGTGTTTGTACAATTTTTTCTGTTGTTTTTTGTTTTTGTATTGTAGAATTTACCGGAATATTTTCTGTCGATAGAGTATCGCTTATTCTTGTAAGTTTAAAGTCAGCATCTTCTATAATCATCGGCTGATGCATATCGGGATGAAGCTTCAGCGTGATGAGCGTGAGAAAAACAAATGAAATTATTACAAGAACCTTTAAAAAATTCATAATTAATCTTTATCTACTTTAGAAAGCAATTCATCACAGGCATAAATATCAAATTTTGTCTGGCTCAGCATCATTGTTTCCGCAATCAGAAGTGCTGTCGGGACAAGCGCTGCTACCAAACTTAAGAAAATTCCCTGCATATCGCCGCCGATTTCAGTCATAAAGTATGATACGTTCATTGAAAATTCTATGAGTATAATTGCACATCCTATAGCAAGGGAGCGGTTTTTCTCAGAATTGAGTCTTCTTACGCCTTCAAGTCCGTATATTGTAACTCCATGATGCTGATAGTCAGAAAATCCGTCCTGTTTGATTACCTGCGAGCCTTGAACTTTTTTAGTGCAGAAGAAAGCATTTACAAAAGAGAAAAACGCAAAGATAATCAAAAATGTCGCAAGTACCAAAAATACAGGGCTTATTCTAAGGCCTGAAATTCTGACCCATCCTGCAGCTTCAGGAAAACACATTGCAAGAGTGTTTGAAACACCGTATGCCAGAAACGGAGCTGTTAAAATTCCGACAATAGTTTCTCCGACAGATTTTAACTGGAGATTAAACATTTTGTCTCTTATATACTGAAGTTTTGAATTGCTCAAACTGTTTATATATCGTTCAATCCATTGTCTGTAAGATTTTATAACACTTTCAAAGTCTTCTCTGTATTCATACTTATCAAGTGTCATTGTCCATTCAGTGCCGTTACATTTGAAGTATCCGCAGCTTATTGCAAGAACTGCCATTATGCCCGAGAAAAAGAACGATATAAATATCGCAAATGTCATAAAATCGTTTAAATTCATATAATAAACGAGGTTAACAACATAAATTCCAAGCACAAAAATCAATGAAAATATCAGCATAAAACTTTGACCGAGTTTAGCAGATTTTGACATATCTTTCTGGATATTACTTTGAAGATAGAGATACACTCCCTGTTTCAAAAGCAGGCAGATGCCGTAAATAAGTATTGTATATACACCCCAGACTTTTATGTTTGTCGGCAGATGCAGGAAGTTTGCAGATTCTTTGATTTCAAGCCCCATCAGATAATTTGAAACCCCGAACGCGCACACCATAGCACTCAAAAACATTGCAACATGCAGAAATATGCTCGTTTTTGAATTAGCAGAAAGTTTTTGCTTCAAATCGTTTATGTGGAATGCAACCTGTTTAATTATTGCAACACGTGCACCTTCCAGATCTTCTTTCTGTTTTTCAAGTTTTACCTTGGTAACAGCGTTGACATCTTTGCCGTAAAGGCCTTTAATATCTTCTTCAGTCAAATCTTCTTTGCCGATAGAAGTAATTGTTTTGGTATGTTGAACGGGTGCATCTGCTATAAGTTTTATACTTAAAAATTCATTGCTGTCCGAAAACATTAGCTTACAGATATTGTTTACTTCTACTCTTTTTATCGGCTGTCCTTTAAAAAGAACTTTATCGCTTTTAAAAGTATTTATAACGGTGCATTTATTTTCGGAAGGATTATATTCAAGCGTGAGTAACAGGTCATAGCCTGTTTCCAATATTACATCACATTTGGGGTTTGTTCCGACGTTTATTACATCTTTTTTAAATACTTTTTCACCTTTTGATGTTGAAATTACTACAGCCATTTTTTATCCTCTTCATCAATTCTTGTAAACTCTTTTTGATTTTATCTCCCGATTGCGTGGAGAAATCTTCTGATAGATTTATCTATATTCTGTTTAGGAGCAACAATTAAATGATTTTCACCTAGCAAAGGAGTAAGTGTTTCTTTAACAAGATCAAGCTTTGCAGGGTGCGCGTCAAGAAACATCATTGAAATATCCGGAGCGTATTTTTTTACATTTTGAACATTTTTTGGCAAAGTTTCCCAGTTAATTTGTTTTTCAATCGCTCCCTCGTTTTCCAGATCACCTATCACAACAACTGCAGGAATGTATCCGTTCTTTTTCATTGTAAGAGCGTGTGAAAACGCTTTTTTCAGACCGAGACCGTATGCAGTGCCGTAATCTTTTTCATCATATTTTGTAAATGCATCCATTGATTTTGTAATAGTGCTTCCGTTCATCGGACTGCCTTCATAAATCAGATAGGCATCTTCTGAAACTCGCAAAATTTTAATCTGATCTTCCGGATCTAAAAGATTACAAATCTGTCGGAGCATTTTTTTCTGGTCGGGAAGATATTTCTGGTTTGAGGCAGAAGAATCTACAACAAAAATTACAGCAGCAGGATGGAAATCATCAACCTTAATCTGTCTTACTCCAGCCCATATAAATTTCAAAGCAACGGATAAAATCAGTATTAATAATCCTAATGTAACCAATCTTTTATTTAATTTCATTTCCTCAGCCTTTGTTATAAATAATATAACATACATTTTTGAAAAAGGAAAGAAGAAACAAAAAGTTGTATTTTGCCAAACAAAAGACGACTTATTTTAAATAAGCCGTCTTTTGTTTTTTGTTTGATTATGACATTTTTTATGAAAAATATCTTTTTAAAAGTCCGTCAAAACCTCTTCCGTGGCGGGCTTCATCTTTAGCCATTTCATGAACAGTGTCGTGTATTGCATCATAGCCTAACTGTTTTGCGCGTGCTGCAATTGCAAGTTTGCCTTCACATGCACCCTGTTCAGCTTCAGCTCTCATTTCAAGGTTTTTCTTTGTAGAATCTGTAACAACTTCGCCTAACAATTCTGCAAATTTTGCAGCGTGTTCTGCTTCTTCAAAAGCATATCTCTTGTAAGCTTCTGCAACTTCAGGATAGCCTTCTCTTTCAGCAACTCTTGCCATTGCAAGATACATACCTACTTCTGTACATTCACCTGTAAAGTGCGCTCTCAAACCGTCCATAACTTCTTTATCTTCTACTTTGCCATCGCCTACTTTATGTTCACAGGCATAAACTTTACCTTCTGCCGTATTTATTTCTTTGAATGTAGTTGCACCGCAAAGAGGGCATCTTTCAGGAGCTTTATCAGCTTCTGTTGACCATCCGCATACTGTACATACAAATTTTGCCATTTTTTACCACCTTTCTTAATCAAAAATGATCTCTCTTTTTCAACATGTTTTATCATACTACATAAAGTTTTATTTGTAAAGTAGGAATAATTATTGTTTTTACTGAAAATTATTATTATAAAAGAAAAGACCTTGTGTTATCAAGGTCAAGGTTGGTTATTTTGGTTATGTTATAGTTTTATTATTATGTAGTTATTTATTACTTTTTCATTTTTTATAATTCTCCTGAAACTTAATATTTGCCATAACTTGTTAAAATGTTTACAAAACTTTATGATATTATGTTTATATGTTTGAAAAGCTAAAAAAAATTTTTCTTTCAAAAGTTTTAAAAAAGAAGTATTACCGCACCGGCAAATGCAAAGCCTGCGGGAAATGCTGTACTCAGATATATGTAAAACATTACAAGCATGTTGTACAGGATGAAAAAGAGTTTGAAAAACTACAATATCTTCATCGTTTTTACAGTTACCTGAAAGTTATCGGAAAAGATGATATAGGCTTGATTTTTGAATGTCAGAACTTAGATCCGGTAACACACAAATGCAAAATTCACAGAACACGACCGGGAATTTGCAGGCGTTATCCGCAGGAAGAATTATTTTCAATGGGCGGGGCGCTTTCTGATGATTGCGGTTATAAAATGGAGCCTATAATTCCTTTTAGCGAAGTCTTAGAAAAAACAGCAAGAAAAAAATTTATATAACAGTTGACAGATCAGTATTATTTAATTCAACAATATCAAAATATTTTTCCAAATCTGCTGCTTCAGGTTTTTGATTTTTAGAATTTAGTTTTAAAACTTTATCTAAAATAATTTCAAGAAAGTTATTTTTTGTATGAATAACAATTTTGTCATCACCTTTTAAGCTTCCTGCCAGAATTGACGTATCAATGTCAGGTTTGTCGCAAATTATGTCAGCGACTTTATTAACAGCTTCAACAGTTTTTTCTCCGTTAGGACTTTTAACAGATTCCCCGCCAATTATCCATGCGGTCAGTTTCCCTTTAGCCGCTGCTTTTAGTTCTTCTACTTTTCTGGCAATTTCATCAATAGTCTGTTCTATTCGTCCGTTCAGGGGAATATGTTTAATAATTCCATCCCTTTCATTTCTAACAATAACCGCAAGATTTTGCGCATCTGCTTCTGAGGTAAACACTTTTCCGTTAGTAAGTTTACATTTATTATTAACTCCAAGATGTCTGTATGCTCCTGTTGTTATTACGATTGCTTTGTCATACGCTTTCGGATTAAATATTAAAGATGAACGTCCCTGAAAACTTATATTATTCATAAAAACTCCTTATAATAAACATAAAAAATACAAACAAAAAATTTTTTGCTACTTTCAGGCAATGAAAAATTCTGCATTGTCGTTTAAGCTTATAATGTGGAATAATTTGAAAGGCCGGAAAATATGAAAAATTATATATTATTGTTTATCTTAAGCTGTTTTTCACTGCCTGTTTATGCTGTATGCAGTATAACAGGCGGGGCATGTACAGCAACATCAAACTGGGAGACAAAACCTCTTGAAAAAAGACTAGTCCCTGACCATTTGCAGGAGCTTCAAAGGACAGATGCTTTTCAACCTAAATATTTTAAACCTTATTATGATGAATTAATAAATACGGATCAGGAAAACACTGCTGGGCTGCCTCCTGAAAATAACTATAATTCTAATTGTCAATTCGGTGTTTGCCTGCCCGGAGTCGAGCCGGGGGAAGATGTATTGGAATAGCCGGAAGGAAAGACGGGAAAGTCCGGCCCGTCTTTTTTAATAATTATAATTTAGTTGTTTTCGTTTATTGTTGTTCGTATCTCTCTCGCGTTGAAGCCCTCCGTTCGTAATTAAAGCGAAAAGCATACTGTCGAAATACTACGTGTTTCTTCTGCCTCTGCCCGGAGTCTTGCTCGCTCTCGTTTAACGGGGCTACGGTTGCTACTATGGCTTTTGCCATATTCGTCGCCAAGCCTTCGCCCTCAGCTCGCTCGCGCAATTATTAATTTTTTGTTTATTTTTTTAAGATTTGAAAAAAAAGATGTTATAACATAAATATAATTAATGGAAGGTAATAATTTATAGTAAAGGAGATAATTAATTATGGCTAAAACAATTGGTATCGACTTAGGTACAACAAACTCTGTTGTAGCGGTCATGGAAGGCGGTAAGCCAACAGTTATTGCCAATGCAGAAGGTTCAAGAACAACACCTTCTATCGTAGGTTTTTCTAAAACAGGCGAAAAACTTGTAGGTCAATTGGCGAAACGTCAGGCTATTTTGAACCCTGATAAAACTATCGCTTCTATCAAAAGACACATGGGCGAAGATTACAAAGTAAATATTGACGGAAAAGATTACACTCCGCAGGAAATTTCAGCTATGATTTTGAGAAAACTGGCTGATGATGCATCAAACTACCTGGGAGAAAAAGTTACATCAGCAGTAATTACTGTTCCTGCATACTTTAACGATGCTCAAAGACAGGCAACTAAAGATGCTGGCAGAATTGCAGGTCTTGATGTTTTACGTATCGTAAACGAACCGACAGCAGCAGCTCTTGCTTACGGTCTTGAAAAAGAAAAAGCAGAAAAAGTTCTTGTATTTGACTTAGGCGGCGGTACTTTCGATGTATCAATACTTGAAATCGGCGATGGAGTTCACGAAGTTCTTTCAACATCAGGCGACACTCACTTAGGCGGTGATGACTTCGACCAGAAAGTTATGGACTGGATCTGCGATGAGTTCAAAAAACAGGAAGGTATTGACCTTAGAGGCGACAAACAGGCTATGCAGCGTGTTAAAGAAGCAGCTGAAAAAGCTAAATGTGAATTGTCATCTGTTATGGAAACAAATATTAATCTTCCGTTCATTACAGCTGACGCAAACGGTCCTAAACACTTAGATTTAAACTTGACAAGAGCCAAGTTTGAAGATTTATGCCGTGATTTGTTGAACAGATGTAAAACTCCTGTTGAAAACGCATTGAGAGATGCTGGAATTACAAAGAATGATATAAATGAAGTTGTATTGGTCGGCGGTTCAACCCGTATCCCTGCTGTTCAGCAGCTGGTTAAAGAATATACAGGAAAAGAACCGAACCAGTCAGTTAACCCTGATGAAGTTGTTGCAGTTGGTGCTGCTGTTCAGGCAGGTGTTCTTGCAGGTGAAGTTAAAGATATCGTCCTTCTTGATGTAACTCCGTTAACTCTTGGTATCGAAACATTAGGCGGTGTTATGACTCCTCTTGTTCCCAGAAACACTACAATCCCTGTTTCTAAATCACAGGTGTTCTCAACTGCCGAAAATAACCAGACAGCTGTTGATATTCACGTACTTCAAGGAGAAAGACCGATGGCTAAAGATAACAAATCTTTAGGTATGTTCAGACTTGACGGTATTCCGCCGGCAATGAGAGGCCTGCCGCAAATTGAAGTTACATTTGATATTGACGCAAACGGTATTGTAAACGTTTCAGCAAAAGATAAAGCTACTAATAAAGAACAAAAAATTACAATTACAAATTCTTCTAACCTTTCAGAAGCTGATATTGACAAAATGGTTAAAGAAGCAGAAGCTAATGCAGCTGAAGATAAGAAGAAAAAAGAAGAAGCTGAAATTAAAAACAATGCAACAAGTTTAATCGGTTCAGCAGACAGAATTGAAAAAGATTTTGAAGGAAAAATCGATTCAGCTGACAAATCTAAACTTGATGAACAAAAGGCAGCGCTTCAAAAGGCTCTTGATGAAAACAAACCTGTTGAAGAACTGAAAAAATTATCTGATGAATTACAGCAGACAATGTTCAGCATTTCGCAAAAAGCTTACGAAGCTGTTCAAAAAGAAGAACAGTCAACAGCTTCAAGCGAAAATGCATCTTCAACGGAAAATAAAAAAGACGGCGGAGATGATGATGTAATTGATGCCGAATACACAAAAGAATAAGTGCTGCGCACTTAGATATAAATAATCTAAACACCTGAAAAAGACGGTCTAAATTAAAGTCCGTCTTTTTTTTTATTGGAGAACAGGTGGGAACTACACTTTAATTTAAGACACGCGTAGCCCACGTAGGGTGGGATAAGTGAAACGTTCCCACCGAATATTATTCCAATTCAAGATTTGTTATTAAATATTTATCATCAGCGTTACACCATGATTCATCATAATACCCTAATTTTACAAATTTTTTAAAACTTGAATATGGAAATTCTTTTGTTTTATTTACATATTGGTGTTTTATAGGGTTAAAATGTATATAATCTAAATGTTTGTACAAATCATTTTCATCCCTGATTACATGATCATAAAATCGTCTTTGCCATATACCTTTTTCACCTTTTTTCAATTTACTTTTTGATATATCGTATCTAGTTGAAGTATGAATCGAAAAATAGTATTTTATATCACGTATAATCTTTGGAAATGTATTTATATCATTAAGCTTTAAGATAAAATGAAGATGATTATCCAAAACAACAATTCCATATAGTTCAAAACTATACCTGCTCATAGCATATTTGAATGATTGCCTTAATAAATTTATGTTATCAAATAAAATATTTTTCCTGTTTTCTGTAACAAGCGTAAAAAAAATGTAATTATATTGTTGCAGATAAAATCTTCTATAATTTGGCATAAATCCATATTACCATGAATTTTGTTGGTGGGAACACTTCGTTTATCCCACCCTACATTTAATCAAAGACTATTGGGGAACAGGTGGGAACTACACTTTAATTTAAGATACTCTTAACCCACGTAGGGTGGGATAAGTGAAACGTTCCCACCGGCAAATATTTAATATTATATAGTTTCCAATGATTTAAAAAAATCTAATGCCTTTATGTTAAAGGCTCTGCACAATTTGTAAATAGTGAAAAGTTCAATATCATAGTTTCCTGTTTCTATCCTGCGTATTGTTGACGGAGAAAGCTCAGAAAGTTTTGCGAGCTCACTCACTTTCAGATTATTTTGCAGTCTTAATTCCTTAATTTTTTTACCTGCTAATGCACAGTATTTTTTGGTCTTCATATTTACCTCCGTTGTGTCTATTAAAAGATAACTTAAAATAGACACAAAAGTCAAGAGTTTAATGTTAATATTTTAGTAAGCATTAAATGTACACTGGAGGATACATGTTACATAAAAAATTTAGGCAATTAGGCAATAGTTGGGGCATAGTTATACCAAAGGCAATAATTCAAGCAATGAACATTAATCCTGTTCTTGATGAAATAAGTATCACTATTGAAGGCGATTCAATTAAGCTGAAAAAATACAGAGAAGAAAACGATAAATAAGTTTTTTAATCCAATAATAACAATGTTTTGGAGAATTATAGATGAAAGTTTATGCTGTAAAAATATATAACAAAATAAATGCCGGTATTTCAGCGTTTGAAGCAGCTGATACAGACAGAAAACTTGTAAGACAAGTAGATACCGGCATAAGAAAATTACACAACATGAGTAAAAAATATCAGTATAAATATACTCAAACCTCATTAGAAAGCGGACACTACTCAAAAAATCCTGTAAGACGTTTTATTTCTTATATGAAATCTTGGAACGCTAACAGAAAAAGATTATTAGGATTACAAAAATAAAAAATACGGTTTAAAAATTGACTTTAAAGTATAATATAATTTTTCAAAATTTCATCCTGAAACGATTTTGGGAGTTTGTCAAATTCGTGAATATCGACAATAAACGGAATATTGCTATCAGATAATAAACTTTTAAGTTCGGAAAGGTTTGCATTTTTTCGATGGAAATCTTTAACAGCTAAATCCAAATCGCTTCCTTCATGGGCATCACCTGTCAGCCTGCTCCCGTATGCCCATATTTCCGCCTCAGGACAGTAAGATGCAAAAATATCTTTTAAAATTTTAAGATGTTCGGGTTTTATGAAAAGTTCACTCATTTTCAACAGCTTCTTTCAAATGTTTAACGTCTTTCAAAAAATCGTCAATCAAAAACAAAGTTTCTTCAGCAAAGGCTTTCCCGTAATCGTGAGCCGTATTATTTCTGTTATCTCTATATTTGAACCAGCGATTTACTTCATTTTCGCTTAATAATGAATGTTTCAAAGCTTCTCTGAATAAATCTTTGAAAGTTAACAAATCTACAGCTTTTTTACTTGCAAAATAGGGAGTCAGTTTTTTTCTTAAAAGTTTTCCGCTTTGTTCAAGCGTCATTTCAAAACTTTTTACAAGAGAATTCCTGTACATTTCATAGTCAATGGAACCTTCTTCTGCCGATTTTATGCAGGAATAAGATTTTTCCAGTGTTGCTATGCATCTTTCAAGATATTCGGTGTTAAGCATGTAATCCCTTCATCGCTTATGCGATCCCCCTCCCTTTAACAAGGGAGGCAGACTTGTTATATTTTTGCAAGCTGTAAGTAATAATCGTTAGCTCTTTCAAACTTATGAGCCGCATTAAATAATCTGCTTTCCTGTAACTGCGGAGCAAGTATTTGCAAGCCTATCGGCATACCGTCTTTGTCAAATCCCGCAGGCACGCTCAATCCCGGAATTCCGGCAAGGTTAGCGGAAATTGTTGCAATATCTGTCAAATACATAGCTAACGGATCAGAAGCTTTTGCACCGAGATCAAATGCTGTATTCGGGCATGTTGGTGAAATCAGAATATCAACTTTTTTGAATGCTTCTTCAAAATCCTGAGTTACAAGTGCTCTCATCTGCTGTGCTTTTTTGTAATATGCATCGTAATATCCTGATGATAAAGCGTAAGTTCCGAGCATTATACGGCGTTTAACTTCGGGGCCGAAGCCTTCTGCTCTGGTTTTTGTATACATTTCAAGAAGATTTTTGGCATCAGGTGTTCTGTAGCCGTATTTTACACCGTCAAAACGCGCCAGATTTGATGAACATTCTGCAGTTGCCAGGATGTAATAAATTCCAATTGAATATTTCAATCTTGGCAAAGAGATTTCTACAATTTCACAGCCTAATTTTTTATAATCTTCAATTGCTTTTTCAATAGCTTTTTGAACATCATCGGATAAACCTTCTGACATCAATTCTTTTATAACGCCGACTTTCATTCCTTTTATGTCATCGTTAAGATGTGCGGAGTAATGTTCTACAGGCAGATTTAAAGATGTAGAATCTTTCGGATCATGACCTGAAATTACTTCAAGTAAGTTTGCTGCATCTTCAACGGTTCTTGCAAAAGGGCCTATTTGATCTAAAGATGATGCAAAAGCAATTAAACCGTATCTTGAAACACGTCCGTAAGTAGGTTTCATTCCGACAATACCGCAGAAAGATGCCGGAAGTCTGATGGAACCGCCTGTATCAGAACCTAATGCCAGTGTTGCTTCGCAGGCTGCAACAGAAGCGGCCGATCCGCCTGATGAGCCTCCGGGAACTTTATTCAAATTCCAGGGGTTATGAACTTTTTTGAAAGCCGAGTTTTCGTTTGATGATCCCATTGCAAATTCATCAAGGTTGGCTTTTCCGACAATCGGGACTAAATTGTTCAAGAGCTTTTCACTTATTGTAGCATTAAACGGAGAAACAAAGTTTTCCAGAATTTTTGAAGAAGCAGTTGTTTTAGAACCCTTCAGATTCATATTGTCTTTGAGTGCAAGCGGAACACCTGCTAAAAGAGGTAATTCTTCCCCTTTTGCGATTTTTTCATCGACTTTTTTTGCTGTATCAAGCGCTGTTTCTTTTGTTAAAGAATTAAATGCTCCTAATTTCCCATCAACTTCTTCAATTCTTTCAAAAGCCGCATTTGTTAATTCAACGGCTGAAATTTCTTTATTTTTTAAAGCTTTGCTTTGTTCTGCTGCTGATTTTTTTAAAAGCTCGTTCATATTTTCTCCTTAAAGCTATTCTTTTTTCTTATAAAATAATTCTATGATAAAAATAACTTATTCGCAAGTTACAGGTTCTGCATCTTTTTATTGATTTCGGAATGAATGCGATTGGCGCGGTAAAGATAATTAGTAAGTTTTTCGTAATTAGCTTTTGTTTCGCCGTAAGGAACCTTCATTGCAATAAGTTCATCAACATTTTCATTTATACTTTCAAGTGTATCTAAAGAGTCGCTTAAATCAAGAATTGACTTAACTTTTTTTGACATTCTTGCGATAATTTGTCTTGATACAAAACGTGCAAGACGTCTTATTGGTGATAACTTGTATTTTGGCTTTCTTGAGGTTATTGCATCGGTTATTTTTTCTGCCATATTCCTTTTTGAATATTGTTCTTTCAAATCAGCAAGTTCATTTTCTAACTGTTTTGCCTGGATTTTCAAATCCATTACATCAAGCAGTTTGCCTAAAAGTTCTGCCCCTTTAATTTTGTTGTTAAGCTTTTCAAGCGCTTCTTCTTTTTCTGCAATAAGACATTCGAGTTTTAAAGTTTTATCATCTAAATCCTTAAATGAGTTGTCATTTAAGATGTTTAAATCATAATCATTCAGTCTTTTAAAATTATTTTCAAATAGATTATTGTTCATTTTTATTACTCTATTGTATAAACTTTTTTATAATAAAGTATTGTTCCTATAAGTGTCAGGACAATATTTGGCATCCAAGCCGAAAGAAACGGCTGTAATGAACCGGCTTCTCCGAATGATATTGACAGCGCTCTTATCAAATAATAGGCAAATATGATTAATATGCTGAATAGAAATCCTCTGTTATATCGAACCCTTGGCGGAGTAATTGCAAGAGGAACGCCGATGAGGACAAGAGCAATTGTTGTCAATGGAAGTGCGAGTTTATCATATAGTTCAATATGGAAAATATTGCGCTGTTTATCCTCTATGTGGTTATGTCTTATATAGTAAATAAGCTGGGTAAAATTCATTTCTTTCGCAACATTTTTATTAAGTTCTTTAGACATGTCCAGCCCGAATTTAACTATAGAACTGTCAAAAAGAGTTGTATTTAAAACTTTTCCATCATTATCAACCGTATAAACAGCTCCTTTGTCAAACTGCCAGCCTTCAGGAGAAGTTTTTCCTTCATCTGCCTGCAAGACTTGAATTGTGCCGTCTTTTGAAGTATCAAGCACTGTAATATTATGCAAAACTTTATTTTCACAGAAACCTACATAAAAGAGTCTTTTAATACTTCCGCCGTCATTCAATTCTTTGAAAACGAAGTTTTGTTTGCCTTCCGGAATATTTTTCTGCCCGAGAGACCAGAGTGCCAGATCCTTTGACTGTTTTGTCATGACAGGAACTACAGTTTCATTAATAACAAAACTGCATACGGACATTAACAATGCAAAAATAAAAATTGGTTTAGCAATTCTGTTCAAGCCTATTCCGCAGGCCCGCATTACAGTAATTTCAGATTTTAAGCTTAAACCGTTAAGAGTCATAACAGTCGCAAGCAACACGCCCATAGGTATTGTCATAACAATTACCTGAGGGAGGTTTAGAATAATCATCATTAATGCGACTTTGAAAGGAATTCCAAATAGTGAAATTTGTTTTATAAGGGTTATAAATGTATCTGAAGCAAAAATAATAGATGTAAATACACATACTCCCATAATAAACATTTCGATAATTTGTTTAAGAATGTATTTGTCAAGCAGAGTAACTTTGCCTGAAAAGTTTTTTTCACTTACTTCATTTTCCATATTTATAATGATAATTGAAACAAATTGATTAGGCAAATAAAAAAAAATAAATAAATAAGTTTTAAAAATTGTATATATTATTTTTTTTGTGATATATTAAAATCATTGAAAGTGTTTATTATATGAATAAGAAAGGAGATAAAAAATGACTGAAAAACGCGTATGGTTATTCAAAGAAGGCAATGCAGACATGCGCAATCTTCTCGGCGGTAAAGGTGCAAACCTTGCTGAAATGACCAATTTGGGGCTTCCGGTTCCTCCGGGGTTAACGATTACTACAGAAACCTGTATGGATTACATTAATCATGGCAATAAAATGCCTGCTGGATTGATGGATGAAGTGAAATATTACCTGAAAGAAGTGGAAGAACAGGCAGGCAAAAAATTTGGCGATGCTGAAAACCCGCTTCTTGTATCTGTCAGATCAGGTGCAAGACTTTCAATGCCGGGCATGATGGAAACAATTTTGAATTTGGGGTTAAACGACAAAACTGTTGAAGGCATGATTAAACTGACCAATAACCCGAGATTCTGCTATGACTCTTACAGAAGATTTTTGACAATGTTCGGATCTGTTGCATGGGAAATCGACAGACAAAAATTTGAAGATTATCTTGACAGAATTAAAGAAGAAAAAGGTTATAAATCTGATACAGATTTAACTGCTGAAGATTGGAAATCTTTGATCGAACCTTATAAAGAATTAATCAAAAAAGAAACAGGCAAAGAATTCCCGCAGGATCCTTACGTTCAATTGGAAGAAGCAATTGAAGCAGTATTCAGATCCTGGAATATTCCGCGTGCCGTAGCATATAGAGATCACTATAAAATCGACCATAACTACGGTACAGCAGTAAATGTCCAGACAATGGTGTTCGGAAACATGGGCGATGACTGTGCAACCGGTGTTTCCTTTACCAGAAATCCGTCTACCGGCGAGAACAAATTCTACGGCGAATATTTAACAAACGCTCAAGGGGAAGATGTTGTTGCAGGTATCAGGACTCCTAAACCGATTGCTGAACTTGAACATGAAATGCCTGATTTATATAAACAATATGTTGATATTGCTAAAAAACTTGAAAAAGGTTACAAAGATGTTCAAGATATGGAATTTACAATCGAAAGAGGCAAGTTGTATATCCTCCAGACACGTAACGGTAAAAGAACTGCAAAAGCATCTGTGAGAATTGCAGTTGAAATGTGTGAAGAAGGTATAATCGATAAAGAAAGAGCAATTGAACTTGTAGATGCAAATCAGCTTTATCAGGTACTTCTTCCTGATTTTGACCCTGCCGCTAAAAAAGAAGCAAAACAGATTGCAAAAGGTTTAGCAGCATCACCTGGCGCTGCTGTCGGTAAAATCGTATTTGATACAGAAGAAGCAGCAGAACGTGGCAAAGCAGGTGAAAAAGTTATCTTAGTCAGAATTGAAACTTGTCCTGATGATATTCACGGTATGATTGAATCTCAAGGTGTTCTGACGCTCAGAGGCGGTATGACTTCTCACGCTGCTGTTGTTGCAAAAGGTATGGGAAAACCATGCGTTGCAGGCTGTGAAGATTTAAAAATTGACCTTAAAAATGAAACGCTGACATCAGCAGACGGTACTGTTTACCATAAAGATGATATTATTTCTCTTGACGGTGGTACAGGGGAAGTTATGGCAGGGGCAGTTCACTTAATTCCGCCTAAAATGGATGAAAACTTCCAAAAACTATTCAAATGGGTTGATGAAACTAAATTGTTGAGTGTAAGAGCTAACGCAGATACTCCTGCAGATGTTGCCAAAGCTCTTGAACTCGGAGCTGAAGGGGTAGGTTTATGCCGTACTGAACATATGTTTATGAATCCGGAAAGACTTCCGTGGGTTCAAAAAATGATTATTGCAGGTACGCAGGAAGCAAGAAAAGAAGCTCTTGATCATCTTCTGCCTATGCAGTACAGCGATTTCTATGCAATGTTTAAAGCATTAGGCGAAAAATCGATGACAATCAGACTTCTTGATCCGCCTCTTCATGAATTCTTGCCTGACAAAGAAGAATTGATAGCTAAAGTTGCAGCCAAAAAAGCGAAAGGCGAAGATTATAAAGAAGATGAAAAACTTCTTAACATCGTTGAAGCTATGTCTGAATCTAATCCGATGATGGGCTTGAGAGGTTGCCGTTTAGGTTTAACTTACCCTGAAATCAACGAAATGCAGGTTAGAGCCATCTTTACAGCTGCCTGTGATTTGAAAAAAGAAGGTTTAGATGTTAAACCTGAAGTCATGATTCCGCTTGTAGGGCATGTAAACGAACTTAAAACAGTAAAAGGAGTTCTTGAACGTGTAGCAAAAGAAGTTATGAATGAAAAAGGCGTAATGGTTGATTACATGTTCGGTACAATGATTGAAATTCCGCGTGCAGCTTTGACAGCAGATCAGATTGCCGAATACGCAGAATTTTTCTCATTCGGAACAAACGATTTAACGCAGATGACATTCGGCTATTCAAGAGACGATGCAGAAGGTAAGTTCTTGCAAAACTATGTAGAACAAAAGATTCTGCCTGCTAACCCGTTCCAAACCCTTGATCAGGAAGGGGTCGGACAATTGATGAAAATTGCTCTTGATAAAGCTCTCAAAGTCAGACCGCATCTGAAACGCGGTATCTGCGGAGAACACGGCGGAGATCCTGCATCGGTTAAATTCTGCCACAGAATAGGCTTGAACTATGTATCATGTTCACCATTCAGAGTTCCGCAGGCAAGACTTGCTGCAGCTCAGGCTGTAATCGAATTCAAACACAGTAAGGAAGAAGAAGGTCCTCTGGGATGTAAGTAGAGGTAAAGTCCTTTTTTCATTCTGATTTTGTATGAATTTACACAACTAAAAAAAAACGGGAATTTTAAATTCCCGTTTTTTTTTTAGTTATTCTAAAATTTCTTTAAGCTTTCCGCTTTTGTACGCTGCTTCCAAATCGTCATACCCGCCTACATAATTATCATTAATAATAATCTGCGGAACAGTCATAACAGTTTTATTGAATTTTTCGGAAAGTTCTTTTGTCATATCATCAAAAGATTCATCAACATTATGTTCTGTGTAAGTTAAGCCTAAAGTTGATAAAAGTTTTTTTGCCTTAACGCAGTACGGGCATGTTGTCATTGTGTAAATATCAATTTTGTTCATAATAACCTCCTTGGCTTTATATATTATAAGCCATCCGGCTGAACATTGCAAATTAGTTATTAAAATCTTTTCCGCCGACAATTCTGAGGTGCCTGTTACTGCCTTCTCCTACGGATTTGCTTGAAAGGTTGTGCTGTTCAACAAGTTCGTGCTGTAATTTCCTTATATGCTGATTTTGCGGGGTAAGTTCAACATGTTCTGCTCCTGCAAGAATTTTATTTATTGCAGCTTTTGCTTCATCAAGCGCACGTTCTGCATCATCATAGTATCCGCATAAAGTTTCAGATGCTTCTGTAATCTGTAAGGCCTCTTTCAATACCTTTTGAATTTGCGCCATAGAGTTAGTTTTTACATAAAATATCTGGAGTCTGTAATCATTTGCGGTGCTCAGAACTTTTGCTCCGCCTTTTATAAAGTTTTTATGTGCAATCACAATATCTGCATCTTCAAGATTACGAGTAATTTCAGCGTTTAAATCAAGTCTTTCTATAACCTTTTCTACAATAGTCCTTGAAACAGCGTAAAGATAAATTTTCTTTATACCTTTAACCTCTTCAACATATTTCTGCCGTGAAAAGCTGAATTTTAAGCTATCCGTATTATGTTCAGGCTGAATTTTTTGTTCGAGTTTATTGATTTCTTTAGGAATATCTGAAATTGTGGGTTCATGTTTATCCTGTTCAGGTATTTCTGTGTCGTAAGTTTTGTCAACCTTTCTTATTTCCGGTCTGATCGGCCAGCCCCGCAAGATATAATCAACAGCTTCTGCAGTATTTTTATAAACAGCGAGAGTGTTGCGGTCTAATATTTCTATAACGACATCAAATGTAGGCTGTTTTTCTCTTTCAAGAACCGTTTTTTGAGACGCTCTGCGTTTTGCTTCATCATCACCTAAAGTTACCGACTGAATACCGCCTACTAAATCCGACAATGTAGGGTTTTTAATCAAGTTTTCAAGACTGTTCCCGTGAGCTGTAGCGATGAGCATAACTCCGCGTTCTGCAATTGTTCTTGCCGCCTGTGCTTCTGCTTCTGTACCGATTTCATCAACAACAATTACTTCGGGGGTATGGTTTTCAACAGCCTCAATCATAATATCTTTTTGAAATTCGGGCTGTGTAACCTGCATACGTCTTGCATGACCTATTGCAGGGTGAGGAGTGTCGCCGTCTCCTGCAATTTCATTTGATGTATCGACAATTACAACACGTTTGCCGAGTTCATCAGCAACAAGACGTGAAATTTCACGGAGTTTTGTAGTCTTACCGACCCCCGGACGCCCGAGAAACAGAATACTTTTATTCATCATGCAGATATCTTTTATGCAGGCAATTGTACCTGTAACTACTCTTCCGATACGGCAGGTGAGACCTATAATTTTTCCCTGCCTGTTTCTGATTGCGCTTATTCTATGAAGAGTTCCAGGAATGCCGGAACGGTTATCAGATGTGAACTCCTGAATACGTGAGGTAATGTAATTAATATCATCTTCCGTAACAAATTCATCGCCGAGATATTCAATCTTTCCGCCTGCATGTCTGATTTCAGGGGTTCTTCCGATATCCAGAACAATTTCAATAACATCATCCATTTTTTCATAAGTAATATGCTTCCTGACTTTGTCAGGCAAAACTTCTGTCAAGCGATCCAAATCATTTTGAAATTGTAAGCTGGTCATTTTCTTTTCTGCCTTTCTTATATTTTGTATAAAACAAAATAATCACCGGCTGATAACTCCGTACGCGCAACGGAACGATTTTTTATAAAATTTTCAATTCACCTTTCTATATATATTATACCACTTTTTTCAAAAATCTCATCAATTATAACTATTACATTTATAGTAATTTTGTATCCCTTAACTGCATCAATATTTTTAAGAACTTGAAATATTAACAAATGTTACAAAAATTCATTATTTTTTAAAGATTAAAACAATAAATACCGTAATACAATAATGAACGTTACTGGTTTTTGAAAGGAAAATCGAAAACAATGGGATTAGCAGCAGGACAAGCTAGATTATTGACAATAACAGCCAGAAAATCTGACTGTGAATATCAGTCAATGCGTTTATCACACCAGAAGATAGCATTGTCGCGGG
>URXH01000013.1 GCA_900551675.1 uncultured bacterium
CCGATTCCTTATAATTGTAATACCCTATATCACTATTATAACAGACATTTTTCTTTTTACAAGGCAGAAAACCTTCTAAGGAGCTTAAATATGCCCCCCCCCCCCGACTTCATATTTCGTAACAATTTCTGCATATTTTTCTCCTTTTCATTAATTTACAATTTAATTATATCATATTTAACATAGTTTGCAATAAAATAAAAAGCCCCTTTTAAAAAAGGAGCTTTACATCACTATATAGTCTATTACGTTATTATTTAACTTCTTTTATTACGATAGAAGCATTCTGACCGCCAAAACCGAATGAATTTGACAGTGCGACATGAATATCGGCTTTTCTTGCTTTATGCGGAACATAATCAAGATTTCCGACTTTTTCATCCTGATTGTCAAGGTTTATTGTCGGCGGAACAAGATGTTCTTTTATTGTTTTAACACAGGCGATACATTCGACAGCACCTGTTGCACCGAGCAAATGTCCGTGCATAGATTTTGTTGAGCTTACAAGAAGATTTTTATTTTCATCCTTGCTTCCAAACAAACCTTCTATCGCTTTAGATTCAGCAATATCGCCTAATCCTGTGCTTGTACCGTGAGCATTGATATAATCAACATCTGCCGGTTTCAATCCTGCATCTTCCAGTGCAAATTTCATAGAATGAGTAGCACCTTTGCCTTCAGGATCAGGTGCAACAACGTCATAAGCATCAGCAGTCTGACCATAGCCTACAACTTCAGCGTAAATTTTTGCACCGCGTTTTTTGGCATGCTCGTATTCTTCCAGAATAAGAACACCTGCACCTTCAGACATTACAAAACCGTCTCTGTCAACATCCCACGGGCGTGAAGCTTTTTGCGGTTCATCGTTCCGCTTTGAAAGTGTTCTTGCGCTGGAGAAAGCTCCTATACCAACATCACAAATCGTTGCTTCGCATCCGCCGGCAACAACAATATCAGCATCACCGTATTGAATAGAACGGAATGCATCTCCGATAGTATGGGTACCTGTTGCACAGGCTGACACTACAACTTTATTCAAGCCTTTAAAGCCGTATTTCATTGAAATTCTGCCTGATGCCATATTTACAATCATCATGGGAATTGTAAAAGGTGAACATTTATTAGGGCCTTTTTCAAGAATTCTCACATGATTTTCTTCAAAAGTTCTGAAACCTCCGGCAGCAGAGCTGACCATGACTCCTATTTTATAAGGGTCAACATCATGAACTTCTTCAAGTTTTGCATCTTTAACAGCTTCATCCGCAGCAATCATAGCAAACTGGATGTATCTGTCCATTTTTTTAGCTTCTTTAGGATCCAGATATTCTTCGGGGTTAAAATTCTTAACCTCGCCTGAAATTTTAACAACATGTTTTGAAATATCAATAAGTTCAGACGTACTGATTCCGCTTTTTCCTTCTACAAGACTATTCCAAAATTTGTCAACGCCTACACCAAACGGAGTTACGGCTCCAAGTCCTGTGATAACTACTCTTCTTTTTGTCATCTCTTTACCTTTTTAAAACTATCTTTTAATAAATATACGAGGGGAAAATCATTATTAAATTTTCGCCCCCGCATAAAATTATTTAACAGCGTCAAAAATTTAACGCCGGATGTTATTTATTTGCTGTGAGCATCAATATAGTTAACAGCATCTTGAACTGTTTGAATTTTTTCAGCTTCTTCATCAGGAATTTCACATCCGAATTCTTCTTCAAAAGCCATTACTAATTCAACAGTGTCTAAAGAATCTGCACCCAAGTCAGCTGTAAAGCTTGCTTCAGGAGTAACTAAAGCTTCATCTACACTTAATTGATCTACAACTACTTTTTTAACTTTTTCAAATGTACTCATTTCTAATTTCCTCATAATTAAATTACTATACTATTTGTTCTCTAATATTATACTTAGAGCAAGATTTTTTTGCAAGGAATTTACAATCCTCTCATCATTTTGTTAAAAATCTTTACTTTTTTGAAGTAAATAAGCCTAAAAGTTAATAAGTGAATAAGTTCTTTACAAAAGCAATATTCTAAAATATTCACAGTAACTATTTTATGAAATGACTTATTCACTCATTAATCTATTCACCTAAAGACTTTTAAATAATTAGCGCGCCAGCAACTTCGATTGCCTGACCTGAAACGTAATCAGCATCGAGTGCAAGATATTTAACAGTTTTTGCAATATCTTCCGGAGTTCCCAGTCTTTTCATCGGAATAGCCTTCATATATTCTTCGATATTTGGAAGATTTGCCGTCATGGCTGTCTGGATAAAGCCCGGGCATACTGCGTTAACTCTGATATTTCTTGAGCCGAATTCTTTGGCAAGAGTTTTAGTTAAGCCTACCAGACCTGCTTTAGAAGCTGAATAGTTTGCCTGACCGGGGTTCCCGTGTAATCCTACAACGCTTGACATATTGATGATTGAGCCCTGACGTGCTTTCATCATGTGTTTAATAACGGCATGGGTTACGCAATATGCGCTTGTAAGGTTAATTTTAATAACTCTTTCCCATTGTTCCATATCCATTCTGATAAACAAACCGTCTTTTGTAATACCTGCATTGTTTAACAAAACGTCAATTTTTCCGTGTTCAGCAATCATTTTATCAACGTTAGCCTGAACTTCTTCATCGTTTGAAACATCAAATCTATAGAAATAAGCATTTACACCGAATGCTTTAATTTCATCCAGAGCCGGCTGAGCTTTTTCAGCTTCGCAAATGTCGTTGATAATAATGTCGCATCCTGCTTTTGCAAGTTCTTTAGCGCAAGCAAGACCAATACCGCGCGAACCGCCTGTAATCAATGCAATTTTTCTTTCTGTCATTAATCTTTCTCCTTATTTTTGCTGCGGCAAAACCCCAGCCTACATTTTATACACACATTAATTCTTCTTTTAAAGAAGTAATTGTTGCATCCAGTGATGCTTTATCAAAAATATTAAATACTTTAGCATCAGGTACAATTTTTTTATTCAAACCGGCTAAAACTTTGCCGGGGCCGATTTCTACAAAAATTTCAACTCCATCAGATGCCATTTTCTGAATTGTCTGTGTCCAGTAAACTGACGAATAAATCTGTTTAGGCATTTTTTCTCTAAAATCAGAACTGTCAGCCGTTTCAGAAGCATCAACGTTTGTAATAACAGGAATTGAAGCATTGTTTAAATCAAGCGAGTTTACAAATGTTTCAAATTCATGCCCCGCGTTTTCCATAAATTTTGAATGGAAAGCACCTGAAACCGCGAGAGGAACAACACGCCTTACACCGTTTGCTATCATATAATCAGATGCAGCTTTTACGGCATTTTCATCCCCGGTAATTACAACCTGAGCAGGTGAATTGTAGTTTGCAACATCAACATAGCCGGCTTTAGAACCTTCTGCAAGCCCTGCTTTCAATTGATCTTCAGTAGCATTCAAAACCGCTGCCATAGCACCGCCATTAGCCGAAGCATTCATTAAATCAGCGCGTTTTTGGATAGCTTTTAAAGTTGTTTCCAGAGACATAACACCTGCTTCATACATTGCACAGTATTCGCCTAATGAATGCCCTGCAACATAATCAGGTTTAATATCCATTTGAGACTTCAAAGCTTCTAAAGCCGCAACAGACATTGTAACAATACAGGGCTGAGTATTAACGGTTTGTTTTAAAGCATCTTCGGGTCCTTCAAAACACAATGTCGTAATACTTTTCCCTAAAACTTTATCAGCAGTGTCAAAAACATTTTTTGCACTTTCAAAACTTTCGTACAAATCTTTTCCCATACCGACAGATTGAGCACCCTGACCGGGAAAAAGAAACGCAATTTTCTTTGTCATAATCATATCCCTCTCTAAATTCCTGTTTCAATTATACAATAAACACGAAAAATGTAAATATATAGCGGAAAACTTACACTTTTCCGCCACACATACTACTTTTTATCTGAATTTTTAGAAGACTTAGTAAATACATCATCATTTAACAAGCCGATTTTCTCTTTACAAAACTCGCAATCAACTTTTAACGGCTTGCAAGAATAAAGCGTATCCTTTTTAAGTTGTTTGGCTCTTGCTATTTGCACAGGATCCCCATGATACAGGACATCTCTAAATCCGCGCAGCTTTGTTATACTTGTTTTTATTCCTCTAATACTGCCTATTCCCATTAACAAATACCTTCTCTTAGTCTTATAATTGCTCCGCCCCAGGTCATACCTGCGCCAAATCCGCATAAAACGGCTGTTGTTCCTAGTTTTACATTGCCTTTTTCAACGCTTTCTGCAAGAGCAATAGGAATTGATGCGGCAGATGTATTTCCGTAATATTTGATATTTGTAACAACTTTTTCATCAGGATAACCCAGTCTTTCCTGAACAGCCTGAATAATTCTTATATTTGCCTGATGCGGAATCAGGTAATCTATATCTTCAGGCTTCAAACCTGCATCAGATATAAGATTTTCAACGTAATGCGGAAGAACTTTTGCAACAAATGTATAAACTCCGCGTCCGTTCATTCTTATACCTTTTGGTTTTTCTTCATACTGCTCCACAAGCGGGCAATTTTTTCCGTCAAATGAAAGTTCTATTAAATTTCCATAATTTCCGTCAGCCTTAATATCGATTGCGATAATATCATCTATACCATCTTCTGCCTGAGTTACAACCATAGCACCTGCTCCGTCTCCGAAAAGTATTGAAGTGCTTCTGTCTTCCCAGTTGACAAGACGCGAGTTGTTATCTGTTGCAACAAGCAGAATATTTTTATACATACCTGATGCTATATAAGCTCTTGCAATGCTCAAGCCGTAAATCAACCCTGAGCATGCCGCAGTAATATCAAAAGCAGGAATAGCTTTTGTAATCCCAAGTCTTGCTTGAATATGACATGCAATAGCGGGATATAAATCAGGAGGCGCAGAAGATGCCGCAAGAATTAAATCAATTTCTTCAGGATTCATCTTAGCTTTTTCAAGAGCTTTTTCAGCAGCTTCCAAACCTAAATCAATAGCATTTTGTTCCCCTGACACAACACGTCTTTCCTTAATCCCCGTACGGGTATAAATCCATTCGTCTGACGTTTCATATAACTGTGTTAAATCATCGTTTGTAATAACTGTTTCGGGTAAACTGTATCCTACTCCCGCAATTCTCAACGGAATTAATTTATCTGTCATATATTTTTATTCCTCATAAAACTTGGCTATTTTTTCGTTTATACCTGTTTCAACGGCAAATTTTGCAACCCTGACGGCATTTTTAATTGCGTAAGCTTTGCTTCTGCCATGAGAAATTACCGTAATCCCTTTAACACCAAGAAGCAATGCACCGCCGAATTCTTCATAGTTAATTTTGGTATAAATACGTTTCATAAAAGGTTTTGCTAGCAAACCAATAACTTTGCCGAGCAAATCTGCCTTAAATTCCTGTTTCAACATTCTGAATAACATCTGAGATGTGCCTTCGGTAACTTTTAAAGCAACGTTGCCGACAAAACCATCGCATACAACAACATCACAGACACTCAGGAAAATTTCTTTGCCTTCAATATTTCCGACAAAGTTCAATTTGTCCTGTTGTTCTTCAAGAAGTTTATATGTAGCCTGTGCAAGTTCATTTCCCTTGCCGGCTTCTTCCCCGATATTCAAAACACCGACTCTCGGATGTTCAATGCCAAGAACGTTTTTAGAAAAAGTTGCGCCCATAATAGCAAACTGGTGAAGCATTTCAGGAGTACAATTGCTGTTTGCACCGCCGTCTATAACAACAATAGGCTTCTTTATTGTAGGCAGAGTAACGGCAATTGCAGGTCTGTCAATTCCGGGAATTCTTCCTAAACCGAATAAGCTTGACGCCATAGCAGCGCCGGTAGATCCTGCTGCAACAACCGCATCAGAGCTTCCTTGAGCGACAGCATCAACTGCCAGAACAATAGATGATTTTTTCTTTTTACGAATAGCCTGTCCGGGAGCCTCGCCCATTTCAATGACCTCAGAGGCATGGGTAATTTTTATATCTAGTTTAGATGTATCAATTTTCATCCGATACTTGGCAGCTCCGCCTTTGCCATGATCTGTCATAAAACCTTCATGGGAAATCTTATCAAGCTCCTGCTCAATTCTATCCTGTTTCCCTACCAGTTCAATTGCGACACCGTATTCTTTTGCTGCCCAGACAGCACCAGCCACAATTTCGTGAGGTGCGTGATCACCGCCCATTGCATCTATTGCTATTCTTGTCATCTTATCCCTCTCCGTTATAAAAATACCAAGTTTCTAAGGCTATAAGGCAATAAGATATTTCTTTAAGCTATTTCATCAAAATTACTTATGGTAAAGAACTTATTGCCTTAGTAACTTAACGCCTTAGTATTCTTATTCTTCAGTTTCAACAACTTCTTCTTTTGTTTCTTCTACTGCTTCTGCTTTAACTTCTTCAACCTTAGTTTCTTCAGCTTTTTCAGCTTTTTTTCTGGTTGATTTTTTAGCCGGTTTCTTTTCTTCCTGAACCGGAGTATCTTCAACTCTGTCTTTAATGCTTACAGGTTTTCCTTTGTATGTTCCGCAAGCTGTACATACTGTGTGTGTTAATACTGTTGCTCCGCAGTTAGGGCACTTTGTAGTTTCCGGTTTTGTTGCTTTCCAGTTACTTCTTCTGTGTCCTTGTGCTGAGTGTCCTGTTCTTTTCTTAGGTACTGCCATTTTTCTTTTTTCCTTTTTATTTTCTTATACTACTTATATTTCTTCTTTACCGTCAATCTTAATGTTTTTAAATACATCCAATCTCGGGTCGGATAAATTTTCTTCTTTCAAAAATTTATTCCCATTACAATTTATACCACAAACTTTTTTATTTGGTAAATTTAATATTACAGATTGATACAATAAGTCATAAATATCAATTTCATCAGCGCCGTCAAGATCTGTTACAAACTGTCCTTCTTTGAGTTCAAGTTCCTGCCCGTAATCGTCAAGCAGAGCTTTTTTCGCAAACATTTCGTCTATATCAAAATCAATTTTGTATTCAAATTCTTTCAAGCATAAATCACATTCAAGCTTTACAATTCCCTTAACATTTCCTGTAATTTCTATAAATTCTCCGAGAGATTTTATTTTTAAATCGGAAGTTATAGGGGTGATGCAATTTATTCCTTCAATTTTATCCTCAAAATGAAAGCCAATTTCTTTTGACGAAGAGCTTTCCAGTTCTTCGATTGAAATTTTGTAAGTCATAACAAATTTATCCTACGTACTGTTCTTCCTGAATTGCAAGAGCTGCAATCTGGTTCGATATAAAGGAAACCTTTTTCAAAGGCCCGAGAGTTTCTTTTTCTATCAAAACTGCAGAAGTGCTTTTTATAGATTGCTGTAATTCCGCATAAAGTTCTTCGGGCTTTTCAACATAAAGAACTAAAGGTGCTGTTGAACCTTTCAAAAAAACTAATACAGAAATTCTTTTTTTAATATTTTGCGCATTAAATTGTTGTGCCATTTTCACACTCCTTTTATTCACTTTTACAAGCATAATGAATTATAACTTAAAAGCTTATATATTGTCAATTTAATAACATAATATATGTTATCAGAAGTGAATAAGTCTTTACGGTGCGCAAAAGCGCACGAAATATAATCTCCGTCCCTCCTTGTGGGAGAGGGACATCTTCTAAAACATATATTATGTAAAAAACGGAACCGCTTTGCTTTTAAAGACAGTTCCGTTTTTTATATCTTATCATTTATTAAAATTAATGAACAAGTGAAAGTTTCATTGTTTTTTCGATAATTTCATTTAAGCTGTCAGCTTTTAATGAAGCTCCGCCGATTAAAGCGCCGTCAATATCTGATTTAGACATTTGTTCTTCAATTGTTGAAGGTTTAACAGATCCGCCGTAAAGAATTCTAATAGAATCAGCAGCTTGTGCTCCGGCAACTTCTTTAACCACACTTCTAATCATTGCAATAACTCTGTTAGCTTCATCAGCATCGCAGGTTTTGCCTGTACCGATAGCCCAGATAGGTTCATAAGCAATAACTGATTTTGCAACATCTTCTGATGAAATTCCGTCTAATGCAGCTTTAATCTGTCCTGCAATCCAGCTGTCTGTAACACCTGCTTCTCTTTGTTCAAGAGTTTCACCGCAGCAGATGATAGGAATAAGCCCGCCTGCTAAAATTGCTTTAGCTTTTTTGTTAATCATTTCATCTGTTTCCGAGAAATATTGTCTTCTTTCAGAGTGGCCGATAATTACATAATCGCAGCCTGCATCTTTCAACATTTCAACAGAGATTTCACCTGTGTAAGCACCTGATTTTTCCCAGTGGCAGTTCTGGCCTGCGATAGAAATTTTATTGCCGCCGCATCCGCAATCACATTTTACAGCTTCTACTGCTGAAATTGACGTAAATACCGGAGCAATAACAATTGTCGGTAATTCAACAGCTGTGTAATCTTTTACAAAATTTTTAACACCTTCAAAAACTTCTTTAGCTTCTGAACGGCACAAATTCATTTTCCAGTTTCCTGCAATAATAGGTTTTCTTGTCATAGTAACTCTCCTTTTTTATCCTTTTTATAAATTATCCTGTTACTTAGTCTTTAACAGAGGCTGCGCCTCCTTTTTTAATGCCAAATTACATTAATATTATATGAGGAAAATATTTTATTGCAATCATACACAAAAACACTTGAAATTTATAAAAACATGATTTATAATAAAGAAAAGGGCGGGACAAGTTCCAGCTTGCCCCATTAAAAGCCCCTGTTATGATTGTTTTAGAACTAGTAGTATCAAAAAGATTATTACTAGTTCTTCTGTATTTACAATCATTTTTATCACCTCCCTCCTTTTTCGGTTTAACAAATTTACAGTTTGCGCCGTAAAGGTATGGATATGATATTAGGGCTTGCCCATTTATAATTTTAGATTTTATCAATAAAAAAGGCAATATTATTAAAATAATGCTAATCTTTTTTCTCGAAATTTGTTGTTCTTAAAAGCAGCAATTTAGCTTTGCCATCAGGTAAATTTAATTCATTGATAAAATTATTTAGTAATTCTTTATGTTCTTTTAAATAGTCCTTAATTATAAAAATATAATCAATAACATCTGCAATTTTAGGCGGTTCAAAATCATTATCCAGTGCAACAAGAAGCATGTTGATAAGACTTTCAATGTTGTTAATATTTTCTTTTATACTTTCAAATTTCTGCTTAAATTGATTTTCTTCTTCATTTGTCATAACTTGCCTTTCAGACACCTCATAGGTGGTAGATAGTACACATAACATGTAACATAATAGGTGGTATGTGTCAACCATCCGATGAATTTGAATATTTTTTGAAAACCTTAGGCAAAAATATCAATAAGGTCAGAAAAAATATTAATTTATCTCAAGAACAACTTGCATTTAATATAGATTCCGCAAGAAATTATATCGGATGCATAGAGCGGGCTGAAAAAGTGGCAAGTTTAAAAACGTTGTTTAAAATAGCAAAAGTTCTAAATACCACTGTTGAAGATTTATTGAAAAATACAATGGAATAATTTTTATGCTACAATAAACTTATGTTTACAGGGATTGTGGAAGAAACAGGATTTATAAAAAGCTTTGACGGGAAAAAACTTGTCATTGAATGTAAAAATATACTTGACGGTACAAAAATCGGCGACAGTGTTGCAATTGACGGCTGCTGTCAGACAGTTGTTGCAATGAATGCAAATTCTTTCAGTGCTGATGTAAGTTCTGAAACTTTGAAAATTACAAAAGGTTTTAAAACAGGTGAATGCGTAAATCTTGAAAGAGCACTACTCCCACAAACCAGAATGGGCGGTCATATTGTACAAGGACACATTGACGGAACAGGGAAATACTTAGGTGATATGACCTTTGAAGTGCCGAAAGAATTAGATAAATACATTGTCTACAAAGGTTCTATTACAGTAAACGGTGTCAGCTTAACTGTTTCTAAAAACCAAAATAATACGTTCAGTGTTGCAATTATCCCGCATACATTAGAAAATACCAACCTAAAATATTTAAAAATCGGAGATTTGGTGAATATTGAAACAGATATTTTAGGCAGGTATGTTGAAAAATTTTTATCAACGAAAAATAATAATATTACAGAAGATTTTTTGAAAGAAAACGGGTTTATGTAAAATGGAAAATTTTAAATTTGATAGCATAGAATCTGCTCTGGAAGATTTTAAAAACGGAAAAATGATTATCGTTGCAGACGATGAAGACAGAGAAAACGAAGGCGATTTAATCTGTTCGGGACAAATGGTTACGCCTGAAATTATAAAATTTATGGCAGAGAATGCAAAAGGGCTTATCTGTCTTGCAATTGCGCCTGAGATTGCAGAAAAAATGAACCTGCCGCAAATGGTAGAACAAAACAGCGAGTCAATGAAAACAGCTTTTACCATAAGCATTGATGCAGCTGAAAAATACGGAGTAACAACAGGGATTTCGGCATTTGACAGAGCAAAGACAATTGAAGTTTGTCTTGCACCTGATGCTCAGCCGTCTGATCTTCGCCGTCCGGGGCACATGTTTCCATGCGTTGCAAGAAAGGGAGGCGTTTTAACGCGTACAGGTCATACAGAAGCCGTTGTTGATTTAGCACGGCTCTGCGGTCATATTCCCGCAGGTCCGATGTGCGAAATTATGGGCAAAGACGGGCACATGGCAAAACGTGATGAACTCTATGACTTTGCACAGGAACACGGGATAAAATTTATCTCGGTTGCAGAATTAATCGCCTACCGCCTGAAATCGGAAAAAATTGTAACCCGCGAAGCAGAAGCGCATCTGCCGACTCAATTCGGCGAATTTGAAATTTACGGCTACGTAAACCATATTACGGGACAGGAAAGTGTTGCGTTAGTGAAAGATGACGGCTCTGATAAAGTTCCCTTAATCCGTGTTCACAGCGAATGTCTGACAGGCGACATCTTCCACAGCCTGAAATGCGACTGCAATTATCAGCTCCACAGCGCTCTGGAAATGATTAACGAATACGGGAAAGGCGCACTGATTTATATGAAAGGGCATGAAGGCCGCGGAATAGGAATTATCAATAAAATTAAAGCTTACCATCTTCAGGAAGAAGGACAGGACACGGTCGAGGCAAATATTTCTCTAGGCTTCAAAGCTGACCTGAGAGATTACGGCATGGGTGCACAAATTATAAGGGATTTAGGCTTTAATAATTTTAAACTCATTACAAATAACCCGAAAAAAATCATCGGTTTGAAGGGTTACGGGCTGACTGTTCATGATATAGTTAAAATACCCCCGTATATTAATAAGTTCAACAAAAAATATATGGAAACAAAAAAAGAAAAAATGCATCACATGCTGTAACAATAAGGAATTAGGAAATGGACAACAACAACTTTGAAGCAAGATTATTAACCGCAGATGACTATAAAGGATTTGCAACGGTATACAATGACTTTAGAGACAGAGCTGTTGATGAATACAAATTTGAACTTGAACCTTTAGGGTTTGATGATTTTGTTGATGCGGTTGAAAAAAAACTTATCGAATGTGTTGTCCTATTTGAAAGCTCAATTCCTGTCGCATTCCTTGTTTATACAACTGCGATATCAGAGGCTATTGAGTTAAATATAATCCACTCCTTCAAAATGGAAAATATGATTGAACGCGGAATGTACTTAATTAAAAAATTCCTTGAGCTTACAAAATCCGAAAGATATGATAAAGTTGTATGTTATCCGATGCTCGGCGAACAAAAAAATCTTATAGCCGACATTGCCCGCTACGGTTTCAAATTTGTAGGAATTGCAGTATTGAGATTTATGATGTCAGGGACAAACTCACGTGATATATTGAAAATCACACAATTATCACAGCTTGACAGCGAATACCGCCTTGTTGACTGGCAGGACAAATATTTTGAAGATGCTGTGGAAGTTGTTCAGGAAGGTTTTGAAACTTCTGCCGATGCCCTGTTTGATCCCAGATTTAAAACATTAGACGGCACCCGCGATATTATTACAAAAATTGTTAAAAATATCTATGCAGAATTTCTGCCGGAAGCAACAACCGTAATGCTTTATAACAATATACCCGTGGGATTTTGTTTCATGAATCTTACAGGCGGAAGAATTGCAAATATCCCGATAGTTGCAATAAGAAAAGAACATCAGGGCAAGGGTTTGTCAAAACATATGCTGAAAAAATCGGTTGAATCTCTTATCCGCTTGGCAGACAACGGCGAACGCCCGATTACGGAAGTTAATACAACAACCGAAACAAATAATTTTCAGGCGCTGAAAATGTACAGACATCTCGGATTTAAAGAAGATTACAATTATCCTCAGGCATATCTTCCTGTAAAAGATTAGTATTTGAGGTTTATTTAACTTTTTTCACTATCTCGTTGTGTATTAAACGGCTTTTAACAAGTACAAAAATCTTAGAACTGATTTGGGATTTATAAATAAATTACCTGCTGGACAAAGAAAAAAAAATCATTATAATTAAAGCTATGGCAGATTTGAATTTGGGGTATTTAATTTCAAAATTTGTAAACTATCAGGCAGTAAACACTAAAAGACAAGCCGCCTCAAATAAGCCTGCTCAAAGTTCCTTTCCCCCCGCGCCGCAACCGGCAGCACCTGCATCCGGTGCTGCTCAGAGTGCAGCTTATACAACACAAACAGCAAACATGACAGGGATAGACCAGTCCGTTTATGTTAAAGAAATGATGAACCTGCCCAAAAATTTGAATGAACTCTTATACATTCTGCAAAAAAATATTACCCTTGCCCAATTTAACCAACAGTTTGCAAGGCAAATAGCAATGCAAAAAAATTCTCTATCACAGACACAGGCTCAAATTCTTGCACAATTACAGGGCATGTCGCTTACCGAGGCTCAAAATATGCTCCTGACAGGCAACAAAGCAATATTAAACCAGCTGCAAAACTCAATAAGAAACCTCACAATTTCTTCAAACGGGTTGATAAATCTTTCCGAAGTTGCATCAATGATACAGGCAAACGGAAAAGAGGCTATAGCAAAACTTATAACATCAATGGCAAATTCCGCTAAACTCGGGCTTACCGACTTAAGCCAGATGAAAGATACTGCTAAACTTATAAATGCAAGCATTGCGGCAGCGTCCCAAAACGATTCCGCACAAACAATGAAACTTCTAATGCTTTTATATCTTCCCTGGCTTCCGCTTCAGGAGGGTGTAGGTTTTGATCTGGAGATAGAAGCAGGTGAAAATTCCGACGGTTCTGACAGCATTCTTGTAATAACAATAACAACCTTGAATTACGGAACAGTAACAGCAACACTGATTCTTGAAAGCTCAAATTCAGTCCATGTAAATATAGAATGCGTAAAAGAATTTCCTAAAGACGAACTTTTGATGCGTATAGAAGGAGATGAAAAACATTATTCAATGGAATCCGTTGTATCTTTTGAAACTTCAGCACAAACAACCGTTAACGAAGCACAGGAAAAACCCCAGGCAAAAATTAATATGAGCAATACAAATGAAATTAATCCCTACCTGCTTTTGATGTCTCACACAATAATAAGACATGTTATAGAAATTGACAAAAATACCTCTAAAGGTGTAATATCTCATGTAGATTAAGCTTAAATTATAAATAACGAGATTGATTTGCAAGGAGGATAAAGAAAATGAAATTTGCACACGTAATGATTAGAGTAAAAAACATTGATGAATCTATGAAATTCTACACAGAACTGCTCAATCTCACAAGAAACGGCGAAATTCAGCTTGATGACAGCACCCTTTATTATCTGGGCGATGAAGACGGTCATTCACAAATTGAGCTTACCTACAACAAAGAAACGCCTAAAGACGGCTATAAAAACGGCAACGCCTTCGGACATATTGCATTCAAAACACGATCAATTAAAGAATTCACGGAGAGAATGGAAAAATTCGGATACAAATATCTTTACGAACCGTATTTTATGAAAGAAGTTAATCAGTATATTGCATTTTTGAAAGATCCTGACGGCAACGAAATAGAAATCATGGGAGCGTAGCCGTTAGTTAAATGCGGTTACAGACAATATAAGTCCAATAAAAAAGAGCTTATATAAGCTCTTTTTTATTAATTCCTATATAACCGTTTTAAAATATTCAATAGTTTTAATCAACCCGTCTTTAACATGAACAACAGGAGCATAATTTAATTTTTCTTTTGCAAGAGTTAAATCAGGACGGCGCTGGGTTGGATCGTCAGAAGGTAAAGGTTTAAATATTATTTTTGATTTTGAACCGGAAAGTTCTATAATCATTTTTGCAAGTTCCAAAATTGTATACTCACCGTCATTGCCGACATTAACAGGTCCCATAAAGTCTTCTGTATTCATTAACGAAATCATGCCGCGCACAAGATCATCAACATAACAGAAGGATCTGGTTTGGGAACCGTCTCCGTAAATTGTAATATCATCATTTTTTAAAGCTTGAATTATAAAGTTTGATACAACCCGTCCGTCATTTTGAGCCATTCTAGGGCCATAAGTGTTAAATATGCGGATAATTCTTATATCAACATTATGCTGTCTATGATAATCCATCATCAGAGCTTCTGCAACACGCTTGCCTTCATCATAACAGCTTCTTAAGCCTATAGGATTAACATTCCCCCAGTAATCCTCTCTTTGCGGATGAACTATAGGATCACCGTAAACTTCACTTGTCGATGCCTGTAAAATCCTTGCTTTAGTCTCATCTGCCAGATCCAACATATTTGTTACACCCAGAACATTTGTTTTGATAGTTTTTATGGCATTATGCTGATAATGCACCGGACTTGCAGGACAGGCAAGGTTATAAATCTGATCAACTTCTAAAATTATAGGTTCTATTACATCATGCCTTATAAGTTCAAATTCTTTGTTATCTAAGAGATGCTCAATATTTTTTCTAGAACCGGTAAAAAAATTATCAAGACAAATTATATGATTACCCTGCTCTAGAAGTTTGTCGCATAAATGCGACCCTATAAAACCTGCTCCGCCTGTTACCAAAATGTTTTTCATATAAGTCCTCTTATCTATTGCAATGATTATAACATAAAAACTGTTTAAATTTTAGCTTATCAAGATGACAATACTATCATTTCACAATTTTTGCAATCAAACTTTAAATAATATTTCTGCCCCTTCTCATCAATAAGATAAAGTTTTTGAGGTGATTTGCACATATTAAAAGCGAACTTCAGACAGTGTTTAGTCCGCATCAGCTCTATACCTCCCTTGGAAATGGAGGGAAACCGCAAAGCGGTGGAGGGATTACTTTCAAGAGCCATCTCGCAAACAGTGCACCCGCAGTTTTCATAAAAAGATTTTGCTTGCTCGTTGTGGATATTTGCTCTGTAATCAAGTTTGTGCTGAGGAAATTTTGTATATTTTAAAGGTTTTTGAATTTCACGTTTGTAATTTTTTAAACGTTCAGTCATTAACATATCAAGGATATTCCTGCGGAGTTCATTAATCTTTGAAACGGGCATAAAAGGCACATAGTCAGCAATTTCAATATCTTCTGCATAAAAATCGCTCTCACCTGTTTTTTTAAGCTGATTTATAAAATTTTCTTTCATTTTTTCTGGATTTTTAGGCGGTTCGTCTGCCTGTAACTCAATATTTACAGAGTTTTTATCCTCGTCAACGGCTTTCAAAATCCCGTCAGAATAAATAAATTTAACCCCAATACGACGTTTTGTTCTGGAATTTTCAAGCTGTTTTTCAAATAGGCTGTCAAAATTTCTAAAAACTTCTACTCCGACCGCAATCCCATCCATTTTATTCGGGTAAATTTTATTTCCCTCAACTTTATTTACAAGACAACCATAACCGTTAAAATAAAGTCCGTCCTGTTTGGAAACATCTGCATCAAGTTCAAAATAATCTTTGCCTACACGTGTAATTCGACCTAATTTTTCACCTATAGATTTCGGAGTGTCAAAATTATATATATCCTGCCCTCGCCCCGTCGGATTGCCCTCCGTGTGGGAGAGGGTGTCCGAAGTACGGGTGAGGGGTAAAAAATAATCCGTAAACCCTCTGTTAAAACTTTTCTTCACATCAGGTTCAAAATCTAAAAATACCTTGCCTGATGATGTTTTTTGAGCAAGTTTGTCAATCTCACGTCTATAATAAGCTACAACATTTTTTACATAATTTTCATCTTTAAGCCTTCCTTCAATTTTGAAAGATTTAACACCTGCATCAATCAACTCTTTCAAATGTTTTGATGCATTAAAATCTTTCATACTCAAAAGGTATTTGTCTTTAGCAATTATGTTTCCTTTATCATCAACAAGTGAATATTTTTTACGGCAAGCCTGCGCACATTCTCCCCTGTTTGCGGAACGTCCGCCGATATAATAGCTCAAATAGCACTGTCCGCTATAACAAACACATAGTGCACCGTGTACAAATGTTTCAATCTCAATCGCACCCTCTCCTGTCCTTCGCACATCCTCTGCCGGGAGAGGACTACAAATATTTTTAATTTGTTCAACAGACAATTCTCTTGCAAGAATTACCCGTGAAACACCAAGTTCTTTAAAAAATTTCACTTTCTCTAATGTTCTATTATCGCACTGGGTGCTTGCATGAAGAACAATCGGCGGGAGTTTTCCGTCTATTGCAAGCTTAAAAATTCCCATATCCTGAACAATTATGGCATCAACACCAATATCGTAAAGTTTTTGAATTAATTCCCGCGCCTCAACAAGTTCATTATCCGTTAAAATAGTGTTTACGGTTACGTGAACTTTTACATAAAACCTGTGTGCATAATCAACAATTTCTTTGATATCTTCAAGAGAATTCGGGACTTTTTTGCGTGCGCCAAAGTTTGATGCTCCGATATAAAGGGCATCACATCCTGAATTTATAGCTGCAATTGCTGTCTTTTTATCCTTTGCAGGCGCTAAAAGTTCTACTTTTTTCATTGAAATTATTATAAAACAAAATTTTTTCTTATAGTATAATAAAAAATGCAGAAAAATTTTTTAGAAAGAAAAAAATGATTTCCCTAATAACATTCAAAGCAAATACCCCGAATACATACAATACAAAAAAAGATCCCAGTTCTATGGAAGGTCTGAAATCTAAACCTGCAGTAAAAATCAATCCTGTAAATGCCGGTTTAAAAACGACCGCTGCATGGTTTGGCTTCGGTGTGGTACTTGATAGAGTTGTAACTTTTGCGGGAAAATTTCTCAAAACAAAACCGCTGACAACATCAATTATAGCAAACGGAGTAATTGCTGTCGGTGCAGGAACTTATACTTATATAAAAACTCAATCAAAAAAATAATAACAAAGAAGCCTCTGCTAAATACAGAGGCTTCTTTAATTTAATTCTCAAAACATCTTACAACGGTTTAACAGAATTTCTGTAAATGTTTTCAACAACATCTCTGCCGTTACCTGACGGTGCAATATCAATCAAACCGCCGAGCGATGGAGTTGAATACACAAGATCAGTCAGTTTTTCAACATCCGCCTCAGTGAAACCTTCATCTGTTAATTTTTCTTTTACATCAACAGAGAATAACCAATCCTGAACTTCTTTTGCAGCCTTATCAGCTTCTGACGGATTACCTGTCAAGCCCGGAGCAATCGGAGCCAGAATTTCCGCAAGGACATTCGGTCTGTCTTTGTAAATCGTTTTGATAACAGCAGGCAACAAAATTGCAAGTCCCAGACCATGTGCAAGCTCAGGTTTTACAGCACTCAACGGGTGTTCAAGAGCATGTGTGTAGTGCAGCAAACCGTTATCAAAGCTTACACCGCCCATCATTGCTGCATAAGCAAGATAATAACGGGCTTCTAAATCGTCAGGATTTGCAATAGCTTTCGGCAGATATTTTGCGACAAGCTCAATTACCTGTTTTGCAAGCGAAATTGAATAAGGTGAAGCGACTTTTGATGTTGCAGCTTCAATTACGTGATTTACAGCGTCAATTGAAACATATCTTGTCTGTTTTGGAGACAATTTTGTCATCAACTGCGGATCATCGATTGCAAACACAGGATAAATACAATCATAAGCAATTGCAGGTTTGAAATTCTTTTCAAGATTTGTTACTACAGCAAACCTGTTTGTTTCGGTGCCTGTTCCGTGTGTTAAATTAATAGACACAATCGGGGCTGCCTTTTCAGGTGTAAATTCAAAATCATACAATTCTTCAGCAGTTTTTTCAGGGTATTCCAGAAGAATAGCAACTGATTTTCCGGCATCTGTCGGAGACCCGCCGCCGATTGCAATAACTGCTTTTGCACCAAAATCTTTTGCAAGTTTTGCAGCATCATTAACATGATGCGTATTCGGGTTTGGCGTTACTTCCGCGTAATTTACGTAGCCTATTCCGTTATCTTTCAAGGCTTTTTCAACGTAATCCCATGCTCCTGTTGCTTTATATGCATTTCGGCCTGACATTACGATAACTTTATCAATGCCTTTGTCTTTTAATATACGTGCGATATCGGCAATTTTTTTAATAGCTCCTACGCCGAAATAAACTGTTGTTCTTGTGCGGATTTCTTTGACTTCGTTAATGTTAATATCTTTTTCCCACATAATATTTCTCCTTTCTTACCTAAACACTGCTAATATTATCGGATAAAAAAGGTTTGTTTGCAAGAAATGCAAAAAATACCCAAAGATAAATTTATAAATTTAAAGCAGATAAACTATCAAGCTTATCATTTATCTCTGTCATCAAATTAACATCATCTGTCTGCCTTGCATAATTTTGAGCTTTTTCCAGAAGTCCGAGTGCCTTTGAGACATTGCTGTGCTCTACCATAATATCTGCAGCCTTTGTATAATACTGTGCTGTTTTTAAAGGTGATTCTGCATCAGCATAATATTTTACAGCTTTTGAATAAGATTTTAAAGCTTTCTGAGAATCGCCGAATTTCTCATAAGCATCACCCATGCTTGAAGAAACAAAGCCTTTTACTTTTGAATTGTCGGTTTGAGAAGCCAGCTCATCAGCAATTGAATAATATTCCATAGCTTCATCTTCGTACATGTCGGTGAATATATTACCCATTTTCGTCAATGAAGTTGACTGAGCAGCAAGGTTTTCTGCCTCACCTGCAAAAGATATGGAATTAAAATAATGGTCAAGTGCGGGTTCTATCTGGTTTACATCATCATAAATCTGTGCCATTGAGTAGTGTGCTTTTGTTTTTACATTGTTATCGGTTGTATTTTGCAAAGACTGATTGTAGCTTGTTAAGGCCTGTGCATAATAGTCATGGTCATCATAAATTCTGCCGACTTCATAGTAAATTTTTGATTTTGTTTCGATATCACCGACTTCATCTGCCCTTTGCAAGGCTTTTTGAAATGTTTCTATTGCTTTTTCGGGCTGATTTGCATAAGCGAGTTTTTTAGACTGAATAAATAATGATTTTAGTTCTTTATCCTGCGGTATAAGAGAAACAACTTTTGCATCTGTTTCTATTTCTGCCTGAACAGGCTCTGTTACAGTATCATGAACAGAAGTTTTATTTTCCGCTTTTTCTTCTTTTTGAACGCTGCCCTCAGGAAATTTTACCAGAAATTGAGGATTAATGTCATTTTCGTTATATTTAAAATCTATCTGCTGTAAAAACAGGGCATCTACCCAATTTTCAACAACTTTGGAATCTTTATTAAGAGTTTCTGAAATATAACCGTCAAGAATAGAGGAAGCATTTTTCAAATTAGATTTAATTAGCTTTGTGTTGGGGTTATCTTTTTTAACCTGCGATTCGATAAGTGAAAGATAGCCGTTTACTTCTTCTTTTAAATCATCAGGGGTGCCGATAGCAGATGCGGTATTTCTGAAATCTTTAAGAATTTGTGCAATATTAATAACAGTACTTCTGCCTGAGAGTGTTTTGGAAGGGGTAATTTCCTGCGTTTGTACAGCAGCCTGTGATACAGAACGAAGATTTCTTGCCTGAGCCTGGCTTTGAATCTGCGAACGCATTTGACGCCAGTCAGCCTGTTCGCCGTTATTATTTACCTGTTGATATGCAGGAGTATAAGAGGGTTTTCTTTGCTCTACATATTGAAGCCCTTTGCTTCTCGAATTTTCATCAGTCCGCTCCTCACGCTGAGCAGAAGAAGACGCGTTTTGTTCTTCGTCCTGTTTCCTTTTAACAAGACTTCTCCCGTCTTTATTCAAATATGGACGTTGAAATATACCATTTAACACAAATTCTACCCTCTGGTATTTTAACTATATACTAAAACCTGCTATCCTGCGTCATACTTTCGTATGAAATCTACACATTTTATTTAAGGTTTTTTACGATAAAGTCAAAACATGATATTATATTTATATGGAAAAGATTTTTTTAAAGACATCTGACGGGATAAAACTTGCATTAAATCATTACAAAACAGGACATAAAAAGGTTATAATAATAGTTCATGGCTGGTTTATGACAAAAGACAGCAAGGCTTTTTCAAACCTTGCAGAAGATTTTTCAAGATATTATGACGTAATATCTTTTGATTGCAGAGGACATGGCAAAAGCTCGGGATTTTATACATTTACAAGCAAAGAACCTGTTGATTTAAAAACCGTTGTTGATTACGCAAAAAAACAATATGGGGAAATTTATCTTGCCGGTTTTTCTCTCGGCGGGGCGCTTGTTTTAATTCACAGTGCTCTGTATAACGATATTGATAAAATTATTGCAGTTTCAGCACCTGCTGACTTTGACAAAATTGAAAACCAGATGTGGAAAAAAGAAGCCTGGCTTCCGACTTTAAAAAAATGCGAACCGCGACGCTGGTGTTCCGTGCGTCCGTCATTTATTTACCTTATGATGCACCCTAAAATTAAGCCGGTTGAGATTATAAAATATGTAAAAGCACCTGTACTTTTTATTGCAGGGAAGAAAGATCCTACAGTACACCTCTGGCATACAGAAAAACTTTATAAAGAAGCCGTATGCGAAAAACAGTTTGAACTAATTGACGGGATTCATGCAGAAGACTTATATCTTGATAACCCGAAAAATTTCTTAAATATTTGTCTTAATTGGCTTGAAAAAGTTTCACTGTCAGAAAATACAAAATAAAAAAGCCCGCCTTTACAACGGGCTTTTTTTAAACATTAAGCTGCAGCTTACTTATCATCAAGTGCTGCAACACCCGGCAATACTTTTCCTTCAATAAATTCAAGAGAAGCACCGCCGCCTGTTGAAACGTGAGTAAAATCTTCCGCTTTAAAGTATTTTTTAGCAGCTGACACAGAATCACCGCCGCCGATTACAGAAACAGCACCGTTTTTAGTTGCATCAACAATTGCCTGTAACACAGCTTTTGTACCTTCTGCAAATTTCGGATTTTCAAATGCTCCTACAGGGCCGTTCATCAAAATTGTCTTAGAATTTTTGATTACTTCTGCAAATGCTTTCTGGCTTTCAGGGCCTGCATCTACGCCTTCAAAACCGTCAGGAATTTCATTAATCGGAACAACTTTGTTTGTACCGTTGCCTGAAAAATCGTCTGCAGCAAGTACATCTGTTGCCATAACAATTTTAACACCTTTATCAGCAGCTTTTTTCTCAATAGCTTTTGCAACTTCAATCTGGTCATCTTCGCAGATTGAATTGCCGATTTTTCCGCCGTTAGCTTTTACAAATGTATAAGCCATGCCGCCGCCGATAATCAGATTATCAACTTTATCGATTAAATTTTCAAGAACACCGATTTTAGAAGAAACTTTAGCACCGCCAACAACTGCCGTAAATGGTCTTGTCGGATTGTCAAGAGCCTGAGACAAGCATCTGATTTCTTTTTCCATCAAAAGACCTGCAACTGCCGGTTTCAAAATATGAGCAACTTTTGCAGTAGATGTATGTTTTCTGTGAGCTGCACCAAATGCATCGTTAACATAAAAATCACCTAATTTAGCAAGTTCTTCAGCAAAAGTCATGTCATCATCTTTAGCTTCTTCAGCCTTGTAGAAACGAATATTTTCCAATAAAGCAACCTGACCGTCTTTCAAATCTGCCAGTTCTTTATCTGCACCTTCACCTACAGGTGATTTAACAAATAAAACATCTTCACCCAAAACTTTTGACATATATTTTGCAACAGGCTCAAGAGTAAATTCTGTTTTCCATTCACCTTTAGGTCTGCCCAGGTGAGCCATAAGAATAATTTTAGCTCCTTTTTCTTTCAATGCTTTAATTGTCGGAACAATAGCCTGAATTCTTGTGTCATCTGTTACATTGTGATTTTCGTCTAAAGGTACGTTAACGTCTACTCTTACAAGAGCGCGTTTCCCTTTTACATCGCCTAAATCGTTAATTGATTTTTTCATATTTTCTCTCCTTTTTTTCACTTCCGAAAACGGAATATCTTATAACCAAATAATACAAAAAACATGAAATTAATCCAAGTAACCAATTAAAAATTTTATTAATTATTATATTCTGATAATTGAAAAGAAAGGATTTACAGATATGAAGAAAAAAATATTAGCAACATTTATTGTAATAGGAGCTTTTGTATGCGGATACTCAATTAACAGTATTGCAGTTTCAAACACCGCACCTGAATATAAAATTGCCGTAGTTGATATTCAGCAAATTGTAGCAAATTCCAAAGAAATAACAGCCTTAAAACTTGATCAGCAAAAACAAATGCAAAATATGCAATCAACCATTGAAAAAGCAAAATCAGAAATCTCAAAAGAAAAAGATCCCGCAAAAATTGCTCAACTTGAAGATAAATACAGAAATGAAATTAACAAACAAAAACTTGCGCTTGATGAATCTTACAATGAAAAATTAAAAGCGATAGACAGCAAAATTAAAACAGCTGTAGTAGAAAAAGCACGCTCAATGCATTACAATCTGGTTTTACCGAAAAATACCGTACTTTTCGGCGGAGATGACATCACAGATCAGGTAGCAGGTATAATTAAATAACTAATGAATTATTTCATAAAAATATTGATCATAATAGGGCTTGAACCTTTATCATGGATATCACGCCAGACCTGATTGCTTATCTGTTTTTGCTGAATATCTTTATTGTACTGTTCCGTAACAAAAATCTGGCGTTCACGCAATTCTTCATAACAACTGTTGTTCAAGCCGCCCTGTATTGAATCACACTCGGCAAGACTCTTTTCAAATTCTGAACGTCTCTCTGCCCAGTAATTATATATCGCCTGAGTGGATTTTGTTCCCTCAGGCCAAAACCACTGAATTTCTTTGTATTCTGCATTTTCCAGACCTTTCGGGCAAAAGTCTTTCCACTGCGGGCGTATACTTTCAGCATCAGCACACTGCAAAAAGCATAACAAAAATACAAACAACAGTATAAGTTTTCTTAATCCAGCCTTCATAATAATTTATTATAAATTACACAATTATATTTTTCAATCTTGGTATAAAGAATATATGCTATAATAAAAATTATGAATGATGATTTAAAACAAACATTAAAACTTCTTCCATCGCTTCCGGGATGCTATATATACTATAACAAAGACGGTGAAGTAATTTATGTCGGCAAAGCAAAAATTTTGAAACGCCGTGTAATGAGCTATTTTAACAGGAAACATGACAGTGTTAAAGTTAATGTTCTTGTTCCGCAAATTGAAAGACTTGAATATATAATTACAAATACTGAAGTTGAAGCCCTTATACTAGAAAGCCACTTAATAAAAAAGTATAAACCCAGATATAATGTTCTTCTAAAAGACGACAAAAAATATCCGTATTTTTTAATTACTGATGAAGACTTCCCGCGCATTGCAATTGTCCGCAAAAAAAATATGAACCCCGAAAAAGGAAGATATTACGGTCCTTATACCGATATCAGAGCAATGCATGCAACACTTGATTTTTTGAAAAAAATTTTTCCGCTAAAACAGTGCAAATCTCCAAAATTTAAAGACCGTCCCTGCCTTTATTACCACATAGGACGCTGCATGGCTCCTTGCCAGAATCTTGTAACTCCTGAAGAATATAAAGCAATTGTAAAACAGGCTGAACTGTTTTTGTCAGGCAAACAATCAGAATTAATGGAACAAATTAAAAAACAGATGCAAAAATACTCTGACTCACTTCAGTTTGAAAAAGCCGCAAAACTAAGAGACAGTTATAATGACCTTGCAAAAACTCTGGAAAAACAAAAAGTAGTATATGAAAATACCAGACTTAATGAAGATGTAATATCACTTATGACAGACGATGGAATTTTTGCAATAGTAATTCTAATGATACGCGAAGGCAGACTTATTGATAAAAAAGATTTTGTTTATGAAGTTGAAGAAGAAGACAGAACAGAATTCTTTGCAACATTTTTCAAAGAATACTACAGCACCCTTAAACTCGAATACCCTGACAGAATTGTTTCAAACGAACTAGAAGCAGTAGGAGAAAAAACTCTATATGAAGAATGGCTTGAAATTCTTGCAAAAAAGAAAGTAAAAATAAGCTACGGTAAATCAGCACAGGGCAAAGAACTGCAGATGCTGGCTGATAAAAATGCAAAAGTCATTCTGGGAAATGCAAAAATTACAAAAATGTCCAAAATCAGAGAAGATTTTAACGAAATAGGTTCATATCTGGCAGAAAAACTCCACCTCAAAAATTTTCCATACCGTATGGAATGCTACGATATCTCACATATTCAGGGGACAAACACTGTTGCCTCTATGGTAACATTTATAAATGGAGTTCCTAAAAAATCCGAATACAGAAAATTTAAAGTAAAAATTACAGAAGGCAAGCCTGATGACTTTCTTTCCATGAAAGAAGTTTTGACAAGAAGACTTTCACATCTCGGAGAAGAAAAATGGGAAAAACCGGATTTAATGATAATTGACGGAGGTAAAGGCCAGCTTTCAAGCGTTATGGAAATTATAGAAAGCCTCGGTGTAACAGGTATTGATGTAGTCAGCCTTGCAAAAAAACATGAAGAAGTTTTTCTGCCAAAACAGTCAAAACCCGTAATTCTTCCGCGGAATTCAAGTGCGCTTTTCTTGTTCCAGAGAATAAGAGATGAAGCGCACAGATTTGCAATAACCTATCACCGACAGCTCCGCTCCAAAGCTATGATTGAAAATAGAAAATAGCTATCAGTTTCCGCTCTTTCTTGAAAGCTCCTTCCAGCATTCGTTCAGCGCAGAAAGAGTGTTTGTTTTGTTGAACCATCTTAACACATATCTTTCATCAGGCCCGAGACCACCGTTTAATTTTTCGCCGGTTTTTAAATTAAATACTGCTTCTGACATCGCAATATTTATAATAACCTGCGGACTGCTCTGTGATGTATCCATTGAAAGTTTTAAATTGTTATATCTTTCAACTCTTAAGTTTCCCTTGTTATGAGGATCAGACTGCAGAGCTATTATTGTATCTTTAAGCTCTCCTGCGAGTTCGTTGAGAGTTTTTGCCATATCTGTTCTTCCTTATTCTTGCTTCAAAAGCTTTCAAGTGGCGTCTAACCCCGGAGCCTGTAACAGCCTCTGCCGCTTCTTTCAATTCTGCTTTTGAAATTTCTAAGTTTTCTTCTGTTTTTTTCTCATTTCGGACTTGTTGTGAAATAATTTCGTTAGATTTCGTAAGATAAACCCAGTGCTTCTTTAATTCACCATTAATATTAGTCCTGCCTGCCCACATCATTACAAATCTTTCATCAGACCCCATACTGCCGTCCAGTTTTTCGAGCGGATCTATCTGATAACATACGGCAGAAATATTAGCAGAAACCCAAAAATGAGGTGTAGAATTCTTTTTGGGGTCCATATAAACTTTCAAATTATTATATTTATGCTGTATTTTGACCTGCGTGTTATATGAATCTGCCTGAACATTTAACAGGTAGTCTCTTAAACTGTTTTCAAATACACGTATTGACTCAGGCATTGTTTACTCCAAAATTTCATCTTTCAAAATTAATTATTTAAACTGTGAACAGGAGCAGGAATTCTTCCGCCCCGGCAGACAAACCCTGCTGATGATAAAGAATTTACAGGCATTATAGGCGCCTTGCCCAACAATCCTCCATATATAACTTCATCTCCTATATTCTTTCCCAAAACCGGAATAATTCTAACAGCAGTTGTCTTTTTGTTAATCATTCCGATTGCCATTTCATCCGCAATAATTCCTGCAATAGTCTCAACAGGGGTATCACCCGGGATTGCAATCATATCAAGTCCAACAGAACATACAGATGTCATAGCCTCGAGTTTGTCAAACTTTAAATAGCCTTTTGATGCAGCTTCAATCATACCTGCATCTTCAGAAACAGGGATAAAAGCTCCTGATAACCCGCCGACATAAGAACTTGCCATTATACCGCCTTTTTTAACCGCATCATTAAGCATTGCAAGAGCGGCGGTAGTACCGTGAGCACCTGCATGCTCCAATCCCATAGCCTGAAAAATACCCGCAACACTATCCCCCGCAGCAGGAGTCGGTGCAAGAGACAGATCTATAACGCCAAAAGGAATATCGAGTTTTGAAGCAAGTTTTCTTCCGACAAGCTCCCCTGTGGTTGTTATTTTGTAAGCAATTTGTTTTATTTTATTTGAAAGTTCGCCAAGATCTGCGTTTCTATCAAGAGCCTCAACAGCTGCTCTTACAACGCCGGGGCCAGAAACACCAACATTTAATGCACATTCAGGTTCGCCAACCCCGCAAAATGCGCCGGCCATAAAAGGATTATCCCCTGGGGAATTACAAAATACAACAAGCTTCGCAGCACCTATTCCGTCTCTGTCTTTTGTCAGTTTTGCAGATTGTTTAATAATTCCTGCCATTTTCAAAACTGCATCCATATTAATCCCTGCTTTGGAAGATCCGACATTAACGGAAGAACACAGTCTTTCAGTCTGAGAGAGCGCCTGAGGAATACTTTCTATAAGCAATTTATCACCTTTTGTCATTCCTTTTTCAACAAGCGCAGAAAATCCACCTATAAAATTAACCCCGACATCTTTCGCCGCTTTATCAAGCGTTTTTGCAATCTTAACATAATCAGGATTTTTGCATCCTTCACCTACCAGAGAAATTGGAGTAACAGATATTCTTTTATTTACAATAGGAATCGAATAATCATTTTCAAATTCATTTGCATATTCTACCAGATGTCCGGCATAACGCGTAATTTTATTGTAAATATTTTCACAAACAACATCAACATCGCTGTCAACGCAGTCTCTCAAGCTCAAAGCCAGTGTAACCGTTCTGATATCAAGGTTATACAGCTTTATCATATTTATTGTTTCAAGTATTAAATCTTCATTTATCATTTAAGTATTGAATCCCGTGAACTAAAACCTCTGTAACATCAAGTTTCTTAACCTTCAAACGCATCTCAACGCGTCTGCTTTTATTGTAATCTTCTTTCCCGTTAACCAAAATCGGCTCGGAAAAACTTTTTCCTTCAACAACAAGCATTTTTTTTAGCTGGCTGCTGTATTTTTTATCAAAATCAGTGTGAAACATATAATCTGCAACTGAATTTGCTCTCTGAAGACTCAGCGACATATTTTTCATATACTGCTCATCAGGATTTTTTATCCCGGCATAAGACTGGCTGTCAGTATGCCCTTGAATAATTATATTTTCAATTTCGCCTACCAGTTCTTTTTTCGAAAAAATTGTATTTATATAAATAGGAATAAGTTTGTCAAGATAAGCCTTGCCCTTAGGAGAAAGATTATAACTGCTGAGTTCAAAAAGCTCTAAATCAGAAATTTTAATATCACCTGTCATAGGATCAACCTGAGCCTCTATATTAGCTTTTTTTAGATTTTCAATTAATTCTTTGTTAACTTCAATCTGCTGTTTTTTCTGTTCAAGACTCTGTTGTGTAAAACCGGTCATAGCAAGCACAAAAAGAGTCATAAAAATAATTGCCAGACCAAGTAGCAAATCCGCCATAGTAGTCCAGAATATATTATTATCAGCTGACTCTGTTTGAGTTTTTCTCATTTTTAAAGCCATTTACACAATCCTCTAGAACAAATCATCCACATCATCTGTTTTTGATGCAGCGCTTTTAGCAACATCTTTCATACTTTTGTTCATCTGATTTATCCCGAAAATCAAATTTTCAAGATACGGAACGAGATTACTTGCAATGCCGGAATTCAAAGCAACTTTGAATTGCTGTGGCAGAGCAGTTATCAAATTTGATATTGAATTGTTCTGAATTTTCGTTTCTTTCAAAAGTTCAAGCAGGAATTTTTCCGAAGAAATATTATCAAAAAGCCTTCCCATCAAATCTTCACATTTAGAAAGAGGGATTTTGCACAAAACCTGGCAGGTAATTCTCTCAAAAAATAAAAATAACAGCGAAGAACCAACTGCAATAACAGATACAAGCGCAGCGGTCTGCATGCTTGACATCAAACCCGCTACAGACGCAATTGTTTTTTCTTGAGAAGAAAAATCAATTTTACCGAAAGCTATTGCGATGTTTAAAAATGTGAATAGAGGGCCGAAACCTGTCAAAATTGTGGGAACTGTCTGCAAAAATTTATTATTAAATTTTGAAGTAACCAGAGTTTCCTCATTAAAGAAGTAGAGAGGATCAACCGTTGTTTGAATATTTTGAACGGTAGAAGACACTTCTTTATATGTCAAATCATTATTTTTACCTTTTAAAGCAATAGATTCAGAAAAAACGAGCGTATTTTTAAACTCCATCCATGCAGCAGAAACATAAGGATTGTAAGACATCCATTCATCAATTTCTTTAAATCGAAAATTCAAATCCGTTTTCTTAAAATTTGAAATAAAAGCTAAAAAAATCTTTAAATTTTTATTAACATAAAGATAATTCTTAGAACAATAAATAAGTGAAAATATGAAAGTAAAAATTACTATCATAATTGGAATATCTGTAAATATATTAACTAAATTCATACAATCTCCGTTTCCTGCAATATTATAGCATAATAAAGCCAATAGGGCAAGAAAAGAAAAACTCCCGCCTTATAAGACGGGAGAAGGAATGAAAGTATAAGCGTACCGTTTT
>URXH01000014.1 GCA_900551675.1 uncultured bacterium
GGGGGGGGGGGGGGGGGGGGGGGGGGGGGGGGTAAACAATCTTTACATTTTTATCAAATCAATACCCATCTATATCTTCCCTAATCAGGGAAGACTTTTTTACTGTTTCCAGCACTTGACAAACAGAATAAAATCGTAAATAATATAAATACAGGGTGGCAGCTCGTCAAGCTAGCCGGATGCCCTTAGAGGTCTAACGGTTCTTATCTGTTCAGGTAAGAGCCGTTTTTTAATACAAATAAAATCATAAAAATTAGTAATAAACTAATATTGAATTTATCCATATCAGCCCCCTTTCTAGTCGGGAACCAACCCGAGGTCTACAATGTATATGTAGGCGGTTCCGTTTCGAAAAAGACATCTTTTACCCTGTGTTTTTTATATTACCATAAACATAACTATTTAACGATTGTTACTTACCCTCTCTCTAGCTCTCTCCCAAGGAGAGAGGACGTTTAACAATTTCCCCTCCCTCTATTAAGGGAAGGAGCTTAATTCCCCTCCCTCGGGGGAGGGGGTAGGGGAGAGGGTCTGCTATTTATATGGTATAATTTTACTATGACTTTTAATGAACATTATTCTCAAAAATCTCTTAATTATGCTAAAGAATTAAGAAAAAATATGACTGATTTTGAACAAAGACTCTGGTACTACCTGAGAGCAAAACGTTTTTTAGGGTTGAAATTTAAGCGTCAAGCTCCTATTGGTAGTTACATTGTTGACTTTTTATGCAAAGAAGCAAAACTTATTATTGAACTTGATGGTTCGGGGCATCTTGATGAAAAGCAAACTAAATATGATGATAAAAGAGATGAATATTTAAAAAATTTAGGGTATAAGGTTTTAAGAATTTATAATAATGAGTTTAATGAGATAGATAATGTTTTAGAATATATACGCATAAACTTACCCTCTCCCAAGAGAGGGAAATCATTAAATGTACTCTATTAACCTTTAGAGAGGGTAAAAATAGAAAAAATGAATTTACAGCTCCCCTCCCTCGGGGGAGGGGATGGGGGGAGAGGGTAAATTAATTGTTATTCAAATACTCCAACACTTTCCTCAATGCTCTGCCTCTGTGAGATATTTCATTTTTTTCTTCTTCAGACATCTCTGCCATAGTTTTTTTATATTCAGTATCTTTTGTTAGAAAAACAGGATCATAACCGAAGCCGTTTGTGCCGGATTGCGTATAAGATATTTTCCCCTGGCATTCTCCGCGGGTTTGGAATAATATATTTCCGTCTTTATCAACAAGAGTCATTGCACAGACAAATTTTGCTTTTCTGTTTATTTCATCTTTTAAAACACCTAACAATTTATCAATCCGCGCCTGAGCTGTTTGGGCGTATCTTGCGGAATGGATCCCGGGGGCGCCGCCCAGAGCCTCCACACACAATCCAGAATCATCTGCCAATGATACATTTCCGCTCACATGTGCGGCTTCACGTGCTTTTATCAAAGAATTTTCTTCAAACGTTTTACCGTCTTCTATCGGATTAAAATCATCGGGAGGCAAGATAAATTCAATATCTGTTCCTTGAGCGATTTCGTTTATTTCCTGTAATTTATGTGCGTTGCCTGTGGCAAATACGATTGTTTGTTTCATATTAGTGTCCTGTTATTTTTTGAAGATAAGAGATAGGCTCATTTATAGATTTTGAAATAAGTTCAGAATGACTAATATTTACGAAACAGGCTTACCTTCTTACCCTCCTATCTTCTTATCTTCTATCTTATTTTCCAAACCTTCTCTGTCTGTTGTGGAATTCTTCTATCGCAATAACAAGCGAATTTTTATCAAATTCAGGCCAGTATTGTTTTGTAATATAAATCTCCGAATACGCAATCTGCCACAAAAGATAATTTGAAATCCTCATCTCACCGCCTGTTCTTATTAATAAATCAGGATCGGGAATATTTTTTGTGTATAAGTTTTCCGATATTAAATCTTCGGTTATATCTTCCGGTCTAATTCCTTTTGCTGCAATATTTTTTACGGCATGGACAATTTCATCTCTTGATCCGTAATTAAAAGCAATCTGTAAATGAACACCTGTATTATTTTTTGTGGTTTCAACAGAATTTTGAAGAATTTTTTGTAATTTCTCGCTTAATTTTGTTGTGTCGCCTATAAACGAAATTACAACACCTTCTGCGTGCATTTCCGCAAGCTCATTTGTAAGAGTAATTGCAAGAAGTTCCATTAAAAAATCAACTTCTTCCTTTTTTCTGTTCCAGTTTTCCGTTGAAAATGCGTAGACAGTTAAATATTTTATCCCGAAATCATTGCAGGCTCGCAAAGTTTTTTTCAAAGCGTCAACACCTTTTTTGTGCCCCATAGCGGAAGGTAAATTCTTTTCTTTTGCCCACCTTCTGTTGCCGTCCATTATTATTGCAATATGCTGTAAATTTGTTTCTTTTACTGTCTGTGAGGTAATTAAATCTTTTTCTAAAGTTTCCATAATCCTAATTATATTGCAAATATGTAAAATATCAATAAATCCGTTTGTAAAAATATTTTTTTGTGTGATAATTTTAATGAGGCTAAAAATATAATAGCGATGTACACAATATAAAAAAGGAAACAAAAAATGGCTAGAAAAACTCCATTGGAAAAAATCAGAAACATTGGTATTGCCGCTCACATTGATGCCGGTAAAACCACCACTACCGAACGTATTTTGTTTTATACAGGTAAAACTCATAAAATCGGTGAAGTTCACGATGGTGCTGCCGTAACAGACTTTATGGAGCAGGAACGTGAAAGAGGTATTACAATTCAGTCAGCTGCAGTTACTGCTGAATGGAAAGGACACCAGATTAACATTATTGACACCCCGGGCCACGTTGACTTTACAATCGAAGTTGAAAGATCTCTTCGTGTATTGGACGGTGTTGTTGCAGTATTCTGTGCTGTTGGCGGTGTTCAATCTCAATCAGAAACTGTTTGGAGACAGGCTAACAGATATGAAGTACCGAGAATGGTTTTTGTTAACAAAATGGACAGAACCGGTGCAGACTTCTATAGAGTTGTTGACCAGATTAAAAACAGATTAGGAGCTAACGCTGTTCCTATTCAGCTTCCTATCGGTGCTGAAGATAAATTCACAGGCTTGATTGACCTTATGACAATGAAAGCCGAAATTTATACAAACGATTTGGGAACTGATATCAGAGAAGAAGATATTCCGGCTGACATGGCAGCTAAAACAAAAAAAAACAGAGCTGCTATGGTGGAAGCAATCGCTTCTGAAGACGATGCATTGATGGAAAAATATTTTGAAGATCCTGATTCAATTACTGTAGAAGAATTGAAAAAAGGTTTAAGAAAAGCTGTTTGCGAAAACAAAATAGTTCCTGTTTGCTGCGGTACTGCTTTCAAAAACAAGGGTGTTCAGTTATTGTTGAACAACGTAGTTGACTATATGCCTTCACCTGTTGACGTTAAAGCAATCGAAGGCGAACTTGAAGATGGTACAAAAACAGAAAGACATTCATCAGATTCAGAACCTTTCTCAGCTCTTGCTTTCAAAGTTATGACTGACCCTTATGTAGGCCGTTTAACTTTCTTGAGAGTTTATTCAGGCGTAATTACTGCAGGTTCTTATGTTCTTAACGCTACAAACGGTAAAAAAGAACGTATCGCAAGACTTGTTCGTATGTATGCAGATCAGCGTCTTGAAGAACAGGAAGTTTATGCAGGCGACATTTGTGCAGCCGTTGGTTTGAAAGACACTACAACAGGTGATACTCTCTGCGATGAAAAAGCTCCGATTATCTTAGAAAGAATGACATTCCCCGAACCGGTTATTTCTGTTGCTATTGAACCGAAAACAAAAGCAGATCAGGATAAAATGGGTGTTGCTCTTCAAAAACTTGCAGAGGAAGATCCGTCATTCCGTGTTAAATCTGATACGGAAACAGGGCAGACTATTATTTCAGGTATGGGCGAACTTCACCTTGACATCATCGTTGACCGTATGTTAAGAGAATTCAAAGTAGAAGCTAACATTGGTAAACCTCAGGTTGCATACAGAGAAACAATCCGTGGAAACGCTGATCAGGATTCTAAATTTATCCGTCAGTCAGGTGGTAAAGGTCAATACGGACACGTTAAAGTTAGAATTTCTCCTGCTGAAGAAAATGCCGGATTTGTATTCGAAAACAAAATTGTCGGCGGTGCTATTCCTAAAGAATACATTGAACCTGCAAGAAAAGGTATGGAAGAAGCTTTAGAAGGCGGTATTCTTGCTGGATTCCCGATGATCGATGTTAAAGTTGAACTTTATGACGGTTCTTACCACGAAGTTGACTCTTCTGAAATGGCGTTCAAAATCGCAGGTTCTATGGCAATCAAAGAAGGTTGCCGCAAAGCTCAGCCTTGCATTCTTGAACCGATGATGAAAGTTGAAATTGAAATTCCTGATGAATTTACGGGAACAATTATCGGCGATATTTCAAGAAGACGCGGACGTGTAGAAGGACAGGAACCGGTCGGAAATACCGGAAACGTTATTGTAAGAGCTATTGTTCCTCTTGCGAACATGTTCGGTTACGCAACTGATTTGAGATCAAACACTCAGGGACGCGGAACTTTCTCTATGGAATTTAATCACTATGAACAAGTTCCTGCAAATATCGAGAAAGAAATTATCGAAAAATCAGGCGCATCTGCTAAATAAGCAAATAAACTAAGCTAAATAACAAAAAACAGACCTTTCAAAATTTCATGGGTCTGTTTTTGTTATTTTATATAAAATTTTGTCTAAAATGTCATTCTGAACTAGCATCAGAATCTTATTGAACTCCTGAAACAAATTCAGGATGACAAAATGTTTTAAAATTATCCGAATGTCTTAAAAGAAGCTTCAACGTTTTTATCAACTACGTTTTTAACCGAATCATATTCTGTCTGGAGTGCTGAATGTTCTGTATCAAGTTTTTTTAATTCAAGATCCAGTTTTTTGTCTTTATTTTCCAGATCAGTCATATCCTGATTGTATTTTGATTCGGCAGCAGCTATAGCTCTTTCGTCAGCTACCTCCTGAATACAGTTATCTTCAGAAATTGTTGTTGCAACAAATCCTTTGTCAGTTGTTGAATAATATTCTAATCTTAAAGTTCCGTCTCTTAATGCATTTTCAAAAGTTACGTTATCTTTCAACGGAGATTTTTGAACATTGCCTGCTGTTCCTGTTCCAACCGAAGCATAGATATAATGCTCAGGATCTCTTGCTGCATCTGCTGCGGTAGTTGTATAGGTAAAGTATCCGCTTGACTGCATTTTTGTGAAAATATTTTTGTAATACTTTAAAATACTTGTATTCTCTGCATTAGATGCATTTTGAAGCAAATCAGGATCATATTCAAGATGGTATTGTGATGTTGTGGCTCCGTCATTTGTTCTTAAATATGCTTCGGTTATTGCCATTGCATAATCAAACAAGTCTCTTGATTCCTGAGTTGTACCCTCATAGTTGATAGGCTCATAGATGAATTTGCTCTCGTCATACTGAAGTTTTTCCTTTGTTTCATCTTTGTAATCATCATAGGCTATTTCGTTACCATCTGCATCATAACATTTATTGACTATAAGGTCATCCGAATATGCATCATAAGGTATTGGAGTATTAGAACTATCAACATATTTTAATTCATAGTTTGAATTATTTTTTACTGTATCTGAATATGCATCCTTAGCAATAACCGCTCCTTCTGCGTTTTTACATTCTATTCTTGCGATTTTGCTTTGTGTTTCATATGTAAAACTATCAACTGTGCCATCACCGTCAGAGTCGTAATCAAAAGAAAGTACGTTCCCGTCTGCGTCTTTATATTCAACAGAAGTAGCATTCTTTATAGTTTCTTCCGAATAAGTATCATAGGCAATCTGAGTACCATTGTTATAATACCTTGCAGTGTAATTTTGTTTTACAGCATCTGAATATGTATTAGGGCTGGTTACTGTATTCCCTTCAGGATCTATATATTCAATGCTTGCAGCATTATCTATTGTTTCCTGAGTGTAAGCATCTGTATAAATTTCGTTGTCATTCTTGTCTATAGGAACTCCAGAAGCATTTGTTATGTAAGCAACATTCCCGTCTGCATCGACAGGCTGACCGTCTTCATTTGTCTTGAGATATCCTGCATAACCTTGACCGATAGCATAATCGTTTTGGTTATTTATATCTCCGCCAGCTGCAATTGTTTCTGTCCAGCTAAAACCGAAATCGTGTTCATTGTCGCCAAGATTAATACCAACTGTCGCAAAATATTTGTCCCAGGCTTCATGAATTTTCTGTTCTGCATCTGCCTGCTGGGCGGTTTTTTCCGAATCATTTTTATAAGTTTTCTGAACATTAATATCAACTTGGGAGTACCCGAGATTTGCAAGAAACTGGTTATAATTTCCGTTTGATTCAGAATATGCATCTGCAAGGTTCTCTGTTACAAGAATTCTGCCTTTGGTGTCGGTAACAACATACTGTTTGGTATTTTCAGCCATCTGCAAACCAGTCATAAGGTTGTATGAAATATCAGAATATGTAGCTTCTGCACCGTTAAAACCTGTTAAAACCGTCAATTTAGTAGCAGATAAAGCTTCATTATATTCATTAGTAATCTGTTGTGTTTGGTCAGCTAATCTTTGTTTTGAATAGGAAACACTCTGACCGGTATTTTCGTTATTGGTCAGTCTTGCCGTAATGCTTAAAAGTCTAGCTTGTGATGCTGCCATTCCCATTTTTTTTACCCTTTCCGTAAATTTTGGTGTGAGCTTTCATTTTGTGATTGGAAGCTGATTTCCTTTCAAATAGTTCCTTTAATCATGTTTACGGCATTATTTACAGAAATCTTTAAATTGTTATTATAAAATGTTACAAAATATTTACATTTTAAATATAAGCACCCACCTTAATCCTCCCCCATAGGGGAAGGGAGCGTGCCGCTCCACCCGCCACATAAGATTTGCATAAACTTGGCTGGGCTGAGCTAAAGAAGGGGTATACCACTCCTCCAGAGAGAAAAAGATTATAACTCCCTCTCCAATGGGAGAGGGTTGGGGTGAGGGCTGATTTGTAATTCAAGATATTCAATTACACCTGAAATATTATTGTCTATATCATTATTCCAAAATCTTATTACTTTATAGCCAAGGCTTTCAAGAAATTTTGTCCTATCTTCATCATAATTAATATTTTTATCAATATTATGCTGCCCTCCATCAATTTCTATTATCAATTTTTCAGAGCGGCAAATAAAATCAACAATATAATTTCCAATAGGACACTGTCGCCTGAACGATAAATTATGAAATTGTCTATTACGTAGTAAATTCCATAGTTTGCGTTCTTGAGGAGTCAAATTTTTTCGCAACTGTCTGGCTAAAATATATTTTTTGTCCATAATTTTTAATTAATATTAGCCCCCACCTTAATCCTCCCCCATAGGGGAGGAAATATTTCTATTTCTCCCTCTCCTAGGGGAGAGGGCCGGGGTGAGGGCTTACTTAATCATCCCCCATCCTAACCTTCCCCCATAGGGGAAGGGAGCGTGCCGTTCAACCCGTCAATCAGGTGTTGCATTATTCTTCCAAGGTTATATAAGGGCTGATTATTGTACAGCTTCTTCGCATTCACAGCAGATGCCGTCTGAATTTAGTTTTCTGTATTTCCAGCATCGTGCGCATTTTTCGCCTTCAGCTTTTGTAACCCATACGGTGTAACCTTCTTCAACATATTCATTTAATACATTGTCAGGTTTTTCATCCGTTACATAAGCCTGTGAAGTAATAAATATATTGCAAAGTTCATCTTCATTAGCTTTTAATACAGTGTCATCGTCTGCTTTTACATAAACTGCAACTTCTAAAGAGCTTCCGACTTTTTTGTCTGCACGCAGCGGTTCAATTGCGCGGGTTACAACTTCACGGGCTTTAAGAATTTTTGAAAAATCTTCTTCCAATTTTTCATTAGTCCATTTTTCGTTCGGTTTAACCCAGTCTGAAAGCAATATACTTTCAAGCCCGTCTTTCTGACATTCGGGAACGCTCATCCAGATATCTTCTGCCTGATGAGGCATTACAGGAACAAGCATTCTAACAAGTGTTTGTAATGTTTCATAAAGTACAGTCTGGCAGGCACGGCGTGAAAGCGACTTTTTGCCTGCTGTATAAAGTCTGTCTTTTACAATATCAAGGTAGAACGAACTCAAATCAACTGCCGCAAAATTTTGCAATTGCTGGAAGTATTTGTAGAATTCGTAATTGTCAAAGGCTTCCGTTACATTTTTGATTAAGTGATTTAATTTATGAAGCGCAAATTTATCTATTTCTTTCAAATCTTCATAATTTACATAATCTTTTTTCGGATCGAAATCAAACAGGTTTCCGACTAAAAATCTTGATGTATTTCTTGTTTTTTTGAAGATTTCAGCAAGCTGTTTAATTATATTATTTCCGATTTTTGTATCGTTTCTGTAATCAACCGATGCTGCCCACAGTCTCAATATATCGGCACCGTATGTGTTTATGATTTCATCAGGTCTGATGTAGTTACCGAGAGACTTAGACATTTTTCTGCCGTCTTCCCCGAACACAAATCCATGAGTAAGAACAGATTTGTAAGGTGCAATGCCGTCAGTCGCAACAGAAGTTAAAAGTGATGACTGGAACCAGCCTCTGTGCTGATCCGAACCTTCAAGATACATTTCAACAGGCGTTGTACCGAGTTCTTTTGAACGTTTGTTTACAACCGCACGCCATGTAATTCCTGAATCAAACCAGACATCCATAATATCGTTTTCTTTTTTGAAACAGTGAGTTTTCCCGCATTTGGGGCATTTAAACCCTTGTGGTAATAATTCATCAGCGGTGTATTTAACCCATGCATCAGAACTTTCTTTTTCGAAAATTTTAGCAACATTTTCAATTGTTTCATCAGTAACGATAACTTCACCGCAGTCTTCGCAATAGAATACAGGGATAGGAACGCCCCAGGCTCTTTGTCTTGAAATACACCAGTCAGTACGTCCTGCGACCATGTTCGAAATTCGTGCTTCGCCGCCTGATGGAATCCATTTTACTTTTTTAATTTCTTCGAGAGCTTTATCTCTAAATCTGTCGACTTTTACAAACCATTGAGGAGTTGCGCGGTAGATAACCGGATTTTTACATCTCCAGCAGTGCGGATAACTGTGATTTATATCCTGTGCTTTTAAAAGCGCACCGCAATTTTTCAGTTTTTCGATAACAATTGCGTTTCCTTTATAATATGGAACTCCTTCAAGGTCTTTATCTTTAACCGCATCAGTCCAAACACCTTTGCTGTCAAGCGGTGAAAATACTTCGATACCGTATTTACACCCGACTTCATAGTCTTCCAAACCGTGTCCCGGAGCGGTATGTACGGAACCTGTACCGGCATCAAGAGTAACGTGTTCTCCCAAAATTATCGGAGATTTTCTGTCAACAAGCGGATGCTGTGTGTTCAAAAGCTCAAGTTCAGTTCCTGTGCATGAACCCAATACTTTTATATCTTTTTCTTCCCATTCTACATCAGCAAGGAATGAGCCTAACAATTCCTGAGCAACTACATAAACATCACCTTTATATTCAAATAAAGTATATTCAAATTTCGGGTGCATGCTTATTGCCATGTTTGAAGGAATTGTCCACGGAGTTGTTGTCCAGATGACGGCGTAAACAGGTGAAGCATGAAGAGTGAAGCGTGAAGCGAGTTTTTTTCTGCTTTCTTCATCAAACTTAAATCTTACATAAATTGAAGTTGATGTGTGATCGGCATATTCAACTTCTGCTTCTGCAAGGGCAGTTTCACATGAAGCGCACCAGTAAACAGGTTTTAAGCCTTTTTCTATGTAACCCTTTTTGTACATTTCACCGAAAACTCTTACCTGTTCGGCTTCAAAATCGGGATTAATAGTCAAATATGGGTGTTCCCAGTCTCCAAGAACCCCGAGACGCTTAAATTCACTTTCCTGACCTTTTAAATTTTTATGTGCGAATTCTCTGCATTTCTGCCTTAATTCATAAGGCGTTAAAGCACTTCTTCCGCCTTTAATATTTTTTACGACTTTATTTTCTATAGGAAGTCCATGCCCGTCATATCCGGGGACATAAGGAGTATAATAACCTGCCTGAGCTTTGTACTTCAATAAAATATCTTTAAGGATTTTATTAAGAGCCGTACCAACGTGAATTTTTTCGGAACTCAAATAAGGAGGCCCGTCATGCAAAATAAATTTATTTGCTTTATCACGCTGATTGATAATTTTGTTATAAATATCATGTTCTTCCCAGAACTTTTGAATTTCAAGTTCTCTTACTGTTGCATTTGCTCTCATTGCAAGAGTCGTCTGGGGAAGATTTAAAGTATCTTTGTACTCTTTTTTTGCAGTTGTTTCGTTAGCCATAATAAATTATCCTTCTTTAAATTGTTCTAATGTTTTATGAATATCGTTTCCAATACTTTCCTCTTTGGACTGTTCTACAAATTCTTTCATTTTATCGTAATCAAAAGCATTTTCCCAGCGTGCAATAACAACGGTTGCCACACAGTTGCCTACAAGGTTGATTGCCGTTCTGCCCATATCTAATATCTGATCAATCCCTAAAAGTATTGCAACCCCGAGTATTGGAATATTAAAGCTTGCTAAAGTTCCGGCAAGTACAATTAATGCAACGCGCGGAGCCCCTGCTATTCCCTTGCTTGTAAGCATCAAAGCAAGCATTATTATTATCTGCTGGTTTAAATCAAGATGAATTCCCACAATCTGGGAAGAAAAAATAACGCCCATTGCAAGATAAATTGTACTTCCGTCAAGGTTGAATGTATATCCTGTCGGCATTACAAATCCTACAATGTTTTTGGGCACACCGAAGCGTTCCATAATTTCCATAGCTTTAGGAAATGCTGCCTCGGAACTTGCCGTTGTAAATGCTAAAAGTGCAGGTTCCTGCACGGCTCTTAATAAATTTCTGAATGAAATTCTGACTATTTTGCAGGCAATAAATAATACCAGCAGAACAAACACTGCCAGAGCAAAATACATTGCACCTATTACTTTAAAATAGCTTTTTAACACCGATAAACCGTTTGCCCCGATTGTTGATGCAATTGCCCCGAATATCCCTAAAGGCGCAAAATACATCACATATTCGGTAAATTTAAACATTATCTGCGAGACAGAATTTAAAACATCAATAACAGGTTTGGCAGCTTTTCCGACAGCAACCATAGCAAGCGCAAAGAATATTGAAAAAACTACAATCTGCAATAAATTACCCTGCGCCATTGCATCAATAATACTTGTCGGAAAAATACTCGTAACCATTTCGCTGATTGAAGTGTGAGCATGTGTCGCAGCCATAAGTCCTGCTTCCTGCATCTGAATAGCATGCGGGGTATTTCTCGTAACAAATCCGACTCCCGGCTGAAAAATATTTGCCATAGTAAGCCCGATTATAAGCGCAAGAGTTGTTACTATTTCAAAATATATAATGGTTTTAAGCCCGATCTTCCCTAAACTTTTTGCATCACCGTGCCCTGCAATACCCACAACAAGCGTTGCAAAAAGTAACGGTGCAATTATCATTTTTACCATTCGTAAAAATATAACGGCAAACGGGCGCATTTTTACTGCAAAGTCAGGGGCAAAATGACCAACAATAACGCCTAGAATTAATGCTAAAAATATCAGGGCTGTAAGTTTTGAATGTTTCAATTGTTTACCTCAAGAAACATTATATTATAAACATATACTTATGCATATTTCCTGTAACGTTTCGTAAAAGTTTTGTAACAGATTTTACCATGCTTTTATTTTGTTGATGTACAATAATAGAACAGGCATGTTAAATTGAAAATTAAATTATAAAGGGGAGGTTAATGTGACAGATACCACATGTATGGATAAATTGGATTTATCCGAAAATGCCGTTAAGGTTCTTGAAAAAAGATACTTGAAAAGAGATAAAGAGGGGAAATGTGTTGAAACACCGGCTGATATGTTCAGACGTGTAGCAGATACCATTGCTTCAGGAGATTTGAAATTCGGGAAGTCTCAAGCTGATGTTGACAAATTGTCAGACAGATTTTATGAAGCCATTACTAACAGATATTTTATGCCGAACTCACCAACATTGATGAATGCTGGAAGAGAACTCGGACAATTGGCTGCTTGCTTTGTACTTCCTGTAGAAGATTCTCTTGAAGGAATTTTTGAAACCGTTAAAAATACAGCACTAATTCATAAATCAGGCGGGGGAACAGGTTTTTCATTCTCCAGATTGAGACCGAAAAACAGTGTTGTAAGGTCAACAATGGGCGTATCTTCAGGTCCTGTATCTTTTATGGAAGTATTTAACGCCGCAACGGAAGCCGTTAAACAGGGCGGAACAAGACGCGGTGCAAATATGGGTATCTTAAGAGTTGATCACCCTGATATTTTAGACTTTATCGAATGCAAAAGCGATAACAATAAATTAAATAATTTTAATATCTCGGTTGCTATTACGGATAAATTTATGGAAGCTTTGAAAAACGGCACTGATTACGAGCTTATCAATCCGCAAAACAATACCGTTGCAGGCAAAATGAGCGCTAAAAAAGTGTTTGACATGATTGTTGACGGCGCATGGAGAAACGGAGAACCGGGCATTATCTTTATTGACAAAATGAATTCCGATAACCCGACTCCTTTAATCGGTGAAATCGAATCAACAAACCCCTGCGGTGAAGTTCCGCTTCTTGCTTATGAAGCTTGCAACTTAGGCTCTATTAATTTAGGACGTATGGTTGAAAACGGCTCTATCAACTGGGATTTACTTGCAAAAACAACAAGAACTGCTATCAGATTCTTGGATAACGTAATTGCAGTCAATAATTACCCGCTGCCACAGATTTCTGAAATGGTTCAAAATAACAGAAAAATCGGCTTAGGTGTAATGGGCTGGGCTGATATGCTTATGAAACTCGGTATTTCTTATGCATCAGAAGAAGGTACAAAACTTGCCGGTCAGGTTATGGAATTTATTGATTACGAATCAAAATGCGAATCAATAGAACTTTCCAAAGAAAGAGGAAGATTTAATAACTTTAAAGGCAGTGTTTACGAAAGACCTGATTACCTCTATAACAAGTATAAAGGTAAATCAGCAGGTAAAATCTCTGATGAACAATGGAAAGAGCTTGATGCAGAAATTGCGAAATACGGTATCAGAAACGCAACAACAACATGTATTGCGCCAACAGGTACAATTTCAATGATTGCATCAGCTTCAGGCGGTGTAGAGCCTCTGTTTGGTCTTGTATTCTCAAGATTAATCATGGACGGAACCGAAATGCTTGAAGTTAACCCGATATTCAAAGATTACGCGGTAGAGCACGGTTTCTATTCGGAAGATTTAATGAAAGAAATAGCCAAAACAGGTTCAGTTGCACATGTTGCAGGTGTTCCTGACAATGCTAAACGTATTTTTGTAACAGCTCATGATGTTTCACCATACTGGCACGTAAAAATGCAGGCTGCATTCCAGCTTCATACAGATAACGCTGTATCAAAAACAGTTAACTTTGAAGAACACGCTACCCGTAAAGATATTGAAGAAGCTTATATCTTAGCTTATGAAAACAACCTCAAAGGCATAACTGTTTACAGAAACAACTCGCGTCAGTTCCAGCCGATGAATTTGGATGATAAAAAGAAATCTGAAGAAGCAAAGGCTGAAGAACCTGCTATTGAAGAAACTAAAGAAGAATACAACCCGACAGGTGAAATTAAAACAGTAAAATGCCCCGAATGCGGAAACGAAATTCAGATGGCAGAAGGCTGTTTCATCTGTCTGAAATGCGGATATTCAGGCTGCTCATAACGGATTTGCGGACGGAGCGTAGCCGCTCCACCCGCCACTTAGGTGCCACATAAATTTATTTGGTAATAACTAAAGAAAGGAGCATAGCCGCTCCACCCGCTACATACTCCATCCCTCGGGCTGGGGAGAGGGTTAGCAGAAGCTAAGAGGGTAAGAGGATAGGAAGATAAGCTTTTTACTGTAAATGGCCTACCCTCCTATCTTCCTACCTTCTTATCCTCTAAATACGCTTACCTTCCTGACATCCGGCCTTTCGGTGGCCAAATCTAAAAAGGCCTTATCCTCAAAATAAGATTGAGAGCAAAATACTACTCCTATAAATAGGGGTAGTATTTTTTGTAAATATTTGTTAACATTTGATTAAAAAGTAGCATTTAATTTTCTTTACGTGTTTTCATGGATACAAAGCAACGTGTGTAAATTTTGAAAGGTAAAAGTGTATGGCAGACAACATGACAATCGGACCCGCATTAGTAATCGGCGGTAACAAAGTCGAAATGACTCCGAAAGGAAAAGTTCAGGTTACAAATCCTCAAGGTAAAGTAAAAACATTATCTCAGGATGAATTCAAAAAACAGTTAATTCAGAATAAAGACAAAATTGCAGCAGAACAAGATTTTGAATTCAAAAAAGACAATAAAAATGCAAAAGCAGCAGCAGGTGTTGCAGGACTTCTTGTTGCAGCTTATGCAGGTTTAAGCCTTGCTGTAGGTAAAGGGAAATTAACTAAATCTGTAGCAGAAGCAGGCAAAGAACTTGGTTTTATGTCTAAAGTTAAGAATGTATTTGTTTCAATCGGTGAAAGCGGTGTAAAATTATGGGAAAGTCTTACAGGCGCTGCATCAAAGTTGAAAGATAAAGTAACAGGTAAATCAAAAGATTTACAAAATAAAAGACATGCAGTTTATTCAAAAGAACAAGCTGCAAATGATGCCCACAGATATTTTGCACAAAATTTTGATAATTTCACTCTAAATAAAGCTGATAGAAACACTTTAATCAAAGATGCAAAACAGGCATTTGCGGATTATGATCCAGTTAAATTTATGAAATCAAAAACCCTTGAAAATATGGGCTTAACAGAAAAACAGTATAAAGCTGTTAAAGAATATGCTGCTTCAGGGAAAAATGTAAAATTAACTGCAAAAAAGAAAGAAGCATTGCCTGTCTGGCTTCAGGATAAAGAATCCTGCCAGAGATATGTGAACGCAATTGAAGCAAAATTCGCTAAAATTGACGGTCGTCTTGGAAAGACTAAATAATAAAAATGTTTTGAAATTTACACATAAAATAAAAATCACTCCTAAAATATAGAGGAGTGATTTTTTTATTAATCTTTTTAACTCCCCATTCGGGGAGGGAAGGGTCCCTGTAAATCCTATCTACAATCTAGCAACTGTCATTGCGAGTGAGAGAATGGAGCGTCGCAATCTCATAATTTATGTAATTATAAATGGGATTACTACGTCGAATGCTTCGCATTCTCCTCGTAATGACATAGAAAATTTATGCAAAACTCAAGTAACGGATGGAACGGCTACATTATCATACAATGACTTAAAAAAATTATGCAATACCCAATGTGATGGATGGAACGGCTACGTTCCCCCCTTCCCGTTTGGGTAGGGAAGGAACAAGCCCTTAGTTCGTTTTGAGGTCTCATGTTTAAGAGATGCTGAAACAAGTTCAGCATGACAATTTTTTCAACATCTGGCGTAAACTTGTATATAAGTCCCATAAATAAAAGGTTTGTAATTCATTCAGGTTTGTTGTATTATTCAGGTATAGAATATGAAAATGAGAGGGAATTAAAGAAATGCAGGTATCATTAAACTGGTTAAACGAATTTGTTGATTTATCGGATATAGAAGTTGAACAGATAGCACATGAACTTACTATGAGCGGATTGGAGGTTGAAGCTGTAGAAGAGGTAAAACCTCAATTTACAAATATAAAAACAGTAAAAATCGAAAAAATAGACAATCACCCGAATTCCGATCATCTCCATCTTGTTACGGTAAATACAGGCGAAGGTTTGAAAACTGTAGTTTGCGGAGCACAAAATATCAAAGAAGGGCAGATTGTTCCTTATGCTTCGGTTGGTTCTAAAGTTCTTGACAGGAAAACAGGTGAAATGTTTACTTTAACGCCGGCAGTTATCAGAGGCGTGGAATCTCAGGGGATGCTCTGTTCTGATGATGAACTCGGTGTTTCTGAACGCGGATATCAGGAAGAAGACGGAATTTTGATTTTGAATAGAATTTTCCCTGATGTAAAAATCGGTGAAGATGTTGAAAAAGTTCTCGGCTTTGATAAAGATTATATTCTTGATGTCGCCCCGACAGCAAACAGAGGAGATCAAATGTCCGTTATCGGAATTGCAAGAGAATTGAGTGCAATTTTCGATAAACCTTTAAAATTTTCACCTCTTGAATGTACAAGAGATTTGTCAACTGATGAATTTAAAGTTGAAATTATTGATAACGATGTGTGCAAATACTATTCTCTCGGCATTTTAAAGAATATAAAAATTAAACCTTCCCCTGACTGGATGCAAAAAAGACTTATTGCATCAGGGGTTCGAGCAATAAACAATGCCGTTGATATTACAAATTATGTAATGCTGGAATACGGGACACCTTTCCACGCATTTGATATGGACAAACTAAACGGGTATATCTGTATTAGACGTGCTAAAGAAGGCGAAAAAATAGTTACTTTGGACGGTACTGAAAGAGAATTAACGCATGACAGCGTTTTAATCGCCGATAAAGAAAAAGGTGTTTGTCTTGCCGGTGTTTTCGGCGGCGAAAATTCCGAAATTGATGAAAATACAAAAAATGTTGCGCTGGAAGCTGCATTTTTCCCTTCTGTAACTACAAGAAAATCTTCAAGAAGCGTAGGCTACCGCTCGGAAGCTTCTGCCAGATTTGAACGCGGAGTTGATATAGAAGCTGTTAAACCTGCTTTAATGCGTGCAATGCAGCTTTTCACTGAACTTGCGGATGCCGAAATCGAAGGAGTTGTGGAAGCCGGTAAAAATGAACTTGAACCAATCGAAATAACTCTAAGATATGCACAGATAAAAAGAATTTTGGGATGCGAAATCGCTCCCGACAAATGTATTTCTATTCTTGAAAAATTAGGATTTAAAAAACTCGGCGGGAACGAGCTGGCTGCAAAATTTCTTGTTCCTTCTTTCAGAGCAGGTGATGTTACAAGAGAAATTGATTTGATTGAAGAAATTGCAAGAATTAACGGCTATGATAAAATTACCACTACGTTGCCGAATAAAAACAGCACACCTGACATTTCTCTTGAAGAAAAAGTTATTAAAAAAGTAAATGAATTGATGCTTTCAGCAGGTTTGGACGAAATTATAACAACATCTTTAATCGGCAAACCACTGCTGGATAAATATATGCAGTCTTATGATGATGCAAAAGCAGTCAAAGTTTTAAATTCCGCAAGCGATGAAAGTACAATGCTCAGACAAAATATGGCAGGGAGTGTTCTAAATTGTCTGAAATACAATTACGACAACGGCCAGAAAACTCTCTGGGCTTATGAAATCGGGAAAACATACAAGATTACGGCTCCTTCTGACGAAAAAAATACAGGAGTTAAAGAAACAAGAGTTCTTGCAGGAGTTTTAACCGGCGAGGTTGAAAACTCTAAATGGCAGGTTAAATCTCACACTGATTTTTATTCGCTTAAAGGTATTATTGAACAGTTGTTTGATGAACTGGGTGTTACAAAGCGAATTAAATTAACTACATGCGAAGATGTGGATTACATGCACCCTTACAGGAGCGCAAAAGTTAATATTCTAGGTAAAAATCTCTCCAATATAGGTTATTTCGGACAAATTCATCCGCTGTTGAAAGATAAGATGAAAATCAAAGGTCAGGATGTATTCATTTTTGAAATTGACCTTGATGAAATTATCGCAATTATTAAAGAACACACTGTAAGATATAAAAAACTCCCTCAGTTCCCTGAAGTTCGCCGTGATATCGCATTTGTAATCAACGAGGAAGTAAGTTTTGAAGATATTCAGCGTGTTATAAAAGGTGCTGTTCAGCAGAATATTTTCAAAGGCAGTGAAGTGTTTGACGTTTATCAGGGCGATAACATTGAAAAAGGCTTTAAAAGTCTTGCCTTCCGTATAAAAATGCAGGATGAAAATGCGACATTAACAGATGAAGTTATAGAACATCAGATGAATAATGTACGTGCAAAACTTCAAAAAACTTATGCGGAAATCAGTTTCCGCGGAGCGTAGCCGCTCCACCCGCCACATAGGCTTTACTTAACTTGTTGTACAAAAGGTGAAAAGGTGTGGGTGGATATATTAATAAAGTAAAACAATAATATTGCCTTTCTTGTGAAATGGAAGGAAATCGCGCAAGCGGTGGAGGGATTTTAACATGAAAAAATTCTTTTTGATAATAGCAATAATATTACTGGCATCTTTACAGGGATTTTGCATTGAAAATGTAGTCCCTCAATACGTTAGTGTTGAGCAGACAAACACATTAGGACTTTATCAGGCACCGAGCGAAATTGTCCTTTATAAAGAGCCTTCCGAAACTTCAAACATAGTACACAGCATAAGCTGGATAGGCGGTAAAATTTTCCCTGAAAGCGTGAAAGCAGAGGATTTGTTTGTTGTATTTATCCGCTCCAAAAACTTGGGACTTCTTGCCGTAACCGATGAAACAGAAGATTGGGTTCAGGTGATATATAATAATTCTACAGGTGCAAAAGGCTGGATAAAAAAAGATGATCCTTACAGATTTTCTACCTGGGTAATGTTTTATAATATGTACGGGAGAAAATACGGTTTGAATTTGTTAAAAGAAGCACCTGCAGAAGCAAAAGATCTCCATGTTTCGACTGACGACAAATCACAAATTGTTGCAACAATTAATATGCCTCAAAAAATTAATCTGAATGTTATACGCGGGAACTGGGCACTTGTAAGTGTCATGGACATTGACAGAACCCCGAAAACAGGCTATGTAAGATGGCGCTCAGATAACGGTGTAAAATATTATTTCCCTGCGATTAAGTAGTGTTATTTATATACAAGTTTACACCAGACTAACTCAATATTGTCATGCTGAACTTGTTTCAGCATCTCTTAAACTCGAGACCCTGAAACGAGTTCAGGGTGGACAATTTAGATATTGTTTAGTGTAAACTTGTATATAAGTCCTTTTAAATTTACAAATTGTCAAAATTACACAGCTCTTGTACTGATATCTCAAACGCTTTTGCAATTGCTTCCAGAGTATCAAAGCTAGGTGATTGTTCTGCACGTTCAATTGCACCAATGGTATTTTTATTTACATTAGCTTTAAAAGCTAAATCTTCTTGTGATAATCCAAGTTTTATTCGTTCAAGCTTGATCTTTAAACCTATTTTTTTATTTTGTACACCATTTTTTCTAGTCATATTACCTATTATAATAGGTGCTTGACAAATTAATTTCAAACCTGTATATTAGTTATGTAAACTAATATACAGGTTAAAAGGCAAATGTGTATGGAAGAAAAAGTTAATGATATTTTAGAAAATGCGATTAACGTTTATAACCAGATGAAAGTTTTGAATGATTCTCTTATGCTTTCTTTTCAAAATGACAAGGATAATTATTATCAATACGCTTGTGCTGAAATGATATTGGACAATCTTGACAAAGTCTGCGAAAAAATAGAAAACTTAGACTGCGAACTTTGTGCTTTACAATCCGAAAAAAATACTCGACATTAAGTTTTGTTTATTGTAGGATAGGCTTACTTGCGAGATATAAATAGAAAAGGAGATATAAAATGCAGGTTATATTAAAAAAAGATGTTCAAAACCTTGGAGAAGCTGGCGACATCGTTAATGTTAAAGACGGTTACGCAAGAAACTTCCTTCTCCCTCAATCAATAGCTGAAATAGCTACTAAAGGTGCTTTAGAAAACAGAGAAAAAAATCTGGCAAGAATTAAAGCTAAACAGGAAAAATTGCACGCAGAAGCTCTGGAAACTGCTAAGAAAATCGAAGAATTTGCAAAACTTGAACTTTCTGCAAAAGCAGGCGAATCAGGCAAATTATTCGGTACAATTACAACTAAAAAACTTACTGAAGAATTAAAAGCTAAATCAGGCATTGAAGTTGACAGAAAGAATGTTTCTTTGAATGCTCCGATTAACAAAATCGGCGAATATACAATGCTTATCAAATTAACTTCTAAAGTTAAATGCGAATTGGCTGTTGTAGTTACAGCTTCTGAAGTTCTTAAAGAATCTGTTGAAGAAGCTGCAGAAGAAACTGAAGAATAGGCGGCAGATGACGGCAAATTCTAAATTGACACTGGAAGCTCTGGCTATAGGCTCTCTGCCTCATAACGATTTAGAATCTGCTATGGAAATTGTTAAGAAAGATTTTGACAAAATTCCTTTCTGGCCACAATTAAGCAAAATTAACAAAAACGAAGACATGATTTTTCAATTTTTGGGAAATATGCCTTCGTTTTTTATTGATGAAAACACAGCGAAATCATATCTTGAAACAGAAAGCGACAAGTTTTTTGAAGATATGGAACAGTTTTTTGACGATTATGAAAAAATCATTCATTGCCTTTCTTGTGAAATGGAGGAGAACCGCTTGCGGTGGAGGGCTTGTGAAAAGATACTTGATAAATATGCGATATCATATTCCTGTGCATTCCCCGAATTCATAAAAATCGTTAAAGATACAAAACCGTCTTTTGCAAAAGGACAGATTGTCGGTCCTTTTACCCTTGCAACAACACTTGTCGATAAATCAGGCAAATGTGCATTTTATGATGAAACATTAAAAGAAATTATAACAAAAACACTTAGTTTAAAGGCTTTATGGCAGATAAAAGAAATAAAATGCGCGAGCCCCGAAACTACACCTATAATTTTTATTGATGAACCTTCAATATCACAGCTCGGAACTTCTGCTTATATAACAATTTCTAACAATGAAGTCATTGAAATGATAAAAGAAATATCTGACTTAATAAAATCAAACGGTGCGATGAGTGCTATTCACTGCTGCGGGAAATGCGACTGGAGAGTTCCTATCAAAGCAGGTGTTGATATTATTAACTTTGATGCCTATACTTTTGCTCAGAATTTGAGTCTTTTCAGCAATGATTTAAAAACTTACCTGGAGCACGGAAGAAAAATTGCGTGGGGAATTGTTCCGACACTCCGTCCTGATATTCTTGAAAAAACTAATCCGGATGAGATGATTTCTGTTTTTGAAAAAGCTGTTAAGTATTTGACGAAAAAAGGAATTAATGAGAAAATTATTATAGAAAATTCAATTATTACGCCGTCATGCGGTGCAGGCGCGTTGAGTGTAGAACTGGCAGAAAAAGCTATGGATTTGACTAAACAGCTTTCAGAAAGTGTAAAAGAAAGGTATAAAGTTTGACATTTAAATTAGCTGTAACAGGTAAAAGCGGAAGCGGAAAAACAACAATTGTTAAAGGATTTTTGAGAGTTTTTCAGGAATATTTCCCGGAAAAATCAATTCTTTTGTTTGACAATGACCTGACAGGAGAACTCGGACACAGCTTCGGACTTGATATAAGAAATACAATTTACGGCATACGAAGCGGGAAACATGAATATAAAACAGGAATTCCCGAAGGTATGTCTAAACAAGAATTTGTCGAATGGGCTATGGAAGATATTGTTGTTTCTCTCGATGAAAATGTCGATATCATTGTATCATGGTTTGTCGGATCAAAAGACTGCAGATGTCCTATTACGGGACAGATAAATGATGCCGTTTTAAAGCTTATTGACAGATATGATATTGTAATTTTCGACTGCGAATTTGACTTAAAATACTTAAATCAGCTTGTAGATACAGATATTGACACAACGTTGATTGTTGCAAATCCTACAGATGAAAGCGCTCATCTTGTAAAGCGTATTGAAGAATTCAGTGCAAAATATGCTGCAGGAAACCAGCTCGGAGTAGTTATTAATAAAGCAGACGGATCTGATTTGAATGCTTTATATGATTTTTTGAAGCGTTATGATTTGGATGTTCTGGGTGTAATTCCGGTTGATGAAGAATTAAAATCGCATTCAACGGATAAAGATTCCGGTATAGTTCAGGATGCAATTAAACAGTTCTATTTCAGATTGAATCTTCCTCAATTGAGAGAGTAGGGAATATGGCAGAAATTTTAGACGGCAAAAAGTTAAGAGATAAAATTTTTTCAAACTTAAAGGCAAAATTGGATAAAATGCCTGAGAAACCTACACTTGCTGTTATTCTTGCAGGTGATGATCCGGCCAGCCAAATTTATGTCCGAAATAAGAAAAAAACTGCTGAAAATTTAGGGATTAATTCTATAGTAATTGAATATCCGAAAAACGTTACAGAAACAGAATTAATTTCTAAAATTCAAGAATTAAACAATGATAAAAATATTACGGCAATTCTTGTACAGCTTCCGCTTCCGCAGCATATTAATAAATTTAAGGTAATTGATGCAATCTTGCCTCAAAAAGATGTGGACGGGCTGACACCTTATAATCTCGGTAAACTTTTTGCCGGCGAAGAGCCTTATGTATACCCCTGTACCCCTAAAGGAATTTTGCTTTTGCTGGACGAATACTGTATAAACCCAGATGGTAAACATGTAGTAGTGGTCGGCCGTTCAAATTTAGTCGGCAAACCGGTTTCACAAATGCTTTTGAAACGAAATGCCACAGTTACAATGTGCCACAGTCATACAAAAAATCTTACCGATATAACAAAAACTGCTGATATTGTTGTGTCAGCAGTAGGGAAAAATGTTATAGGGGAAAAAATGTTAAAATCAAATTGTGTCGTAGTAGATGTAGGTATTTACAGAGATGAGAACGGGAAAGTCCGCGGCGATGTGGATTTTGAAAATATCTCTAAAATCGCCGCATACATTTCACCTGTACCGGGCGGGGTAGGCCCGATGACCATAGCATCTTTGATGCTTAATACGGTTGAACTTTTTGAAAGAAACCTGTAAATCAGCGTTAACTTTAAATCTATACTTTACTATTGACCTATTAAGTTCAACGTACAGTAAGATTTAATATTACTGTTAACAAGGTTCTTCAAACTTGAAATCTCGTTCTCCATCAAACTTATCTGCGAATCTAAAGAATCCTGCCGTGTCTCCAGATACGACTCTTCCTGCTGCAAGGTAATGTAAGTCGGATCATCATCAACATCAACTTCTGCTTCTTCTAATTCTTCTGCTCTGTAGCCCATTTGTTTTGTAATGTAATTTGCACGGCTCATAACAAGCGTTTGTTCAAATTGCAGCTGACTTTTCTGCAATGTGAATAAATTTTTCTGTGCATCAAGTGCTAAAAATGTCATCTCATCTCTCCTTATATCTGTTTGTACTTTTTTATTTCTTCTTACACATGTAAAGTATTTTGAAATAATCAAATTTCACAAGGAGGAATTTTTGTTACATTTGTTAACATATACATTCAAAAAGTCTTCTTAAACAAGAAGACTTTTATAAAAAATAAAGTAACTCGTAAGCCGTGTTCTGTTTCTAAATAATCATCTGTCTGGTATTGAAATTACTTTCAATCTCTAGCGATTTTTCTGAAGTTGGCGGACAGCCTTTATAACCTTCAATTTAATCTTGCATTCTGCAGGGGGTTGCCTGGCCGATATTTCTCAATACCGCCGGTGAAGCTCTTAACTCACCGTTGCACCATCGCCTGTGTTTATATAAAACCATTGGCAGTCTACATTTCTGTGGTCCTATCCACCGGCTCACGCCGTCCGGGATTTCCCCGGCTGCCTGTCCTTGAATGCACGGACTTTCCTCACCTGAAAATCAGGCGCGATTATTCGATTACTTTATATATTAGGTTGAAGTATCTCTGATAGATGTATTGATTGTAGCAAACTCAACAGCTCTTCTATCAGCAGGATCTATCCTCAGTTTGCCGTTCGACAAAATTTGAATATTATATGTATCAAACCCGTCAGCTCCAACACCTTCATCACTTTGTCTTGAATGAGAATCATTGCTTGTATCTACATCAATCTGAATAATACCGGCATTTGACGGGGCATCACTTTGATTATATTCAAATTTACCAGGTTCTTCACCCCTTTTAAAAACATCATCACCTGTAAGCCCTGTTAAATCCCAGTAAACACCATCAGTTGTATAAAATTTTAATCCATCACTGTTTGCAATTTCAGATTTAACGTTCAATCGGCTTTTAAACAATTCAGCAAATTTTTTATCGCCTTCGTAATCTTCACCTTCATAAGTTACTTTATTTTTGTAATCAAAACCATAAGCACAGTAGTAATTAGCATCTGCGACTACACCTTCGCCGCACGCATCACGCATATCAGGGTATAATCTTTCGTCATTAATCAGCGAACTTACAATTTGTTCAGTGATATAAAAGCTCTTTTTAACCATCATTTTATTTTTGTTCGGTCTTGTTTTCATAATAGCCGGAGTAACAACCGCAACAAGAATACCAATAACCGCCAGAGCAACCATTAGTTCTGTGAGCGTAAAACCTTTAAATCTTCTCATTAATATCCTTCCTCTTGTTTTACAGTAATCCTATTATATAGTAACATATTTTACCTTTTTTTTCAATATATTAACCTTGAAAAGTTACAGATACAACTTATTTAAAAATTTTGTATATTATCATTTGTAAATTTTTATTAATCGGCTAGCAAAATAATCTTTTCAGATGAGTTAATATAGCATTCAATCTGTTAGGATTATAAGAGATTGAACTAAAATAAACAGAGGGTTAGACGTATGGTCGATAACAGGTCAGCAGGATTCTTCGGCATCGGAGGTTCATTTAATTTCAAAAGCGGAGATATATCAGGAACAGCCGCCAAAACTCAAGACGATAAAATGGGGCAGGGCGGAGAATATTTCGCACAGCAAAAAAATTCCGAAGAAGAAGAAAACAGCGACAGCCAAAAATATACCGACAGAAGCGCCCAGCTTCGTGCTACTCTCAATTCACTTGCCATGATGAATGTGGCAAATGTTATTAACGCCCGCAAAAAAGCTCTGGAAGAACAAAAAGAACGCGAAAAAAATTCTCAAAATAATCCTGATAAGGATGAACAAAAACGCGAACACGCCGAAAAAGAATTAGAAGAAGAATTTTATAATCTAGCACGCGAAGTAAAAGAAGATACTCAAAAATAAAATCTACTTGAGATATTAATATCCCATGAACATATTTTGCATTCCGCCCTGTACTCCCTGCATCATCATCATACTGTTAGAACTGTCATAATTTTGAGGGAACTGGCTGTATGTCATTGGAGCTCTGCCGTCATTTGAAGGAGTTATACTTCCCATCTGTTTGACAGATTTCGGTTTCATAAAACTGTTTTCATTTTCCTCTTCAACTATGTCAGCTGCAGAAACAGACTGGCGGAATTGCGGATATTTCGGTCGTACACCGTTATTATTAAAACCTGAGAATGAATTTTTTGGAGTTAAATTAATTTCTTCAGAAAACACAGGCATTGCAAAAGAGACTAATAGCAAACCCAGAATAATTTTTTTTAACATACACATTTCCTCCATACGTTTATATTTTTATTATAGCAAAAAATCACGCGTATGATGTAATTTTTTCTAAAAAATATTTTTTATGGTGGGTTTTCTGGTATAATATGGCTGAGGATTTGAGAAATATGGATTTGAATGTAGAAATCAAAGGCAGTAAAATAATTGTTTCATGGGTGCCTTCAGGTGCCGATTATTACAGAGTTTTTTGTAAAAATGACGGAGTATTCCGCGAATGCGCCAAAATTTATGACAGTAATTACATAAAATTTTCTCTTGTTCCTTACGGAGATAACGAATGTTTTGTAGAGGCCGTCAAAGATGGTGTTGTTACGGACAAATCCCGAATTCATCAATTTAAGTTTGATGAAATTGATTTAATATACAGACATGAAAATCCGGATGAAGTTAAATTCTTCTGCAGCAAATACGAAGGCGCACAGGGTTACAGACTATATAGGGACGAAATTGAATCAGGTTTTAACGGTTATAAAAATTCCGACACAAATTTTCTCACCGTAAAAACAGGGAAAGAAACCGATTATAAAATTAAGCCTTTTATTAAAGACGAAAGCGGCAAACGAAATTTTCTTGCATCTTCTGCACCGGTTGATATAACTAAAAATAAGTTTGAAGGGATTACAATTTATAAATCCTACAATTACAACCTGTTTTTGTCGTGGAATTTTAAAGGTGATGCAGACGGTTTTCTTGTATATACACAGAACAGTGAAAAGCCGATTTTTGAAACAAATGACGGGTTGAGACATTATCTGCCTTTATATGATTACAAAAGCAGTCTGAAATTTATTGTGAAAGCATTTGTAAATACTATTGAAGGCAGAGTTATTATTGCCGAATCAGAGCCTGTATCGCTCGGTCTCAGGAAATATAAAAAACCTGATGTATCATTGATTATCCCTGCTTATAACGCGAAAGATTACATTGCAAGAAGTGTTGACAGCGCACTCGCTTCTGATTTTGCAAACCTTGAAATAATAATTGTAAATGACGGTTGTACGGATGACACACAGAAAATTATTGACTGGTATGTAAAAAATTATCCGAATATAGTTTCCATAATAAAAGAAAACGGCGGTGTTGCAGATGCAAGAAACAAGGGAATTGCAGCGGCTAAAGGTGAATACATAGCATTTCTTGACAATGACGATCTTGTACGCCCTGATATGATAAGCAGACTTTACAAATCAATAATTAAAAATGATTGTGATGTAGCAGTGGCTCCGCTTTACAGAATTACTGACAACGGGTATACAACACACTGCAATCTGCCTTTTATGGAAGATATTCCGCTTGATATCGATAAATATCTTGAAATTATGTATACTCCCGGGTATTACAATTGTGCTATATGGAACAAACTTTACAAAACATCAATTGTAAAAGAACATCCGCTCGGAATTTTGAAATACGAAGATGTCTCATGGACACCCTGCATATTATCTTATGCTAAGAAATTCTGTTTTTTAAAAACTCCGTTTTATGAATGGGACAGAAAAACACGCCCTCAGACATTCGGAGATGTTCTTGCGAAAATGCCTGAGGAGGAATTATTTGAAAACAGAAAACAGGCGATGCTTTTCTTTGTAAATAACGGAAATCCCGAAAAAATTGATTATTTGAAAGAAATAGCAAAACGCAGGCTGATGCGCTACGCAAAAAAATCCCCGCTGAAGAATAAGTATGAAAAATTAATGGAAGAAATAAAATCAATAAATATCAGCAGTAAATAAATCAGAATTACAGACGTTTCGAATCCAGCATTTTTTTTAAATTTTCTTCTGAACGCTTTCTTATCAATTCAGTTGTACTTTGTAAATTTTTGCATAAATTATCATACTTAATATTATCAGTTTCAATACAATTTATTAAAGCTTCCGTAAAACCTTTGTTATCTTTGTAAATTATAGAATTTTCTTTGTTAAAGTAATGAAATTCCGCGAATTTTTCAGGTATAACACACGGTTTGCAAAATCCGTATATCAGCTGAAACGAACCTGATGTTCCGTCTTTAATATATCTGTCATGTTCAATATTTTCAGAATCAAGCAGGGTAAGGAAAAAGTCTGAGTTTTCTAATTCGCAAAACATTTTTTTATACGGAATACGTCCTTTTATATATATATATTCTTTTATGTTATCAGGTAAATTATCCAGAGAACCGCTTCCGATAACTGTTACTTTAAAATCTGTACAGCCTTTTTGAACAAGTTCGCTGATACCGTTTATCAGCAATGAAATGTTTCTCCTTGCATAGCTCAATTCCCCTATCGTTATAAAATTCGTTATTTTATTTTTTGTATGAGGTTTAATATTCCCGAAATAATTCGGATTGCAGAATACAGCAGTATTCAAACCGTTATTTTTAAAATCAGCAAGCTGTATAACCCTGCATGGGTGCGCCCCGCCCCCGCCGAACAGCCCGCCAACAAGCAGGCGGTGGAGGGGGGCAGCTACTGGTAGAACCTGCGCCCCTAAAATTACGTTATAAC
>URXH01000015.1 GCA_900551675.1 uncultured bacterium
TATAATCTTTCAGAAGCTGATATATTAACAAGAATTCAAAAAGGTAATGTTAATTTAACTTCTTTAATGCTAAGAGATATCGCTAGAAATGGAGCTGATTCAAATCTCTTAAGACAGGGGGCTAGGCCCATATTTACAAATTTTCCACTTGAAACAATAAATGAAGCTAAAGAGCTGCTTGCTCAGTATGACAATGAAGCAGTTAAGCAATTAGAAGAGCAATTGCCTCAATTAAAAATATCACATCCAGTTTTAGGGATATTAGAGAAGACAACGCCACTTAATGCAATAAAAGTTACACAAATTGATGATTTACTTCCTTCATTTAAGATGTTAAACAGACAGGTGGATGGAACATTAGACCTACGTAATAAAGTAACACAAGTTACCCCACAAGCTAAACCAGTTGTTCAAAAACAAACATCATGGGTTGATGATGTGGTAGCAAAATGGAAAGCAAATATAAAAACACCAAATCCAACATCTAGTATTGTATCATTGCAAACACCTTCTGCACATCAGCAGATACTTGGATTTAATGAGCCAACTGGATATACGCAAATTGCTAATGTTGATATTGATAAAGTCTTTTCAACATTAACTCATGGAGAAGCTCAACCAAGAGTGGTTAAACCAACAACTCCAGTTTTAGAAAATGTTATTTCAGCAGCTTTACAGAAAGTTCATAAAACACCTGTTGTAAACGCTACTGCTCCAAGAAGTCAAAATATCTCTAAAATTATATGTACAGCACTCAAACATATTAAAATATAAATATTTAAAATTTTTAGCAAATTGTTTAATTATAAGACTTTGTAATTTTAGTAAGAAGGTAATAAAACAGACGATAACAAAAGTCATCGTCTGTTTTATGGTGTCGATGGCGGGACTTGTCTTGGTCGCTCGCGTTTAACGGCAATTCCGTGTTTTGTTTTCGTGATTTCATCACTCCAAACAAAAACACTCCAGCCTCAGCTCGCTCCCGCTGAACCCGCTAAAACGAATTAAAGCCCTCTCCAATCAAGCATATTAAAAAGGGGATAACAAATGTTATCCCCTTTTTAATTGTCGACGGCGGGACTTGAACCCGCACGGGTTTCCCCACACGCCCCTCAAACGTGCACGTATACCGATTCCGTCACGTCGACACAAATTAATTATTAAATTTTCAATATAAATATCCTAACACAAACATTTTATTTTGTAAATTTAAAATCTTTATATGTAAAAAATTTTTTTATATGCAATAATATAATTATGCTTGACACGATTATTATAAAAGGCGCAAAAGAACATAATTTAAAGGATATTTCGCTTCAATTGCCGAAAAATGAATTAATAGTCTTTACAGGCGTTTCGGGGTCGGGAAAATCCTCTCTGGCTTTTGATACGATTTTCGCGGAAGGTCAGAGACGTTATATTGAAAGCCTTTCAACTTATGCAAGACAATTCCTCGGGCAAATGGACAAACCTAATGTCGATTATATAGACGGGCTTTCGCCTGCAATTTCTATTGACCAAAAATCAACAAGCAATAACCCTAGATCTACTGTGGGTACTGTTACAGAAATTTATGATTATTTAAGATTATTATACGCACGTGTCGGAACACCTTACTGCCCGCAGTGCGGTGAAAAAATTAAACCGCAGACAATAGATGAAATTGTTTCAAGCATTTTAAAACTGGGCGAAGGTGTTAAAATTCAAATTTTAGCTCCTGTTGCGAGAGGTAAAAAGGGTGAATTTTCTTCAACATTTGAAGAGTTAAGGCAAGAAGGATTTGTCCGTGTAAAAGTTGACGGTGAAATTTATAATCTTGATGAAGATGAAATTGAGCTGGCAAAAACTAAAAAACATGATATTTCTGTAGTTGTTGACAGAATTGTCGTAAAAGAATCCGCACAATCCCGTATTGCCGACAGTGTTCAAATTGCTCTGAAAAAAGCTGACGGAGTGGCAGTTGTTGATGTTGTCGGAGACAAAGAAATTGTATACAGTGAAAAGCTTGCTTGCCCGAAATGTAATTTGAGCTTTGAAGAACTTGCGCCGAGAATTTTTTCTTTCAATGCGCCATACGGAGCCTGCGAAAGATGTTCGGGACTCGGTGCTGATTTTGTTATAGATCCGGATTTAATTGTTCCTGATAGAAAAAAATCTCTAAAAGACGGTGCTATTTATCCATGGTCAAAGGCCTCTACACAATATTATGATGATGTTTTAAAGTCAGTTTGTGCGCATTTTAATATAGATATGAAAAAGCCTTTTGAAGAATTATCAGAAAAAGAACAAAAAATAATTCTTTACGGATGCGATGATATTATAAAGTTTACGGTAATGCGTTTTGGAACACACCGTTACGAAACGAAATACAGAAAATTCGACGGGGTAATTCCGTTTCTTGAAAAACGTTATAACGAATCAAACGGCGAATACTGGCGTGAAGAAATTGAAAAATATATGACAACAACGCCATGTCCTGCCTGCCATGGCGCACGATTAAAACCTTTTCCGCTTGCTGTTAAAATTAAAGACAAAAACATTTATGAGTTTACACTCATGCCGATTGATGAAGAACTGGAATTTGTATCTGAACTGTATCTTGAATTGAGTGAATTTCAGCTTCATATCGCAAAACAAATCTTAGATGAAATCAGGGCGCGTCTGAGATTTTTAAAAGATGTCGGTTTAAGTTATCTTGATCTTGCAAGAAGGGCAGGAACTTTATCCGGCGGAGAGGCACAGCGAATAAGGCTGGCAACACAAATAGGAAGCGGTTTGTCAGGTGTTTTGTATGTCCTTGATGAACCGTCAATAGGACTTCATCAGCGAGATAACGACAGGTTGATTAAAACTCTTATAAAACTTCGTAATCTCGGCAATACTTTAATTGTCGTGGAACACGATGAAGACACAATAAGAAATGCGGATTATATTGTTGATATAGGACCAAAAGCAGGTATAAACGGCGGTAAAGTAATTGCCTGCGGTTCAGTTCAGGATATTATCGATGCAAAAGATTCTATTACGGGAAAATATTTGAGCGGAGAAAAATATATTCCTATTCCTGAAAAAGTCAGAGAAGGCAACGGGCATTTTCTTCATGTAAAAAATGCACATATAAACAACTTAAAAAATATAGATGTTGATATTCCGCTCGGCAAAATTGTGTGTCTTACAGGTGTTTCAGGTTCTGGAAAATCCTCTTTAATGCAGGATTTGATATATGAATATGCTCTGCATAAACTTCGCGGAAATAAACCAAAACCTCAAGGAATAGATGAAATTACGGGTTTTGAAAACATTGATAAAATAATTGCCATAGACCAATCCCCTATAGGAAGAACACCGCGTTCAAACCCTGCAACTTATACTGATTTATTTACACATATAAGGGAATTGTATTCTAAAACAAATGAAGCTAAATTACGCGGATATAAACCCGGAAGATTCAGCTTTAACGTAAAAGGCGGGCGCTGTGAGGCCTGTAAAGGCGACGGGGTTATAAAAATTGAGATGAATTTTTTGTCAGATGTCTATGTAAAATGTGATGTCTGCAAAGGGAAACGATACAACCGTGAAACTTTGGAAGTTAAATATAAAGGTAAGACAATTTCAGATGTTCTTGATATGAGTGTTAAAGAAGCACTGGAATTTTTCGACAGTATTCCTGCAATTAAAAATAAACTCCAAACATTAAATGATGTTGGTCTGGATTATATGAAGCTCGGGCAGAGTGCGACAACCCTTTCAGGCGGTGAAGCGCAGAGAATTAAACTTGCATCAGAACTCAATAAACGTTCAACAGGAAAAACTCTCTATCTGTTGGATGAGCCGTCAGTAGGACTTCACTGGTACGATTTGGACAAACTTATAAAAATTCTCCAGCAGCTTGCTGATCAAGGTAATACTGTTCTTGTAATAGAACATAATCTTGATTTTATAAAAATTGCCGATCATATTATTGATTTGGGTCCTGAAGGCGGTATCGGAGGCGGTCAGGTAATTGCTCAAGGAACGCCTCTTGAAGTTTCTAAATGCAAAAAATCTTATACAGGGCAGTATCTCAAACCTATATTGACAAATTCCGTAAAATAATTTATTTTCTTATAAAAGGAAAGTTGGTTATAATGAAGAAGTTATTATATATATTCTTACTATCAGGCTTATTATGCCAGCCTGTATTTGCAAAAGCCGTTTCTGTACAGGCAATGGAAGATTTCACGACTGAAAAACCGCCGGAGGCTATGTATGTCAAAATTCTTGAAGATATTATACTTGATGAAACCTTATCTTTTAAAAACGGCGATATTATAGAAGGTAAAGTTGTTGATGTAACTGATCCCAAACGTTTGAAAAGGAATGCTACTTTTTCTTTTGTCCCCGTCAGTTACAGAAATTCTAGCGGTGAGACAATAGAGATAAGAGGTTATTATCCTGCTAAATATACCACAAAATTGAATAAAGGACAGCTTGCCAAAACTGCGGCGCTCGGTGTTGGCAATTTTTTCGTAAAAGGTCTGTCTCTAGGGTACAGTGCGGTGGAAGGTGCTGTTAAAAATGAAAAAGACAACCGTTTTAAATCAAGCGTAAATGAAGTTTATGAGGACTCTCCGTTTTCTTATGTAGAAAAAGGCGGTGAAATAGTTATAAAAAAAGATCAGGTATTTTATTTGAATTTTAAGGTAAAAGATGAACCGGATGAAGATGAGCTCCCGAATTATGAATATAAGGAATTAGATGCAGATGAGCTTGCGGCTCCCGTGGACACTAATGAAACGTACGAAGGTGAAGAATAATATACCTGTTATATAATATGATTGACGTATTCGGCAAATTATGGTATTATCCTCTTATAGCAATTCGGAGATAAAAAAATGAAAAAAATATTATTTATTATTGCATTACTTACAGGTCTTTCAATTATGCCGGCTGAAGCTAAAACTACACCGGTTCAGACATTGCAGGATTTTTCTATTTCAAATCCTTCGCAGACTTTGCTTATTAAAATTTTATCAAATGTTCAGCTGAATAAAGATACAATGCTTCATGAAGGTTATTATGTTTTGGGCCAGATTATGGATGTATCTAATTCAACATTTGTGTTTATGCCTATAAAGTTTCAGAATTTCCATAATGAAGTTTTTGAAATAAAAGGCAATTACCCTGCTAAATTTGTAGAAATGATTGATACGGCAGACAAAAAGGCGCAAAACGGCATTATCCCTAAAGATTCTAAATTTTTACTGGATTTTGTAATAGCTGAAGAAACTCCGAATACTGAAATCAGCGATAAGTATAAAAATATGGGTACTCCGGAAAACGGAATTTCTGCCGTTGTAAACCAGTCTGAACCTGTATTGTATGACGGAACTATTCCGCAGACTATGAAAGATTTCCCGGGGATTAAACTAAATTCTTTTGATAACGGAAGCAACTTTAATATTCCTAAGAAATTGATTATTGAGGCAAATCCTAAAGAAATTAATATAAATAATTTGAAATATTAATTTTTTAGAAATATTTATGTAAAAAACGGGTTATAAATCAATTATAACCCGTTTTTTATGTTACACTAATTGAGACCTAAACTTCAACAGTTGTTTTAATTTTCCCGTCGCCTTCAAGAATAATTTCGGTATCTTTGCCGTTTTCTGATATAATGAGACGTGTTTTTTCAACATCATTTTCTGTAAAACGGGAAATTTCTTTAATTTTCAAATCCATATATAATCCTTTCAAGCTTGTGCTTATCTTTATGATAACAGATTTTACAGGAATTTCAACCCTCTTGAGAATTAGTGTTAAAAAAAGTTATTATTTTACTTGATTTAGATAATCTTTAGGGAATGCCCAGCCGTTATATTGTATTAATGCAGTACAGTAGTTTGGTTGAGATGCGGTATGACAACCAAATTTACTATTATGTTTCAGTTCCTCTTCATTATAATCGCGTAGTACGTAGGGTTGGATAATCGAAGCGTTCCCACCATTTCGGTTATTCTGAATAGGATAAATTCTTTCGCCTGACGGCTCGGAATGACTTATGTTTACTTCCTCCCTCATTAGGGATGGTCGGGTCGGGTAACAATCAGAACTTCTAACAAGCTCCTCTTCTCTGTCCTTCGGCCACCATCTCCCCAAAGGGCGAGGGGGAATGTAGCCGCTGCATTCAACACCTTAGTACTTTTACAATACTTCCTACAGCCTTAGAACCGCAGTATCTTAGTATCTTACAAGCCCTGCAAACCCTGTCTAAAATGTATCCTGTCGCGGGGGGGGGCTTTAATTGCCATTTTTATAAAAAAGAGGACTATATTAGTCCTCTTTTTTTTATGTTTTTTTTTGTATTAATTAGCCTTTAATCTGGCTCATAACTTCATCAGCAAAATTTTCCTGACGTTTTTCAAGACCTTCGCCAAGCATATATCTTGTGAAAGCTTTGATTGTTAATTTGCCTTCAATTAATTGTCCTACTGTCATATCAGGATTTTTAATGAACGGCTGTTCAAGAAGAACTCTGTGTGAAAGAAGTTTGTTAACTCTGCCTTCAACAATTTTGGCTCTGATTTGTTCAGGTTTCTTTTGAAGATCTTCTTTACCCATTTCGATTTCTGTTTCATGATCGATAACAGATTGCGGAATTTCATCTCTTGTGATAAATTCAGGAGCTGAAGATGCAATATGCAAGCAGATATCATTCATCAATTCAGCATCATTTTTATCAGTTTGGATTAAAACACCGATTTTCCCGTTGTGGATATATGTTGCGGTATTGCCTTCGTAGCGTACAAATCTTCTGAAAGTGATTTTTTCGCCTATAGAAGCGATTTTTTCTTTAATAACTTCTGAAATTACTTTACCGCATTTGGGGCAAGTAGAAGATAACAATGCGTCAACGTCTGCAGGATTTGTTTTTGCAACAACTTCTGCAAGTCCGTTAGATAATTCTTTGAATTCTTCGTTTTTAGCAACGAAGTCTGTTTCGCAGTTAACTTCAACCATAGCTCCGCAGTCTGCTTGTACATAAGATGCAACAAGCCCTTCTGCAGCAATTCTGCCCATTTTTTTATCAGCAGAAGCCATACCTTTCTGGCGGAGTACTTCCATTGCTTTTTCCATATCTCCATCGGTTTCAACAAGTGCTTTTTTAGCATCCATCATGCCGGCACCTGTTTTGTCGCGGAGTTCTTTTACCATTTGAGCTGTAATATTCATTATAATCTCCTTATTTATCGGAAGTCAGGAGGTACAGATGTCAGGATGTCAAGCTTATATCTTATATCTTATATCTTATATCCGGCTTGCCTTCCTGTTTTCCTGTCCTCCGATCTTCTTGTAATTATTCTGCAACTGTTTCTGTTTTTTCTTCTTCTGCAGAAGCTGTAACTTCTTCAGATGCAACGCCTGCATCTTCGGGTTTAATTTCTTCTACTTTTTTAGAATTAGCATTAGCTTCTCTCAATTGTTTTCCTTCAAGAACAGCATCTGCAAGTTTTGAAGTTATTAATTTAATTGAGCGGATAGCATCGTCATTGCCCGGAATAATATAGTTTATACCATCCGGATCAGCGTTTGTATCAGCCAGACAGATAACAGGTATATTTAATTTGTTAGCTTCTTTAATAGCAATATCTTCTTTTTTCTGGTCTACGATAAAGATTATATCAGGAAGACCTCTCATATCTTTGATACCGCCTAAAGTTTTGCTTAATTTCCCTAACTCTCTGTTCAATTTAGCGATTTCTTTTTTAGGTAATTTTTCAGCGTGGCCTGAATTCATAAAGTCTTCAAGTTCCCTGAGTTTGTTTATACGTCCTCTGATAGTATCGAAGTTAGTCAGCATACCGCCGAGCCATCTTCTGTTAATATAGTAAGCGCCTGATCTGAGTGCTTCTTCAGCAACAACTTCTGCTGCCTGTTTTTTTGTGCCTACAAAAAGGACATTTTTACCGCGAGCTGCAAATTCTCTTACAACTGCGTATGCTTCATCCAATAAATCTGTTGTTTTACGTAAATCTAATACGTAAATACCGTTTCTTGCACCGTAAATATACGGTTTCATTTTTGGGTTCCATCTTTGAGTCTGGTGTCCGAAATGTACACCTGCTTCTAAAAGTTCAATCATAGATGCTGTTGGCATCGGTTTTCTCCTTTTTTTACTTGTTGTACTACGGGTTATACTGTCTCATTCAAAGGGTTGCAAAATTCGTTTTTCACACTGTAAGGGGCTGTTTCTTTTCATGTTCTATGCCCGTCTTACTGTCCTGCTCTCCCCCTGAACTAGGGCAAAGCCTATCAGACTAGTGTAACCAATTTTATATTACTATAAACATGCCTTTATGCAAATTAATTATTTAGTTTTATTACACAAATGAATTTTATGTAAAATAATTGAAAAAATAAAAAAAATAAATATAATAATATTTATGGAAGGTCTGGATACAAGCAAACTTGATGATTTAAAGCAAAGGGTTAGAAACAAGCTTGACGAAACGGAATTGTTTCGTTTTAAAGGTACTGTTTCAAAACTTCTGGGTTTGACGGTTGAAGTTAAACTGCCCGGATTGAAAATCGGGGATTTATGCTACATCGAGACAAAAGACGGACGTAAAAAACCAGCGGAAGTTCAGGCTTTCAAAGGCGAAGCGGCTCAGCTTCTTTTACTTTATGACGGAGAAGGCATCGGGCAGGGAAGTCTGGTAACCTCAACAGGACAACCTATTATAATTCCTGTCGGTGATTTTTTGCTGGGACGTCTTATAAATCCTATGGGAGAACCGATTGACGGAAAGCCTCTTGATACAACGGGAGCTGAATGGCGTCCTGTTGAAGGCCCTCCGCCGGGGCCGTTTGAGAGACCTATTATCACGGAAGTATTTTCGACAGGTGTAAGAGCGATTGACAGTTGTATGACAATGGGGTGCGGCCAGCGTTTAGGATTATTTGCGGGATCAGGTGTCGGGAAAAGTACGCTTCTCGGTATGATTGCTAGAAATTCCGATGCTGATGTCAATGTTGTTGCACTGATTGGAGAACGCGGACGTGAAGTTAAAGAATTTGTTGAAGATGCGCTAGGCGAACAGGGTATGGCAAAATCTGTTCTTGTTTGTTCTACAGGCGATCAGCCTCCTTTAATCCGTCAAAAAGCCCTTTTAACGGCAACTGCCGTATGCGAATATTTCAGGGATCAAGGTAAAAAAGTTTTCCTTATGACTGATACAGTTACGCGTTGTGCTATGGCAGGCCGTGAAGTCGGATTGTCTCTCGGCGAGCCTCCTACAATGAAAGGTTATCCGCCATCGATTTTTTCGTGGCTCCAAAAGGTTCTGGAGCGTGCAGGGAACAGTCCTAAAGGTTCTGTAACAGCATTATATACGGTGTTAATGGAGGGTGATGATATTTCTGATCCTATTGTTGATATTGTGCGAGGTATTGTTGACGGACACATTTTCTTATCAAGAAAAGTTGCGGAAATGAACCATTATCCTGCAATTGATGTACTGGGCAGTATTTCAAGGCTTATGTCATCAATTGTTACACCGGAGCACAGGGAGGCAGCAGGAAAGATGCGTGCAATTATGGCTCTATACAGAGAAAATAAAGATTTGATTGATGTCGGAATGTACCAGCCAGGGACTAACCCGCGTCTGGATACGGCAATAGAGATGATGCCGAAAATTAATGCATTTTTACAGCAGAGAACATCTGACATAGTAAGCATGGATACAACTATAAGCACTCTTATTGAAATGATGCAGGGTGTTGAAATTTAATAGTCTTAATATTTTTTTGTGGTACAATAATCAGCGGAAGGAAAAGAGACTATGAATTTACCGCAAAATTTCGGCCCCGCAATGTTAATAACTCTGTTTGCAGGTTTGTCTACCGCAATCGGAGGCGGAATTGCTTTTATTGTAAAAAAAGATAATTTGAAAGCGTTATCTGTCGGCTTAGGATTTTCAGCCGGTGTTATGATATTTGTTTCGTTTATGGACATGCTTCCGGAAGCTGATAAACTGCTTCTTGCAAATTTTCCGCATAATCATCAATGGCTGACATTTGCGGGATTTATTATCGGTTTGGTTGTTGCAGTTTTGATAGATTATTTCCTTCCTGATCACATTGATACCGAAGATGTCTTAAATCCTGATGCTCCGGCACATAGGGATTACAAAATTAAAAGGGCAGGGTTATTTACCGCAATAGCTATCTGTGTGCATAATTTCCCTGAAGGTATGGCAACATTTTTTACAACTACGCAGAATATCACACTCGGACTTTCTGTAGGTATTGCGATTGCTATTCATAATATCCCTGAAGGAATTGCAGTAGCTCTTCCTATGTATCATGTTACCGGTAAAAAACGTTATGCAATGCTTTACGCCGCATTATCAGGAATAACAGAACCTATCGGGGCGCTTGCCGGAATGTTTATATTCGGATTGTTTCTCCCGCAGGTGTTGATCGGAGCTTTGATGGCTGCTGTCGCCGGAATTATGATTTATATTTCATTTGATACTTTATTGCCGCTGGCTAAAGAATATGGCGACTGGCACCAGTCTATTGTCGGAATTCTGTCAGGCATACTGGTTATATGGGTAAGCTTAATTTTGATAGGCGGTTAAAATGGTAAATTTATCTAACTTATTTGATCTCGGACGTAATTTATATGCTCTGCCGTGGTATAACAGCAGAAGCGGGCTGGCTCCTGTTCCTTTGAGATACTTTTTTGAATTAACTTACCGCTGTAATCTTCAATGCCCTTATTGTTATGTAGGAAATGACAGGCAAAAAGAGGAATTAACAACTGATGAATGGTTTAAAATAATTGATCAAATTCCGTGGTATTCGTTTGTTACGCTTGTCGGCGGAGAGCCATTAATAAGAAAAGATTTTATTGCTATCTTGATGAAAACCGCTAAAAAAACTTTCGGAAAACTCAATGTAGTATCAAACGGAATTTTAATTAATGATGAAATCATTGATGCTTTTATTAAAAGCAAAATGATGCTTTTATCGGTTTCATTAGACGGTTACGGAAAAAATCATGACATTAACAGGGCAAAAGACGGAATATGGGATAAGATTATGAATAATTTTGATAACATGAATTCCCGTAAAAAACGTCCGATGATTGATATTAAGACTATTGTTCTTGAAAATAATCTTGATGATCTGGTGAAACTTTATAAAATGTGTGATGAAAAGAAATTTAATTTCCTGTCGATTTCATTTTTGCGGAATAACAATTTGAAGCAGAATTCAATTCTTTTTGACAGCTTTGTACCTGAATTCAATGCAAATTATCCGATAGAAAGATATTTTGATATGGAGCATTTTAAAGAAGTTTATAACGAACTGATTAGTTTAAGCAAAAAATCAAAGGTTAAAATACGTTTTTCTCCGAAATTTGAGTATGCAAAAGATCCGCTTGCTAAAATTGAAGAATTTTTTAATACGCCTGTAGACAAACCTGTTTCAGAAATTTATAAACCCTGTATGTATCCGTATTCAAATATGATGATAACACCTGCCGGAGATGTGTACCCATGTCTTTCGCAAAAAATCGGTAATGTTAAGGATATGAGAATAAAGGAAGTATTTAATCTCCCTCATTACAGATGTTTCCGTAAAAATTTGAAAGCCGCAAAAGTTTTCGGTGCATGTCAGATGTGCTGCGAACTTTGTGTGAAATAATTATTTAATAAAATCTTTCCAGTAAGTTTTCCCTTGTTCTGCAGGATGTGTGTCATTTATGGCATAAACAGCACAGCCATAACCTGCATAGCTTGATGAACTTGTTTTTGAGCAATATGTTTTTCCACTGACAAAGCCGTTAACGTTAAGATTACTTCCTGTAGTTGCTGGGTTATTTTTATGTTCCTGTCCCATTGGAATTATGTGCCCATCAATTGTAAATAGAAAAAGAAAGATGTCATATCCATATCTGTTTGGTCTTTTTTCTCCATTTGTATCTACACAAATAACCGGACCATTTTCATTACTATTTGCAGGCCCGTCATTAAATGCAAAAATTCTTCCGGTATTATCAGTGTAATATCCGGAATTGTTGCATACAAGACGATTAGTCTGTCTGCCGTCTAAAAAATGAATTATATAGCCTTCAATTTCATCTACATTTGAATGAGTTGCATTGCGGTATTTATGTCCGCCTTGAAAGTATTTTATAAAAGTATTAATAGTATCTTTATATTGTTGATATCCTTCGGTTAATCCATTCATGGCATCTGCTACTGAATACCCTTCATTTTCTTTAAATAGCATGGATGCCTGGTTTAATTCCGAATAAGTTTTTTTTAAAGCTACTTCAAGCTCTTTTTTATTTGTCATATTGATTAATGTCGGCAAAGTCATTGCCGCAACAACCCCGATAATTCCTAATGTTATCAAGACTTCTGCCAGAGTAAACGCGCATTTTTTGAAAAGTGAATAAGTAAATAAGAGAATAGGTGAATAAGTCGGTTTCACTCCCTCTCCTATGGGAGAGGGTTTGGTTGAGGGCTGATTTTCATCTTTAACCAGATTGTAATTGCTTATTCCTTCTCCCTTGTGTGGGAGAAGGTAACACTTTGTTCCGGATGAGGGGTGGAACAAAGCCGTTCCATTCAACACCTTAGTTTTGCATAAAACTTTTACAATACTTCCTACTGCCTTAGAACCGCAGTATCTTAGTACCTTACAAACCCGGTAAACCCTGTCTACAAATCTATCCTGTCGGGGGGGGGGCAGTTCAAAGCTCTTCTAATTGTCATTTTTTAGCCTCCTGATTATTCTTATAAACTTATTATTTACGATTTTTTATATTTCGTCAAGTAATTTATTCCATGGAAACATGGATATAAGTTCATGAATATTTAACCGTGGACTTTTCAAATTGCGAGAATACGTTATACTGAAAATGTGGTTAAGGTTCACGCCCATCAGATGGCAAAATTGTTTACCACAAGGGTTAGGGGATAGTAGTATGGGTTATATTCACTGCTGCGGCGCCTTGCACAAGACAAGAACATTCCGTCTTGTGCCGGAGGATAATTTTGTGCTGTGTGAAGCTGATTATCTTGCCAAATGCCCTGTATGCGGGCATACGGTAGTTCAGCTTACAAGAATAGACATTGATGATAATATTTCTATTGTCAGGAAAGTTAACAGAAAAGCAAAAGAATTTTTAAAAAAATTGAAAAAATTTATTTTATATGAAGTACGTCCGATAAGTTACAATAAGATTAATTGCGGGAAATTTTACCTGAATTATAACGAATTCGGGGTAAAAAAAAGATGCTACTCAAATTTGAGTACATTAAAAATCGGATTAACCGAAAACAGAGATTTAAAAAAAATCAATCCTTAAAATTATCTTACTCTCAGGGCGGATTACCCGCCCTATTTTTTTTGAACGGAAATATTATGAATGAATTTTACCAATTTTTTTATATTCTGAATGTAAAAATTAGAACAAAAAAGGAATTATGAATATGCCATTATCTCCAAAGGAAACAGAAGTATTGACTTTGGCAGCATTAGGGTATTCGGATAAGCAAATCGGTGTCGAATTAAAAATAGCATACGGAACAGTGAGAAACCATATTGATAAAGCGGTACTGAAGTTACATGCCCGAAATAAAACACATGCTGTCATGATTTATAAACTTATGAATAAAGATTGGTTAGAGGATATTTATGAAAAAAATAATAATACATTGGACTGCAGGCGGTTATTATCCGACAGATTATGAAAAAGAACATTATCATTTTTTAGTGGATAAAGACGGTGTTATTCATAACGGGAAATTTAAGCCGGAAGATAATGAAATCTGCAGGGTTTGTAAATACGCTGCTCACACAGGAGGAGGTAATACCGGAAGTATTGGGGTCGCAATATGTGCAATGGCAGGGTTTAAAAGCAAATTTTCTGCCGGAAATTATCCGATACAAAAAAAGCAGTTTGAGAGCACAATGGAGTTATGTGCAAAGCTTTCTGCAAAATATAACATTCCAATTACCCCGCAAACGGTTATGACACATTACGAATTCGGTAAAAAAAATCCTAAAACGACATCTGCAGGCAAAATTGATATTATATATATTCCACCGTACCCGTGGGTTGCGCAAGATGAGACAGGAAGCTTTATACGTTCCAAAATTAAATGGTACAGGCAGAAGCTGGAATCTTAAATCAGTGTAAGAAAAAATTTACAGGAGAAAACTATGGAAGTCGCTTATTACAATCTGGCTGGCGGTATAAATCAGTCTTTAACCAAAACAGAACTTGGATTAGATACAAAAAAAATACACTGGTCAGACGCAGAAAATATTGAAATTTATAGAAATAGAGGAATTGTAAAACAGAAAGGAAATTCTTTATTCCTTGACATAGAAGAAGAAATTACCGGTTTGTCTGAAATGTCTGCTTATGATATCACCAAACTGGTAATAACAACAGTTTCAGGGAAAATTTATATTTACGATGAAAGCCATTCATCGCAAACTCTTGTTAATAAAACTTTGACAGGTAAAAAACCGGTATTTTTAAATTTTTTAAACGGTATTCTTATAATGAGTGAAAGCGATGGACTATTTTATATAAAAAATAATGCTTCTTATGATGTCGTGGATTGTGGATTAAAAGATTTGAACGATAATATTCTGACAGGCGGAACAATGGCTGTTTACAAAGGCAGAGTCTGGATCGCAAAAGATGCAACAATATACTATTCTGCACTCGGAACATACAATGATTTTTCTTCCTCAAATGATGCCGGTTATATTAATGAATTTCATACGGATACAGGAGCAATTACGGCATTAAAAACTTATAAAGATTATCTTGCTATTTATAAAAAAGACAGTGTTTATCTTTTGACAGGATCAAGCCCCGATGATTTTGCCATTACACTATTTGCAAATAAAGGAGCAGTAAATTCAGCCTCTATAGCGAATGTTGAAAATAAACAATATTTTTTAAGCAATGGTATATTTGCACTTGAACAGGTGGGTGAATTGAATCAAATACAGCTCGGAAGTGAAATTTCAGCAAAAATAAAGCCTGAATTTGCTTCATTCGGGAAATTAGAAAATGCATTTTGTCTGCATTACGACATAAAAAGCCAGATATGGTATTTCTTTCCTTATGCTGATGATGATTATTTTCATATAGTCTGGATTAATGATTATGTAAATAAAGCCTGGTATAAACGTGTTATTCCTCAGAATATTGTTTGTGCCTGTATATATAACGGTTTAATATACACAGCGGATGAAGACGGCAAAATTTATAAAGAAGATTTTGGAACAACATTTAATGGCAGTGCGGTTAAATTTATGTGGAAATCTCCGTTTCTTGCTTTGAAAGATGCTCATCACCGTAAAATGATTGATGAATTTTATTTTCTTTTGGATACGGAATATGATAATGATTTTAATTTTTCTGTCTATAAAGATTATGACAGCGAATTCTCGGATGATTCCGAACATATTTATTCAATACATCAGGATCATCTGATATGGGCAGATGACAACACTTCTGATAATTTACCATGCCACTGGGCAGAAGATGAGGCCTCTGTTCCTGTATGGTCAATAAATAAGGATACAATGGAAAAGGCAGAAATTTCTGAAGCTAATTATTCTGTACAGCTATGCGTCTCAGGAGAGGAAACAGCTCAATCCTGTGCAATAATCGGACTTCAGTTTAGAGAAGTTTATAATGATGATTAAAAAATTTTTTTGAATATACACCGCTCATATTTATTTGTAGTAGAAGAAAAAAGAAAGGAAACAAAAACATGACAGAAAATGCTTATTCTGCATTTATTCCGGAAATCTGGAGCCAGAAACTTAACTATATGCTTTCAAAAGAATGTGTTATGCTTCAGTGTGTTAACAGAAACTGGGAAGGGGAAATCAAAAATCAGGGTGATAAAGTAAAAATTATTACACCTGCAGATGTTACAATTTCAACATTAGGAACTTCAAATATTACTTACTCTGAACTAGAGCCGACATCCCAGGATCTTGTAATTGATCAGAAGAAATTTTTCGCATTTAAAATCAATGATGTCGCAAAAGTTCAGGCTAACGCAGATATTATGGAAGCTCATCTTAAAAATGCTAAAAAAGCTATTGAAGAAGTTCAGGATGCTTATATTTTGTCATTACATACAGGTGTTGACTCAAAAAATATTGTAGGAAGCGAAAGTTCTGCTGTTACTCTTGATAAAACAACTATTTATTCAAAATTTGTAGAACTGGCATTATGCTTGAAGAATTCAAATGCAGTAACATCAGATGCAAAACCATGGGTTGTAATTAACCCGACAATTGAATCTTACCTGCTTCAAAGTTCAGAGTTCATCGGCGCTCATAATGTTGCGGATGAAACTTTGAGAGAAGGCGCAATCGGCAGAATTGCCGGTATGGATGTTCTTGTAAGCACTAATTTGACAGATGTTTCAGGTAAATACTATGTTCTTGCAGGTACAAATGAAGCTATTACGTTTGCATCTCAGTTAGCTAAAATTGAAAGCCTGAGAGATAAAGACAGCTTCTCTGATTTGGTTAGAGGTTTGTATTTATACGGAGCAAAAGTCGTTCAGCCTAAAGCACTCGCAAAAATGGTGGTTACAGCTCCTTCTGTATCTCCTGTATCTCCGGATTAGGGCTCAGATGATTCGGATTCATAAATCCGATTGTTACCCCGTAATGCATCTCCGGTAATATTATTGCGCCGGAGGTGCATTATTTAAAAATAAAGAGGAAAATTATGTTTGATAATGTTAAATCAGCAATAAAAGAGCTTGCAAAAACAGCTGTAAAAAAAGCCGAAGAAGCTCTTGGTAGCAGTAAAGGACAGGAAAAGAAAAAAATGGCAGTAAAATATGTCATTGGCAGACTCCCTGTCCCTTCTATACTAAAACCGGTAATTGCTTTTTTGTTTTCATCATTTATAGATGATGCGGTTGAATTTGCAGTTGAATATATGAAAGACCTTTGATAAATAGAGAAAAAGGTTAAAAAATTATGAGGGAATATATTATGAACGGACAAAATACACAAAATATTTCATCCTATGCCGGTAATCAACAAGCGGTGAAGGGTGCTTTACAGCCGAATACTGATGCTGAAGCGCTTAAACAAATGGCTGTAAACGATCTTAAGACAATCAAAAATCTTGTGCAGACAGGTGTTATGACGCAAGAACAAGGACAAAATTTAATGAATTATGTTACACAAAAGGCGTTTGAAAAATATTGTACATTACAAAACAGTCAAACACCTCAAACACTGCAATCTGTCAAACCAGCACAACCGCCGGTGCAGAACAGTATTCCGCCGGAATTCTTTAACAGAGAAGGCAGAATAGATGTTTTTGATTATTTAAGAAACTCTAATACCGATTTTGATGAGGATGAGCTTTCAAAAATTTCTGCTCTCGTTGAAAAAATTGAAAATACGGCAGTAGAGAGATATTTGAAAGAATTGGAACACGAAAAAACATTAAAAAATGAAAATGAAACCGCAAAACAGAGACTGAGAGCCAATGCACAGAATTCTGTTTCTGATGGTTTAAAAAATCTGGTTTTTACCCGTGAACAAATCGGCAAAATGAGCGGTGCGGAATTTGCTAAGCACGAACGTGCTATTATGGATCAACTCAGAAAAGGTCTGATAAAATAGCAATATTCAAAAATCTTTTAAGGGAAAACAGTCTTATTTTAAGGCTGTTTTTTCTTAAAAGCGAAGAAAGGAAATTTATGAATTATTTGGAAATTATAAATAAATGTCTTGTTGAATTAAATTACAAACAGGTGAGTGCATTTTCCGAACTCACCAAAAATGATCACAAAAAATTGAAAAATATTTTAAATGTTATTAATTCTGAAATCTGCAATTTTGACAGATGGAATTTTTTGTTGAGAAAAAAGCAGATAGAATTGCCTAAAAATACAGGTGAAATTGATAATTCTGTTGAAGGAAGAATTGAAGCATTAATGATAGACGGAGTGAAATTTGATTATTATGAAGACTTTGAAACGTTTTTTGTTAACTCTCAGCCTCAAAATACGTATAGTTTATTTAATGATAAAATTTTGCTTCCGATTTTTAATCAGAACAAAAATATAGAAATCTTGTATTATACAAAAAATTGTGCAAAAGATGAGGACGGAGACGAAAAATTAGTTATGGAAGAATCCGGCGATGTTTCCCTGATTCCTGATCCGTTTGCTGAACCTTTGCTTGTATACGGCGCCTGTATGCGTCTTAAAGGCAATCCTCAGCATGTGAGATTTAACTACTGGTACAGCATGTATAAAGATGCGCTTGCCAGCATGAGATCAAGAATTTCTGCGAGTATGGATGATGCTCCATCTGTAAAAATGCACAGAAGATAATATCTTTAAATAAATTAACGGGCTTATGCAAAACTTAATGTGTCTACGTGCGTAGCACACAAAAAAAACAGGAAGTTTAAAATTCATTTTCCCCTCCTGTTAAGATTTACACTAGCCGAAATATAAATAGCATGACTATTATACAATTTTTTTTCAAAAATATCAAATAATACAAAGAATTGTAAAGAAAAATACATAATTTATACCCGAAAATACAATGAAACAATTAACAGTACAACAAAAAAAATTTGTTACGGAATATATAAAAACGCTGAACGGTGAGCTTTCTGCCAAAAATGCAGGTTATAAATCAAAAGATTTGAAAGAAACAGCCTCGAGACTTTTATCAGAAGATTTAATCATTAAAGAAATAAAATTTCAGTTAAAAAATCAGATTAATTCTCTCAGGGTGAATAAAGGCTATGTGATTCAAAAACTTTTGCAGATAGCTGAATTTTCTCTTGAGGAAGAAGATATTCTTGACAAAGAAGGCTGTATAACAGGTAAAAAGAAACTGCGTGATACATCTGCCGGTTTGAAAGCTCTTGAAAGTTTATGCAAATATCTCGGATTTAACTCAAATTCTGATGAGGAAGAGTATAAATCCGCAAAGATTATTACAATTTCAAATTTAGATGACAGCAAAATATAAAAATAGAAGGAGAAATTTTTATGAAGAATAATGACGCCGAAGAAAGACTCTTAAATAATGCGTCTTTAGAAGACCTTATAAAAATGAAAATTGAACGGAATTTTATAGAGGATTTAAAAAAATCAAAAGAAAAAAAAGTTTTGAAAACTTACACTGATATAAAAGATGTTCCGCAAGGCAAAATATTTTCAAAGTCCTCTGTGTTCAGATATTTCAACCGTAAGACAATGTGTGAGACATTTATAAACGGGTTGCAGGCAGAAGCGTTAATCGGGCTTCAAAATGACGTAAGAGAAAAAATGGCGAAAGGAGAATTGAATGCATTCACAACCGATGATGCGTATGTAAAATTTGAGAAAGCGGTAATTTAAAATGGCTGTATTTACAAGTCCTTATGACAGTCCTGCTTATTTTGAGCAGGCTTTATTTTTGTATATAAAATATCTGCACTGTCTGGAAGATGATTATGCTTTGAACGGATTAACCGTTTATGAATATTTTGTCAGACTAATAGAGCGCACATCTCCTCTGTTTTTTGTAATCACTGAAGGGCAGTGCGTCAGCGGGTTTGTTTATCTGGATAATATTATCGGAAACAGTGAAAAAATGCACAGCGCGGAACTTGTTACCTGTTTTGACAAACGTTTCTGGGGAAATTACACGAAAAAATGCGCAGAATTTTTTATAAATTACTGCTTTAAGACTTACGGATTTCAAAAGATTAAAGCTCTTGTTTATCCTGATAATTTTCGTGTTAAAACGCTTTTGAAAAAATCCGGTTTTGTTATGGAAGCATTACTCAAAAATGAAACTTTGAGAAAAGGGGAATTACAGGATATCGAAGTATATTCGATATTTAAAAATTAGTAAAGGTGGTAAAAAATGAAGATAGAAACAGAAGATTTAACACAAAAACTTCCGGATACGGAAGAAAAATTTTTAACGGCAAATGTAGTTGAAAAATATGAAAGATTTGATGAGCAGAGAAGTTTGCAGCTGACTGATATAAAACTCGTAAGAGATGCAATCTACAATTCTGATATTCCTAAAGTCAACGGCTGGGACAACAGAGTTGAACTGCCTGATATTTATGAACTTGCGCAGACTTTAAAATCTCATATAAGCCAGAATTTATATTCACATCCTGATGCAATGTTTGATGTTTCCGGGACAACCCCGCAGACACAGAGTTATGCAAACAGGCAAAAGGCAATGCTTGTAAATACGTTTGAGCAGATGCATATAGAAGATGAAATAGAAAAAGTTATTGACGGAATTGTGGAGACAGGCGAAAGCACTCTTTTTGTCGGCTGGGAAACAAAAATAAAATCCGTAAGACGCGCACAAACTATGGAAGAACAGATATTAAATCCTGAAAAACGCGGATTTACAATAGATGACAGAGTAATTTACGATAACGCAAAAGTTAAACATATAAAATCAGAAGATTTTGTTTTTGATAAATTTAACCGTGATAACTGGGATAAGTGTGCAAAAATTTATAAAACATATTCAACAATAGACGAACTTTATTCGGATAAGGCTAATAATCTTTTGGATGAAAGGAAATTGGAAATACTGAAAGGAGTGGTGGCATCAAGAAAATCACAAAACAACAATGAAAATGCCGTGGAAGGCAAGAAAGTTGAGATTTTGGAATACTGGGGCGATATAGAGCTTTCTGACGGAACGCTTTTGAAAAACTGGTTGATAGTTGTTGCCGCAAGATGTGAGGTTATCAGATTTGAGAGTAATCCGTTTGTGATAAATCCGTTTATACACGCAAATATTATAGAATCCCCTGTTACAGGCAGAGGTATTTCTCCTTTGAGAGTTGCCTTAATATTGAACAGCCTTGCATCAACTATATTAAATAAGCAGATAGATGCATTGACTTTAATGATGAATCCTCCATACCTTGCACCGAAAGGCTGTTTTAAGGGGCAGCAGGATGTAAGACCCGGAAAGATTATAGAATATGATGCGGCATTAATGCCTACTGCTCCGACACCGTTGTCATTTGACAAAGCAATGGTGGGGTGGGATTTTTTAAATTATTTCAAATCAACAATTGAAAGTGCAACGGGAATTTTCAAAAACATGGCAGGAAATATTCAGTCGGCAGAACGTACCGCAACGGAACTTAATTATTCTGTAAGCGGTCAGGAAGCACGATTAAATATGATGTTAGACGCAATAAACAGAAAAATAATTGTTCCTATGGTAGAAAAAACTGCTGAAATAATTTCGTATTTCAAACTCGGCAAAGAGCTTATAGGGGTGAACGACAGAGGACAAACAAGCTTTGTAGAAATAGACGATAATGTTAGAAACGCCAATTATATTTACCGATACGGGGATAGAAGGGCATCATTTGAGAGAAAATCCCGCTTGAAAGAGTTGTTTGAAGTAGTGAGTTCATTTGCTCAAGTACCTGAGGTCGAGGAAAAAATTGATTGGCTTGAGTGTTTTAAATTTGTGCTTGAACAATACGGGATAGAGAACGCAAATAATTTTTTACTGGAAGAAAATAAATCATAGTGCCGCTAATGCGGCACTTTCTCGCTTAAATAAACACGACCAAAAGTATTATATACAAATAAGAGTTTTTTAGTAGAATATAATTATGAAAAAATTGATTTTACTACTAATGTTAATAATATTTCAAATTCCTGTCTTCGGTGAGGAATTCCCTCCTGTTGGTGCAGGTATTGAAGTAACAAAAGAAACAAACCCAATATACTGGGGTTACTTTGAAGATTATGCCTCTTTACTAAAAGACGCTCTTGAAGCAAGCCATATGTTTCGTCTCCGCGGCTGGGGATCAAATTGTGAATATATAATAACTCGTAATGGCGAGATAAAAGATGTCAAAACAAATATATATCAAAATGATTATTTTGATGAGAAAGTAAAAAATATAATTTTATCAGTGAAGCCATTACCATTTCGAGAAGGAATGAATATGGATGAGATGCGTTTTAGTGTATATCTTGGTTATGAACGATATAATGAAATTAATATAAGTGTTGGAAGTTCTTTTATAGATAATAAAAAAACATTTAGCTTAATGATAATAACGAACAAATAATTAAGAATAGCTGCGAAGTATGATTATTAAAAAATTGATTTTACTAATAATGTTAATAATGTTTCAGATCCCCGCATTGGGTGAAGATATTCCCCCGCGCGGTGTAGAAATGACAAAGGAAACTAATCCAGTATTCTGGAGTTATCTGGAGGATTATAGTTTTGCCTTAAAAGAAGCCTTTGAAGATGCGAAAATCTTTCATCTTCGCGGCTGGGGCGCTGCTTACGAATTTATACTAACCCGTGATGGAGAAATAAAAGACCTTAAGGGTTCAGTATTTCAAAATGATTACTATGACAGAAAAATAAAAGATGTAATTTTATCAGTAAAGCCATCCCCGTTTTATGAAGGTATGAATGCAGAAGATATGTTATTTGATGTTTATTTAGGATATCAAAATTATGAGGATATAGACATATATAATGGATTTCATATTAAATATAATAGAGATATTTTTGGAATAATCATAGATCTGGATAAGTAAAGTTAAGAATAGCTTGGAAGTATAATTTTTTACAAACCGCTGGAACAGCGGTTTTATTTTATTGCAAAAAATAGCAGGTAAAGATAAGTTCAATTAAACGAAAGAAGGAGGAAAAAATGAACAAACATGCAATGGCTAACGAATACAAAATTTTATGCTCGGAAGCAAACAAAATGTCAAGAAAAGAAAACCGAGGTGAAACGACATCAAACGGTTGGAAAGTTGTTGACAATCAATATGATCGCTGGAGTAATTTTAAAGGAGTCCTTTATGAAAAAGACGGGCAGTATGCGCTTTGTTTTGTCGGTACGGACAGGTTTAGTGCAAAAGACTGGGGCGCAAATACTAAAATGGCTCTGACTGGTGATAGTAAACAAATTAAATTAGCTCAAAAATTTGCTGAGAATATGAGAGATAAGTATGGTTTAAATTCTGAAAATACAGAATCAATTGGACATTCTGAAGGCGGGACAGAGGCAACGATTGTTGGTATTCAGTACGGTCTGCAAACAACAACTTTTAATGCTTACGGTATCAGCGGAGATTATGTTGATAAGAATAAAAATTATGATGATCTCGTTACAAATTACAGAGATCCGCATGATCCGATTTCAAAACTCAGGGCAAATGTCGGGACAACTTATATTACTCCTAATACTCAGAACTGGTTTATGTCAACAACTCCTTTCGGCTCTGTTCAATCTCATGGAATTGATAATATGGGAGATTGCATGCAGTCTGTACCTGTTAATGAATATAAAAAATCACATCCGTTATTTATTAACAAAATTTCCGAAGCTGATATCACAAGAGAGGATATTGCAAATATGGAGCCCGATTTGTTCAAGATATACGAAAGCGAGATTGATAACCGCTTGGCAAACAATCGAATAGGTGATTTGCAACAGGAAAATACTCCTAACCCGTTTGGGAATTTTGGCAGAGAATCTTTTGATGAAGCAGGAGGATTAATCGGAAATAATAATTATTCAGAGTTTAATAAAAATCTTATGGCAATGGTTTCTTCTGCAAATCAAGAACGAAAACAAAGTTCAGAAAATTCCGCAGAAAACGGAAGTTCTAAGAAATCTTCATCAGGGAAAAGTTCAGCCGGTTCATCGGAAGGTAAATGGGTTACAATTAACGGAAATCACGTTTTAATTAAAGATTAGGGGATTATGTTATACAAATTATTAAAGGCGCAGAGGGAATTTTTGGAAATTCCGCATGATTATACACTGGATGTTGCGGTTTATCAGGGAGGTTACGGTTCGGGAAAAACTTTTGCAGGCTCGCTTCTGGGTATTTTACTTGCATTAAAATTCCCCGGAGTACGCGGATTAGTCGGCGCGCAGACTTATACTCTTGTGAGAGATACAACACTGCAGACTTATTTTGAACATCTGGAAAATTTTGGATTTGTGGAAGGTAAGGACTATGAATGGTCATCGACTTTGCAAAAACTTACTTTTAAAAACGGCTCTGAAATCCTTTTCAGACATTTTGACGAACCGAATAAATTAAAGTCTTTAAATCTGGGGTTTGTAGAGATTGAGGAAATGTCTGATATTCCTTATGACACTTTTAAAATGCTTCTCGGCCGCATGAGACAGAGAGTAAAAAAAATCTGGAAAAATTTTACCTACCGTATTTTCGGGCATACTAATCCTGAAATGCAAAGAGGCTGGATTTATAAAACATTTGTGGAAAATCCCGCGCCGAATTACAGACTTATTACGGCTCCGACAACCCAGAATATTTATCTGCCGGAAGGTTTTTGCGAGGAATTAAAAAAACTTTACGATGAACAGTATTACAATATTTTTGTGCTTGCGCAAAACGGTGAATACAATAACGGACTTGTTATAAAAGATTTTACAGATGCAAATATAAAGGACATAACCTATCAGCCTGACATGGATCTGCATATTTCCTGTGATTTTAACGTTGATCCTATGTGCTGGGTTTTTGCACATAAAACTGATGATAAAGTTTTCTATTTTGATGAAATTGCTATGGAAAATACTACAACTGCAAAAGCATGTGATGAATTTTGCAGGCGTTATCCGGAACATAAAGGAAAAATTATCGTAAACGGCGATGCATCAGGCGATAACAGAAGCTGTACAAGCGAATATACAAATTATGTAATAATAAAGAAAAAACTTTTGCAATACGGCTATGATGCAGAAATTCAGATAAAAGCATTTAATCCGCCTATAAAAAACAGGATAATGGCATTTAATGCAAAAGTCCGCTCAGCAGACGGCGAAGTATGTCTGTTTGTCGATAAAAAATGCGAAAAGCTGCTTTATAACATTTATAATCTAAAATACAAAGAAGGTTCATCGCGTATTGATATTCCGACTTATCAGCAGATAAAACAGGCAAAAGAGCTTAAATTTTTGTCTCACCCTATGGATGCAGCATCTTATCTTGTTGATTTTTATTGGCCCATAACGCTTTAACGAAAGGATATTATGGAAAAAATTATAGAATATTCACCGATAATAATTGTTGTTTTAATGTTTTTTATTCAGCAGAGGATTTTTGTTACGCCAGAACAGCTTGAAAAAAAACACCGTGAAATTATTGAGGAAATTGAAGAAAAATTTGTTACAATTCACAGTTTTGTTGATTTGAAAGATCAATTTTCAGAAGTTAAAGACAAAATTGATAAAATGTATGATCTGCTTATTGATTTGAAGTAATGACCTGAAAAATTTGGTGCAGTGGTACATTCCCATCACCCTCCCCATTCGGGTAGGGAATGATTAACCGTTCGTACTTTGCCCTTAAAATGACTTATTCTCGTATCTACTTATTCATATATTCACTTTTAATAATATTAACTATGTTAACAAATGTAACATGAGTTTATTTATTTTTTAAAGTTTTACTATATAAATGCCGTCAATTCGAATAATAGACATGTTGTTACTAAGATATTGTCCAGACAAAATCATCAGAAAGGATTAGAAAAAATGGGATTGGCAGCTTCACAAGCAAGATTTTTAGCCATAACGTCAAGAAAGATGAATTGCGAATTTCAATCCATGCAAATTGCGCAAGAAAAACTTTCTGTTACCCGCGATTTGCAAAAAGCTGCCGATGAGTACCAGAACGCGCTCGGTGCTACAAAACTTATCTGGGATGGTGATAATAACGGAGACGGCACAGGAACTTCTTATGATTTATCTTATTCTATTATGATGACGCCTTCTGCATTAAATGAATATGACCCATATTTAATTACCGATACTCAAGGTAAAATAGTTCTTGATGACAGTATGTTTCAGGCTGCTGTTGCTGCGGGCATTATTGATGCTAAAACCGGAGATCCGACAGGACACGGTAAATTTACAATGGGGAATTTAAACAGTACTAATGACGGTTCTCGTAATGCATTCTTGTATCAATTGGGCGTCGCAAATGTTGTTGATGCTTCAATAATTAACACTATTGAAGCACTTGGCTCAGGCGGTTATTCGTCTGCCGGTGTCGGCGGTGAAATATCAGATAAAGTTATGGCAAATGCATTGCCTACTGCCGCATTTATAAACTATCTTCAGACTGCAAAATATGAAGAAGATGTAACTGTTCAGGAGTATGAAACTAATAGTGAAACAGGACTTATTACAGATACAAAAACTGACATAACACATAAAGCAGGAGATGCAATTTATGCGTTGAATCTCTGTGAAATTTTCGGTGTAGGTGAGCTTAACACTCCTGGAGACACAAGTTCTGGAACTAAAACTTTTGATGATGTGTTCTGTACAACAACAACTCCTAATACAGATACAGATGATCCGGATAATGATTGCAATAAACTGTTAATAACAAAAAATGGTGCTGCACTTTCACAGAACGAAATAGAATCGTTAACTCTCGGTGATATACTAAACGGTAAGTATGAAATGTCAAGTGTAGTATCCAGTGCCGATTCTAATGCAGACCTTACTGAAATATTTGCATCAAAAGCAGAACTCGTTTTAGAGGCTATGGCAAGACTTTTAGGCTACGGTTCTGCTCAGGATATAAGAGGTTTGAATGTAGATAATTTGTCAGATGCTGCTCTGACTCAGGCATATCAGTTTGCCGGATTATTAGTAAGTAAAAATTATGCAGAGTCTGCAAAATCAGGCGGAACAATAAATAAATCAGTTCAAAATGCTATTTCACAGGCACAGAATTCTAACTGTATTGCCGAAGGCAGCAAAAATGTAAGATCTATAAGTTTGACAAACCTGTTGAAATCATACCTGACATATTTTGCAATGGCCATGGAAGGATATGATTCAGGGTTTAATATTGAAACAGACTCTTCAAAAGACAGTGTATATATTACCGATGATTTAACATATTATTTTCTTCTTACAAATGATAAAGCTCAAACATCTCAAGATATTTTGAACGCAGATTTCTATAACCAGCTTTATAATAATTTGTGTTTGTATGGGGCATGTTCAGATGCGACTAAACGAGCTCAGATTACAGATCCTGATTACCTTAATCAGGCGTTGAAAAACGGCCAGTTGTTTGTATCAACGCTGAATACAGATGGATATTATTATCAGGGGCATTACACTGATACCGCACATATTGCAGAAGTTACAGATGAAGATGCAATCGCTCAGGCAGAAGCGGAATATAATTCTAAAAAGAGTAAGTTAAATTATAAAGAACAGTCGCTTGAAATTGATCTTAAAAATATTGATACCGAATTATCTGCGCTGACTACAGAATACGATACGGTTAAAAATCTCATAAGTAAAAACGTAGAGAAAGTATTTACAATGTTCAGCACATAGTGCCCGATACGGGATTTGTGTCATTAGGTGGATACTTAGACGGAGCAATCATGCTTATTCAAAAAGAACGGAAATTTAGAAGTCAAGAGAACAGGCTGATTTCAAAAGTTATTTTAGTGCGCTGCACCGATAATAGCTTGACATCGGGACTTCCTGACATCCAACAATCCCCTCTCCTGTCCTTCGGACACCCTCTCCCCCTCCAGCGGGGG
>URXH01000016.1 GCA_900551675.1 uncultured bacterium
TTCTCCTTTTTGTATATATTATAATTTTATTTTATTTCTTTTTTCAACAAACGGTCTTTTTACAATTTCAGCATCATGTAATTTTTCTCTTATCATAACCTGAACAATAGAGCCTGTACAAATTTCTTTATCATTCTTTACATAAGCAAGCGCGATATTTGCCCCGAGTATCGGAGAAGGTCCGCCGCTTGTAATTATTCCGATTTTTTCTCCGTTTTTATAAACTTCATATTCATGGCGTGCAATTGACTTATCAAGCATTTTTAAGCCAACAAGTTTTTTTGAAGTTCCGTTTTTAAGCTGTTCTATGATAACTTGTTTCCCGTTGTAATCCGCTTCTTTGTCTTTTGGAATTGACCAGCTCAGGCCTGCTTCAACAGGTGTTGTGTTTTCATCCAGATCATTGCCGTACAAATGAAGTGCGGCTTCAAGTCTTAATGTATCACGGGCACCGAGACCTATCGGTTTTATACCGAATTCTCTGCCGTTTTCAAGAATTTTATCCCAGAGATATTCAGAATGTCTGTTTTCAACTAGAATTTCATATCCGTCTTCTCCAGTGTAGCCTGTGCGGGAAATAAGAACTTTTACCCCTGCGATATTTGCCGTTTTTATTGTGAAAGATTCTTGTTGTGTAGTTAACCCCATTTTTCTCATCAGTGTATCAGCGAGAGGGCCTTGAACAGCAAGAAGCGAGAATTCATGCGAGCGGTTATCTATTTTTACATCAAAATTTTTGCTGTTTCTAACCATCCAGTTTAAATCTTCATCAATTCTTGAGGCATTACATATAACAAGGTATTCCAGAATGCCGAGCTTGTAAATGATTAAATCATCAATAAGACCGCCTTTTGTATTTGGAAGCTGGCAGTAAACAGCTTTTTCATAATTTAATTTTTCAATATTCTGGGGAACAATTTTATTTAGAAATTCCATAGAATCTTTGCCTGACACAAAAACTTCCCCCATGTGCGACACGTCAAACAAGCCGACTTTTTCTCTTACTGTTTTGTGTTCTTCAATAATGGATGCGTATTGAACAGGCATACTCCAGCCTGCAAAGTCAACCATTTTTGCCCCGAGCTGCACATGTTTATCATGTAAAAAAGTTTCTTTAGTCATTAAATATCCCCCTTCAGGCTTTATTGTCGCATTGAAAGATGGATGTTGTCAATGGTTTATTGAGTTTATTGAAGTATTAAGGATAATATGTTATAATGAAAAAAATAAGAAAGGGGTAGATTATGAAAAGATTATTTGATCATGGAGCTTCGGGGGGGGGGATTTCTAGCTGACAGAGGACAAGATGTCAAGAGGGCACGCATTTTAAAGATACTGAGATACTGTGGTACTAAGGCAGCAGGAAGTATCATAAAAATTTTATGTAAGCCTCAAGAGTTAGATGGAACGGCTATGTTTCACCCCTCATCCAGCACAAAGTGCGTCCTTCTCCTGCACAGGGGAGTAGAAAAAAGTAATTACAATCTAATTAAAGATGAACATCGGCCCTCACCCCAACCCTCTCCCATAGGAGAGGGAGTAAGTAATAAGCTCAATAACGAAATTCAATCAGGAGTTCAGGATGACGCTCATTCCCCGAAACTAACTTATTCATTTATTAACCTATTCTCTTATTTATCTCGTAAACGCGTTGCGTTTACGTTGGCTGAGGTTTTAATCACTCTTGGAATTATTGGAGTGGTTGCTGCAATGACTATGCCTTCTTTAATTGAGAAACATCAGGAAAAAGCTCTTATTGTCAGTGCAAGAAAAGCGTTTTCAACAATTGTTAATGCAACGAAATTGGCTCAAAGTCAAAATGAAATGATTGGAGATAATACATTTTTATTTGATCCTTCAAAAACAAGTGCAGAAGTTGCTCAAGAATATGCTAAATATTTTAATGGTGCAAAAGTCTGTCTTTCTAAAACTTCTGCAGGTTGTTCTCAATATTTTTATGACAAAATAAAGTATACTACAAGTGGTTATTCCTATTCTTTTAATGGGATGTATCCTTTAATATTATTATCAGACGGTTCGGTTTTGGCTATTCATCAGTTAACATCATGTACGCAGTCAACATTTATCTGTGATGCTACTGACCCTGATACAGGTAATTGTACAAAAGATGATGAAGGTAATTCAATCGGGCATATTTCTGACTTGCATTATTGTGCAAATATTATTGTTGATGTAAATGGACCTAAAGCCCCTAATCAATTTGGCAGAGATGTTTATTCAGGCAGAGTCTGGCAAAACGGTAAAATTACTTTTACTGACTGGGGGCAAACAGGAGGAACCAGTGCAAGAAATATACATCAAGGTATAGATAAACTTGAATATAAGAAATTTTAAACACAAATCCCTCCCAATCAGGGAGGGATTTACAATTATTGTTCTGCAAGTTTTTTATAAAGTTCAATTTGTTTATCTGATAAATTTTTAGGTATTACGATTTTGATTTTTGCATTAAGATTTCCGTATCCTCCGCCTTTTAGGGGCAAGCCGAGATCTTTCAGTCTTAAAGATTGTCCTGATGAAGTTTTTGGCGGGATTTTTATATTTATTTTACCATGCAGTGTTTCTATTTCTTTTTTTGTTCCTAAAACTGCTTCCGGCGGAGTAATCTCTATTTCTTTAGTCAAATCAGAACCGTTAACTTCATATTCTTTATCTTTGATATTAACAATCAGGTACAAATCTCCCTTTCTGCCGTAAGAATCGGATTTACCTTCTCCTTTAATTCTGACTTTTTGTCCTTCCGTTATGTTAGGCGGAAGTTTTACCTTAATGGATTTAGGTTCCGATTTAAAGCCTGTTCCTCCGCATTCACTGCAATAGCCTCCGCTGCCTGAACATTTTGTACAGCGTTCTATTTCGTTAAATTTTACACTAATTGGTTTTTGATCAAAAATGTCTTTTACTGTTACATTTAAGTTCATTGTAACATCAAGATTTTCAGCTTTTGGAGCCTGCTGTGTTCTTTTTCTTGACGTTCTCTGCTGCTGCGCTGCTCCGCCAAAATCAAAACCGTCAAAATTCATGCTTCTTGTTCTTGAACCGGCTCCCATCATGTCGCCGAATAAAGAACTGAAAAAGTCTGAAAATCCGCCCAAGTCCTGACCGTTAAAGCTGAAGCTCTGATAATTTCCGCCCTGGCCGCCACCAAAACCGAATTGTTCAAATCCCGGAGGAGGTGTCCAGCTCTGACCTCCCTGCCAGTTTGACCCTAAGCTGTCATAACGTTCTCTTTTCTGTTTGTCGCCGAGAACCTCGTAGGCTTCATTTATATCTTTGAATTTGCTTTCTGCTTCTTTAGTTTTATTAACATCAGGGTGGTATTTGCGTGCCAGTTTTCTGTAAGCTGATTTAATCTCAGATTCCGTTGCATCGCGTTTTACACCCAGGATATCGTAGTAATCTTTATATTCCATATTCAGTATCTCCTACTATATATGATAATATAAAAAATGTGAAAACCTGAAATAATTAATTATTTTTTAAGTATTAATAAACCACACACCATTTTTTTTCGTATGTCATTCTGAACTTGTTTCAGAATCTGTATGAGCTCCTGAACTAAATACAGGATGACAAAATGGTGTGTGGTTTAAATTTTTAGTTTTTGCCAAAAAGATTTATACACAGTCTAATTGGCGGATGGAACGGCTACGTTCCTAGAACATTAATCCTGCTTCTCTTGCAGCATCAGCTAAAGCCGCTACACGACCGTGGTATAAGAAACCTCCGCGGTCAAATACAACGCATTCAATACCTGCTTTTTTAGCTTTTTTAGCAATTGCTTCACCTACAACTTTAGCAGCTTCGATATTTCCTCCGTGAGTTAATTTTTCTTTTAACTCTTTGTCGTTTGAAGATGCTGCAGCAAGTGTTACATGATTAACGTCGTCAATCAATTGAGCATAAATATGTTTTGTGCTTCTGTAAACTGCCAATCTCGGAAATTCAGCCGTTCCTGACAATTTAACTCTTATAGATTTGTGTCTTTTTTGAATTCTTGGTTTTCTGCTTTCTTGTTTAATCATTTTTTTATTCCTTTCAATTTACCTGTTTTAGCGGGCTAATCACCCTTCACATGTAACATCTCCATATGTGCGCATTATACAAAGCTTCAATATGGCTTGGAGTTTTTACGATCCTTCTTTAGCGTTACCGTCCAAAAGTTTATGCAAAACTTAATTGGCGGGTGGAGCGGCTACGCTCCTATTTTTTACCTGCTTTACCGGCTTTACGTCTGATGTGTTCACCTTCATATCTAACACCTTTTCCTTTGTAAACTTCAGGAGGACGTTTAGATCTGATGAATGCTGCAACATCGCCTACAGTTTGTTTGTTGGAGCCTTTTACTGAGATTTTTGTGTTAGCTTCAACAGAAATTGTAATTCCTTCAGGCGGTTCAACGATTACAGGATGAGAATAACCTAAAGAAAGATTTAAGTTTTTCCCTTCCATATTGGCTCTGTAACCAACACCTTGAATTTCTAATTTCTTTTCAAACAGTTCTTTTACGCCGTGAACAGCATTAGCAACCAGTGTTCTAGAAAGTCCGTATAGAGCATCAGTTTCTCTTGAATCACCGATTTTAGAAAGAACAATGTGGTTGTCTTCGATTTTAACTTCAATTTCGGGACGAACATGAACTGTTTCTGTGCCGTGAGGTCCTTTAACGATAACGTTATGATCTTCAATTTTAACTTCAACCCCTTGAGGGATTTCGATAGGTTTTTTACCAATACGTGACATTTTAATTTTCTCCTTTTGGTATATATATTGTGTACTTTTTCTGTCCTTTTCTACCAATTGTGAACAGAATTTTAGAAGCTCGGAAGTACGGATGTCAGGAAGGTAGGCTGTTTAATGAAAATGAGCTGACCTATTGCCATCTGTTCTTCTGTACCTCTGATTAATAGACGTAGCAGAGAACTTCTCCACCGATGTTTTCTTTGCGAGCTTTTCTGTCTGTTAAAAGGCCTTTGCTTGTAGAAACAATCGCAATACCCATTCCGCCTAATACTTTAGGAAGGTTTTTAGCTTTGCTGTAGTTTCTCAAGCCCGGTTTAGAAATTCTTTCTAATTTAGTGATGATAGGTTTATTCTTTTCATCATATTTCAAAATGATTTCTAAAACCTTGAATTTACCTTCGTCTTTAACACTGTAGTCAGTAATAAACCCTTCTTCTTTAAGCAATTTAGCTAATTGAACTTTTAATTTAGAAGACGGCATAGAAACTGACGGGTGTGAAACCATGTTAGCGTTTCTGATTCTTGTTAGCATATCTGCTATAGGATCTGTCATTGACATTTAAAATACCTCCGGACTTACCTCCAGTTAAAGGCAGTATCCTTAAATTAACTATTACACCACTTACTGAATTAATTTTGCTTCATATTGAAGCTTGTTTCAGCAGTCTGGAACTGTACTAATAAACTATCATAAATATACTTAATTTACAATATTATTTTTAAATTTTGTTTACAAAAACCAAAAAAGACCGCATCCCCCGGTCCTTTGGTTTTTATTGATATAAAATTTACAGTTGCAACACACCGTCGCCTTCGCATCTCCATTTCACTCTCTGAACTTCTTTAGCATAAGTACAGTTGGTGGGCGGAGCTGTTACATGTAACCCTTGAGTGTTGGTTGGAACGGCCACGTTCCTTTCTTTAGCTTTTGTCTCAAAGATTTATGCAAAACCTGAGTGGCGGGTGCAGCGGCACGCTGCCTTCTTTAGCCACTACCTAGAAGATTCATGCAGAACCTAAGTGGTGGATGGAACGGCCACGTTCCTACCAGCTTGCTTTTGTAACGCCTGGAAGTAAGCCTTCGTGAGCCATTTTTCTTAAACAAATTCTGCAAAGACCGAAATCTCTGTGATATCCGTGAGGTCTACCGCAGATGCTGCATCTGTTATGAAGTCTTACTGCAGGGTATTTGCCGGCTGCAACAAGTTTTTCGCGTCTTAGTTCTTTGTTTATCATCGCTTTTTTAGCCATGAATTTCTCCTTTTATGTTTATTTGTTATCTTGTTTAAATTTGAGATTCCGAAACCAGTCCGGAATGATGTTTTATTTTAATCCTTTGAAAGGCATTCCGAGTAATTTCAACAATTCACGTGCTTCATCATCCGTTTCGGCAGTTGTAATTATTGATACGTTCATACCTTTTACTAAATCAACTTCTTCATAAGTGATTTCAGGGAATAATGCCTGTTCTTTCAAACCTAATGTATAGTTTCCTCTGCCGTCAAAACTTTTCGGTGATATACCTCTGAAGTCGCGGATACGCGGAAGAACTACACAGATAAGTTTTTGTAAGAAGTCATACATTCTTTCACCGCGCAATGTAACCATTGCACCAACCGGCATTCCTTCTCTTAACTTATATGATGCGATTGATTTTTTAGCTTTTGTAACTACGCATTTTTGACCTGCAATTTTGGTCAATTGGGCTTCTATAGCTTCTGCGATTTTTGAGTTGTGAGAAGCTTCGCCGACACCCATATTCAAAACGATTTTATGAAGTTTTGGGATCTGGTTAACATTTTTATAGCCGAATTTTTCCTTTAATGCAGGAATTACTTCTTCTTGATATTTCGCTTTTAAATTTCTGGTTTTAGTTGTCATTTTCTTAATTTCCTTAATTCTGTGATACTGAAATTATAACACGAATTATAATTTAGCATCTAATTGTTCACCACATTTTTTACAAACACGAACTTTTTTGCCGTCAACGACTTCGTGTTTGATCCTTGTCGGTTTTTCGCAGGCAGGGCAGATAATCATTACATTTGAAGCGTCAACTGGTGCTTCAACTTTGATTAAGCCGCCTTGAATTCCTGCCATAGGCTGAGGTTTTTGAGCTTTGGTAGCCATATTCAATCCTTCAACCGTAACAGTTCCTTCAGCAACGTTAACTTTTTTAATGTTACCTGATTTACCTTTATCTTTGCCTGCAATAATCATTACTCTGTCAGTATTTTTTACATGCAATTTTTTCTTTGTCATTTTTGTATTCCTTTTGTTGTTTTAATGAGGATTTTAAATCTTGTTCGCTCGCGTTTAGCAGGTCTGCGGTTGAATACTCCATAAATTTTATTTATTCCGTATTCAAGCCTCCGCCTTCTGCTCGCTCACGCTAAATAACTTCCGGAGCCAAAGAAACTATTTTCATATATCCTTTGTCTCTTAATTCACGGGCAACGGGTCCAAAAACACGTGTTCCTCTCGGATTGCCGTCTTTGTTAATTATAACTGCTGCGTTTTCATCAAATCTGATAACAGATCCGTCTGCACGTTTGATATCAGCTTTTGTTCTGACTACAACAGCTCTAACAACTTCAGATTTTTTTACAGGCATATTCGGGTTGGCATCTTTTACTGCAGCAACGATTTCATCGCCTACTGCAGCAAATTTTTTGTTAGAACTTCCCATTACGCGAATGCATAAAAGTTCTTTTGCACCTGTATTATCTGCTACTTCTAGTCTAGTTTCTTGTTGTATCATTGTTCTTTTCCTTTATTTTTAAAGAATGTTTTACTTATTCGACAGCGCATTATTTTATATAATGATGTCTGTATGCTGACCGAAACAAAGTTCCGGAGGTCCTGAAACAAGTTCAGGACACGTTACTTCTAAATTCGCTGACGCTTATTAAGAATTAACGTGCTTTCTCAACTACTTCAGCAAGTTTCCAGCGTTTGCCGCCTGAAATAGGCCTTGATTCAACGATTCTTACAATATCGCCTTCATTGCAAACATTGCCTTCATCATGTGCTTTGTAGTTTTTATTTGATTCTATGATTTTTTTGTATTTCGGGTGTGGTTCGTAATCTGCGACTTTTACAACAATTGTTTTGTCCATTTTATTACTTATTACAACACCTTGTTTTTCTTTTTTAGGCATTTTGTTTTTTCTCCTTTGAAAGCTTCCGCTATACAGCAGCGCTTCCTTTTTCTTTTATAACAGTTTTTGCTTGTGCTATAAGTCTTTTTGTTTTGGAAATCAATGCTGTGTTTTCCAATTTATGAGTGGAAAGCTGTAATTTGTAGTTAAACAAATCTTTTTTCCAGTCAACTATTGCACTTTGCAGCTCTTCAACTGATTTTTCGCGCATTTCATTTAGTTTCATCGTTTTATTTCCTTATAGTTTTAAGCATTTTATGCTTCTAACTTAGCTTTTTCTACTACTTTAACTTTGATTGGCAGTTTTTGAGCAGCTAATTCTAATGCGTGAACTGCAACACTTCTGTCGAAGTAATCAAGTTCAAAAAGAATTCTGTTCGGTTTAACAACTGCTACCCAGTATTCCAAATTACCTTTACCTGATCCCATACGAGTTTCAGCAGGTTTTGCAGTAATCGGTTTATCAGGGAATATTTTAATCCAAACGTTACCGCCACGTTTGATTTCACGAGTCATTGCACGACGTGCAGCCTCGATTTGTCTGCTGGTTATCCAGCCGGGTTCAACAGCTTGAAGTGCATATCCGCCAAATTCCAGTTGTGTTCCTCTGGTTTCTGTGCCTTTCATTCTGCCTTTCATCATTTTGCGGTATTTAGTTTTTTTAGGCTGTAACATTTTTATTTTACTCCTGTTATATTTTCTTTACTTTATTTTTATTCGGCAGTTTCTGTTGAAATTCTGCGTCTTGGACGTCTTGCGCCTTTGTCAGAACCTTCTTTGCCGTTTTTTGCTTTAATGTTCTGGTCTGCTTTTTCACCGGGCATTAAGTTGCCTTTGAAAATCCATACCTTAACACCGATTTTACCCATAATAGTATCTGCTTCGGTGAATCCGTAATCAACATCAGCACGAAGTGTTTGAAGAGGAATTCTTCCTTCTTTAGCCCATTCTGAACGTGCGATTTCAGCTCCGCCCAAACGTCCTGATACCATTACTTTTATACCTTGAGCGCCTGCTCTCATTGTGCGCTGCATTGCCTGTTTCATTGCACGTCTGAAAGCAACACGTTTTTCTAACTGCTGGGCGATTGCTTCTGCTACAAGCTGTGCATCTGCATCGATTCTTGCAACTTCCACAACATTAATAATTACAGGTTTGCCGATATATTTTGAAACTTCTTTTTTCAAATCGTCAATGCCCTGACCGCCTCTGCCGACTACTATGCCGGGTTTTGCTGTTACTACTGTTACTGTTATGTTTTGGGCCTTTCTTGCAATTAAAATTTTAGAAATGCCTGCCGCATATAGTTTTTTCTTAATAAATTTTCTAATTCTAGCATCTTCTGCTACAAATGCGCCATAATCCTTAACCTTTGCAAACCATGTGCTTACCCAGGGCTGGATTATACCGATTCTAAATCCTTTTGGATGTGTTTTTTGTCCCATTTTATTTACCTTTATCTTTTACATTTACGTCTTGCTCACTCGCTTTTAACGGGTCTGTCGTTGCGGCTTTCGCGCACACCGTACGCCCTCAGCTAGTTCGCGCTACTATTTTTTAACAGTGATATCGCTCACTTTTAATGTTAAATGAGAAGTGCGTTTTAGTCTTTTGTACATACGACCTTGCGCTCTTGTTCTTGCTCTTTTGTATGTAACGCTTTCATCTGCAAAGATTTCAGAAACCTTTAAAGATTCTGCACCTATGCCGTATTTTTCCTGTGCATTTGCAACAGCGGCTTTCAAGTTCTTTTCAACCACTCTTGCTGCAAAATAAGGCATAAAACGTAACATATCTTGAGCTTCAACGACAGATTTTCCTCTGACTTCGTTGATTACTCTGCGAAGTTTTCTGGCTGTCATTTTAATATCTGTTTGTCTTGCTTTAGCTTCCATTTTTTATTTTCCTTCTAACTTTGTTGTGCTTTGCACTTATTTTCTTTTAGCAGTCTTATCAGAACCTGCGTGTCCTTTAAACAATCTTGTAGGTGCAAACTCGCCTAATTTGTGTCCGATCATCTGTTCTGTTACATATACGGGAACGTGAGTTTTTCCGTTGTGAACAGCAATTGTATGTCCTAACATATCAGGTACAATCATAGATGCTCTGGACCAGGTTTTAATTACTTTATGCTCAGAGTTTGCATTCATCTTTGAAATTTTGTTTTGTAGAGCTTCTTCTACGTATGGACCTTTTTTTAATGAACGTGCCATTAATTTATTCTCCTTTTGTATTTGTTTTTTCGGTTGTGAGATCCCGAAACAAGTTCGGGATAACATATCCGTAATACTCACTTACGTTCGCTAACGGTTATGTTATTTTTTTCTTCTTCTAACGATTAATTTGTCAGAAGCTTTTCCTGCTTTTCTGGTCTTATGACCAAGAGCCGGTTTACCCCAAGGTGTTTTCGGGTGTCCGCCGGGGCCTGTTTTACCTTCACCACCACCGTGAGGGTGATCGCATGGGTTCATTGTAACACCGCGTACCGTAGGTCTGATGCCTAAGTAACGTTTTCTGCCGGCTTTACCGATAGACAGGTTTTTGAATTCTGCATTGCCTAATGTACCGATTGTTGCCATGCATTCTTTTCTTACCATTCTCATTTCTGATGATGGAAGTTTTATTGTTACGTAATTGCCTTCTTTAGCCATTACCTGAGCTGCATTACCTGCAGATCTAACCATAACGCCGCCGCGTCCGGGGGTAAGTTCAATGTTGTGAACTATTGTACCTAACGGGATTAATTCAAGCGGTAAAGCGTTACCTGTCTGAACAGGTGCTTCCGGACCTGAAACAATTACATCGCCTACGTTTAATCCTTCCGGTGTTAAGATATATCTTTTTTCACCGTCTGCGTAATATACTAGAGATATTCTGACGTTTCTGTTCGGATCATATTCAATAGTTTTTACTGTTGCAGGTACGCCGAATTTTTCACGTTTGAAGTCAATTATACGATAAGTCCTTTTTACACCTCCGCCTTTATGACGGCATGTAATTCTTCCTGTATTATTTCTTCCTGCTGTTTTTTTCAATGATTTTAACAATGATTTTTCAGGAGTTGTGCAGGTGATTTCTTGATAATCACTTTTTGTCATCCCTCTTTGGCCTGGAGATGTAGGGTTTATTTTTCTGATTGCCATTTTTATTTTTCTCCTTTATTGGCTTTGTACTTTTTCTGGGACTTATGCCTTCCGCCCCTTTTTATTATCTTGGATTATTGGCAACTTGAAATTTTTCATTCCACTACATAAATTTTTTAAATTTATTCCGTTTCATCAAATTTCTCATTGAGATGTGCTGGGTTCGCTTTCCTCTCGTTTGCATTCAATCTATGCTCACTCAGGCGCTCACACGGCTGGCTCACTAGCCAAAATCCGTTATGCTCCGATTAATTCTTCAATCGGATCGCCTTCGATTGTTACGATGGCTTTTTTAGAAGAATCTGTTCTTCCGAATTTATATCCCATTCTTTTTTCGTGAGACGGCATATAAACTGTTCTTACTTTTTTAACCTTTCTTCCAGGGAAAGCCAATTCTACAGCCTGAGCAATTTCAACTTTTGTTGCGTCTTTTACGACTTCAAAAGTATACTGTCCCATAGATGTAGCACCTACTGACTTTTCTGTGATTATAGGTTTTTTAATTACATCATATAATTTTTCTGTATTTGTTCTTGCTTTACTCATTTTGTAAGTTTCCTTTACTTTTTTCGGATTTGCGATCCCGAAACGAGTTCGGGACTAAGCACCAGTAAGCCTCATTCTTCGGCAACGGTTAGCTTAGCTTTTCTGTTATATCTTTAACAGCAGATTCGGTAATTACAACAGAATCAGCTTCCAGTAAATCTTTTACGTTCAAGTTTGATGGTAAAATGATTTTTACGCTCGGGATGTTTCTTGCAGAGAGTTCCAAATTTTTGTTTTCTTCTGCTTTAACATCTGCAACGATTAAAATTTTACCTGTAACTTTTAATGATTTTAATGCGCTTACCATCAATTTTGTTTTAGGTTCAGAAATTGCTGAGAAGTCTTTTACTACAACCATTTGTTCACTTCTTGCTGACAATGCTGATTTGATAGCTAATTGTCTTGCTTTTTGAGGCATATTGAATGCATAGCTTCTCGGTTTTGGTCCAAAGATTACGCCGCCGCCTGCGAACAATGGCGAGCGGAGAGAACCTGCTCTTGCTCTGCCTGTACCTTTTTGTTTCCAGGGTTTTTTACCGCCGCCGGATACTTCTGCTCTTGTTTTAGCGCAGGCTGAACCCTGACGTGCATTGTTTAATTGTCTTCTTAATGCTAAGTGCATTACATGAATATTAGGTTCAACACCGAATACATTTTCATTCAATGTAATTTCGCCTAATTTTTCACCTGTTGTGCTTAATATTTCTTTTGACATTTTTGTTTTTCCTTTATTCTTATCTTTTACTGCTTACCCCTTTCCGTTGCATCGCTCAGCTCGCGTTAAACGTAACCGTTCACATTCAAATCGAAAAACGCGGTTTTCGATCATGAATGTTCAACTTTCAAAATGCTACGCATTTTTCATTCCTTTGCTCGCTTGGTTTTATATGGCAAGTCAGGATTTTTTAAACTTGTTCTGTTTATAATGTACTGTTGGTGAGAGCCCTCACCCGAAATTCTAAAACTCTTTTCATTCGTTAAGAATTTCTCCCTCTCCCGCAAAGGGCGAGGGTGGGAAAGTTAAATAATTAGTTCCACTTAGTTCTTGTCGGAACTATTGTAACTAATCTGCCTTCACAGCCCGGTACTGAACCTTTGATTAATACTAAGCTGTTTGCGGCATCAACTTTAACTAATTTCAATTTAGTTATTGTAACTCTTTCGTTGCCCATGTTACCGGCCATTCTTTTGCCTTTGATAACACGTGAAGGAGTTGTCCCTGCACCTATTGAACCTGGTTCTCTGTGGTTTTTAGAACCGTGTCCCATAGGTCCTCTTGAAAAGTTCCATCTTTTTACTGTACCCTGGAAGCCTTTACCTATTGATTTGCCTGTAACGTCTACTTTTTCAACGTTATCAAGAACTGATAATTCAATCTTGTCGCCTACTTTGTAATCAGACGGGTTATCAACTCTGAATTCCTGAAGGTGTCTGAAGTTTTCAAGATTATTTTTCTTAAAGTGCCCGATTTCTGCTTTAGTTAAGTGTTTTTCTTTTGCAGAAATTGTACCTACCTGAATTGCGTTGTAGCCGTCAGTTTCAACGGTTTTTACCTGAGTAACAACAATCGGATCAACTTTAATTACGGTTACGGGAATTGCCAAACCTTGTTCGTCAAAGATCTGTGTCATTCCAAGTTTTTTACCTATTACACCTAGTGTCATATTCTTACCTTTCATTTTTCTTGGATTATTCGCGGTTCAAAACGTTTCATTCCATTTCGTAATTTTAACAAATTACTCCATTCTATCACGTTTTTCACCTGGACAAGTTTCAACCCTTGTGGTTTCACTTTTGCGAAAATCCGATTCTCTTGCGAGCGCTACGTCTTGCTAATCTTTACCTAATTTGAGGACTTACACCTCACAGCCTTTTGGGCTGTTCCGATCTGGAGATTTTTTTATAAAGGCTGTCCCCTTATATTTTTGCCCCTGTTCGGTTGTAGTTCACATTACATGCATAATGCTTATTTAATTTTCAAAATGGTAAATATTAAAGTTTAACTTCAATATCTACACCTGCAGGAAGGTCTAATCTTCCCAATTCTTCAACTGTCTGTTGAGTAGGTTCGTATATATCAATAATACGTTTATGAGTTCTCATTTCAAAATGTTCACGGGATTTTTTATCAACGTGGGGTGAACGCAAAACGCAATATATACGTCTTTTTGTAGGTAAAGGAATAGGTCCGGCTACTTTAGCGTCTGTTCTTTTTGCTGTTTCTACGATTTTGTCTGAAGATACGTCAATTAATTTATGATCATAAGCTTTCAAACAAACTCTGATTCTTTGTCTAGTTGTGGTTGCCATTTGCATTCCTTTTTCTTTTTTTATTGTAATACACTGCCCGGAATTGCTATTCTACAAATATTTCGGATATTGGTAAATACATTAATTCCAAGCATATCAATGTTAAAACAAACAAATTTACCTGTCAACAGGCGTATTTAAAAAATGTATATAATTCGTTACAAAATTTTAGTTAAAAAAAGAACCACATCATAAGGCGGTTCTTTTTTTATTGAATTGTTTTCGTATTAAAGTATTTATTTTTCTTTTTTTTCTTCGTCTTCTTCTTTTGTTGTGATTTCTATTTTGTCATCTGAATTTTCGTCTTCATTTTCATTATTTGCATCATTTTTTGATATTTCGTCAGAAGCTTTTCCTTCATCAAGGTTTTCGTCATTTTTTTGAGATAATTCATCATCATTATCTGTTTCTGCTTCTTCCGAAATTTCTTTTGAATCTTCTTTTTCTTTATCTTCTGCTTCAAGGGCTGCTTTTATTTCGTCTTCATCTTTTGCTCTGATGACAGGGATTGAAAGCATCAATGCAACCTGATCTCCATCCTGTTCAAGGTTAAGTTCAAGTGCTTCTTTATCCATTTCAACATATTTTGAAAGAAGGTCAATCATCTCGCGTCTCATACGTTCCATAAGTTCAGGCGTAAGATTTGTTCTGTCCTGCATTAGAACAACGCGTAATCTGTTGCAGGCAGTATCTTTTGATGATTCTGTCTGTTCAGCATCTGTCTGGCGGAAAAAACCTAAGACTTTATTGTATAAATTTGCTAATAACATCTTATGATTTCTCCTTTCCCATAAGTCCGGAGAAGAATTTTTTCATTTTAGCCATTACTCCCTGCGGTTCTTCAAGATCTAAAAACGGAACATCTTCGCCTATAATTCTTCTTGCGACATTGTTGTAAGCTTTGCCTGCAAGTGATTTTTCATCGTTAACAATAGGTTCGCCTTTGTTAGTTGAAGTAATAATGCCTGTATCTTCAGGAATTATTCCGATTAAATCCGCTGAAAGTATTTCAACGACATCATCTACGCTCATCATATCATTTGTTTTAATAAGGTTTGGACGTACTCTGTTTAACAATAGTTTATAAGATTTAATTTCTTCTTTTGCTTCCAAAAGCCCTATAATTCTATCGGCATCACGAACAGCTGACATTTCAGGTGTTGTAACAACGATTGCTTCGGAGGCTCCTGCAACTGCATTTTGGAAACCCTGTTCAATCCCTGCCGGACAGTCGATAAGAATGAAATCGAAATCTTTTTTTAATTGTTCGCATATATCTTTCAACTGTTCTTCTGTTACAGCTGTTTTATCACGTGTCTGCGCTGCTGCAAGAAGGCACAGATTCGGATTCTTTTTATCTTTTACTAAAGCCTGTTTAAGTTTGCATCGTTCTTCGACGACATCTACAATTGTATAAACTATTCTGTTTTCAAGTCCAAGTAATAAATCTAAATTTCTTAATCCCAGATCGGTGTCGATCATTACAACCTTCTTGCCTGCTCTGGCAAGGGCTGTTCCGATATTGGCATTAGTTGTAGTTTTGCCTACACCGCCTTTTCCGGATGTTATTACGATAACTCTACCGCTCATTATTTCTCCTTTTTATGATTCGTGTATTTTGCGTATAATTATTTGTTTCTTGTATATACAGGCTTCTTCGGGAATAAATGTATCGGTTTTTTGGATATACGGAATATTAATATTATCCGGACGTCTTGCAAATGTATCAGCTATTCTTAACTGAATAGCATTCATTTTTAAGGCGCGGATTTTTGCATACCTGTTTCCGGCAGAACCGGCATGAGCTATTCCACCTAAAATACCCCAGATAGTGATGTCGCCTTTGGCAATAATTTCAGAACCCGGATTAGCGTCTCCGATAATTACAATATTTCCGTCTGAGGTTATGCTCTGTCCCGAACGTAATGTCCTTTGGATATACAATGTGGGAAGTTTCTCTGTTTCTCTCAAAGATTTTCTTAAATCATCAAGATTGTAGTCTATATCTTCAATATCTTCCCCTTCAATTTTGTTTGCGTTTTCAAGTTCGCTGTTAAAATCTTTTAATTCTTCTGCAGGGTTGAAATCTTGAGTTTCTGCCGGTGCGGAAGATTTTAAGGTGATTTCATTATTATCGGTTTTAAAATTTGTTTTTTGAGGTTCAACAGCAGATGTATCAATAGTTTCCATTTGATTTTCAGATACTTCGTCTAGCGGTTTAACCGGGGCTGCAGGCGCATCTTTTTGTAATTTTTTCAAATCTTCTTCCTGTGCGAAAGTTTTGATTTCTGTGTTTTCATCTCCAAAAATTTTATCTAAAGCTCTTTCCAGCTCCTGATTAACTTTTTCCTGATCAGCGTTAAATTCTGGCATGGGAACTTTATTTTCAAGTTCTGAAACTTTTATATCAAGTTCTTCAGCAGATTTTACCGTATAATCTGATGCTGTCGTAATGAATTCTATTTCGGAATTCATTGATTCTACAAGAGCTTTTATACTTGTAAGTTCGGTAGTTGTCAAATCAACCGAGCCGAGTTTCAGGCAGACTTTTTTGCTTTGAGCGTCAGGCAGATCTAAAATTCTGCTCAGTTCATAAATAATTTCAGATGTCTTGTGAGCATTGCTTACATCGACAATAAAACCGTTTTCAATGTATCCCTTATCCATTTTAAAGCCTTTCCGCAAATCTGTTATATATTTCATGAACATACATGAAACATTTCGGAACATCAATGGATTATTTCGAATTGTAATATTTTTTATTTTATTGATTTACGCAAAAACGGATTCATCAACATATTTTTCTGATAGATGTTTTGCTAAATCGGACTTAGTTATTTTCCCATCACCGTTTTTATCAAGTCCTTTATTTTGATTATAAAAAGCTTCACCTCTTACACAGAGAACATTTCTATCAGCTCTTGCCGGTAAAAATATAATTGAGTATAAATCAGCAGCGGATAATTTTTTATTTGCAGGAAATTTCATACTTTTAGCCATAATTAAAAGTTTTTCTACTAAATCAAGCTGTTCAATAGGACTCATTTTTGCTATTTTAGCTTTTGTTAAATTTAGTCCGTATTTTTGGTTAAGACCGTTAATGGCTGGAGTTGTGAATTGTATAAGTCCTACTGCAGTGGAACCGTTCCAAATATTACTTCTTAATCCTGATTCACTGTTCATAACAGCGAGTAAATCTTTATAATCACAGTTTATTTTTTTTGCGATTTGTTTAACACGATTTAAAAATTTTTTGTCTAGTTTTTGAGTATTTTTGAAACCTTTATCAACTTTTTTATTATTTATATTATTGTTTGTTAATAATTCTCCGAAAGATGGTATATTTAATCCTTCAAGCCCTGCTGTATAAACACTTGATGGCAGTGTAAAGTTAAACGGATTAGACATAAAAGGCATTGAAAAATTCATAGCAGGCATTGCTGTAAATATACTGTTTGACGGCATTGTAAAAGACGGAAACATATTAAATTGGGGAATTATATAGTTAAAAAACGGATTAGAATAACCGAAACCTGTGCAAAAAGGATTTAAGCCGCCAAATGGATCCGCGGGCATCGGTATAAAACTATTCATAAATATGTTGTTTAATCCCCAGTTATATATACTCATTTTTCCTCTGAAAATTTCCCCTTATATATATAAAGTATTTATGTTCATATAAATTGTTCTATTTTAAAATTCATGTTAAAAATTGTTAATAAAAAATAACTATTAACTAATGTAAAATTTTATTTTTATTATATTATTAATCTTAGGGACAGAGAATTTATGATTTTTAACGAAACCAAGACACACGAAATTACGGTAGACGTTGTAATAGTAACGATGAAAAATGATGCCTTGCAGGTTTTGCTGGTTAAACGTCTTAATGAACCCTTTAAAGATAAATGGGCTATCCCGGGCGGGTATGTAAGATTATCTGAAAACCTTGATCAGGCAGCGTTAAGAGTATTAAAAGAACGTACAAATATTGATAACGTTTACCTTGAACAGTTATACACATTCGGAGATCCTTTGAGACACCCGAATGCAAGAGTTATAACCTGTGCATATTTTGCGCTGGTGAGAGCAGAAGATATAAATATCGTGCCTACACCGGAATTGGGCTGGCATAAGATTTCTGATCTTCCGCCTCTGGCTTTTGACCACAAAGAAATTATTGAATATTCTCTGAAAAGAACCCGTGAGAGATTAGAATTATGCCCTGTTGCATATCAGCTTTTGAATGAAAAATTTACACTGACCGAAATGCAGAAAGCTTATGAGCTGATTATGGGCAAAAAATTAGATAAACGCAATTTCAGAAAGAAAGCTCTTTCGACAGAAGGTTTGATTGAACTTAATGAATATACAAAGTCTTCTTCTAAAAGACCGGCAAGATTATATACTTTTGAAAATATCAAATTGAATTCTAAAAGAGCCCACTTTATTTCTAAGAAAAAGGAGAAAAAATAAATGTTATTAAATTTAGTTTGGGCTGTTCAGATTATTTCAGCTTTATTATTAATCGTTTTAATTTTATTACATTCCCCGAAAGGCGATGGAATTGCAGGCATCGGTGGAGCATCTCATGTATTTGCATCGCAGAAAAGTGCTGAAAAAGGATTAAACAAACTGACTGCAATAGTTTCGGCAATATTTTTGATTTGTACATTCCTTTTAGGCTTCGGAATAATTAAATAGAATAATTTGCTCCTCGCCCGATTTTGGAGAGGATAGAATTTTAACTTAAGCTTTTGCAAAAGTTAGATATTCGTATGAGGGTTTAAATGGAAAATATTTTTTCGCGCAATGAACTTTTTTGGGGAGAAGAAAATCAAAAACTTCTTTCACAGAAACATATTGTTGTTTTTGGGCTTGGCGGAGTCGGCGGTTATTGCGCGGAAGCTCTTGCAAGAGCAGGTGCAGGAGAGCTGACGCTTGTAGACTTTGATACTGTTTCAAAAACTAATATAAATCGCCAGCTTGTTGCATTGCATTCAACTGTAGGGCAAAAAAAAACTTATCTTTTTGAGCAGAGGCTGAAAGATATAAATCCTGATATAAAATTGAATGTTATTGATGATTTTTATACGGGTAATATTGATTTTTCAAGTGTTGATTATGTTGCCGATGCAATAGATACAATGCGTTCAAAAGTTGAATTGCTTGAAACTTGTGTTAAAAGCAAGATTCCTGTTATAAGTTCGATGGGTGCAGGTAACAGAATTGATCCCTCGCAGTTGTATATATGCGATATTTCTGAAATTGAAAACAAAAATGTGCCGTTTGTCTCAAATATAATTTATCAGCTGAAAAAACGCGGGGTTGAAAAAGGAATTACTGTTATTGCAAGCAGAGAAAAACCTTTTGTACAGGAAAAGATTTCAGTTAATGAAAAAATAATTACAAAAAACGGTGAAAATATTGAATTCACAAAGATTACTCCGTCATCAACTCCGTTTGTGGCAAGCTGTGCCGGAATATTTATGGCATCATTCATTGTTCGAAATTTTTTAAAGGAGTATAAATCATGAATATATTAGTAACAGGCGCTTCTAAAGGAATAGGCAACGCAATAGCAAATGAGCTTCAATCTGCCGGTGAGGTATTTGTTACAGGCAGGGATGAACAGGCGCTCACTGCTTGTAATGCTAAAGGTTTTTGTGTATGCGATTTATCAAAAGATATAAATATACTTGCAAAATTTATTGAAGAAAAGAATATAGACGTGTTAATCAATAATGCCGGAGAATATATTTATGCAGGGCTTGAAACTATGAATATAGCTGATATTCAAAGGCTTTATCAAACAAATTTAATTGCTCCGGCTTATCTTATATCAAAAGCAATTCCTCACATGAAGGGTCAAAGATGGGGAAGAATAATAAATATCGGATCAATTTCGGGTGTAATGGGAGAAGCTTATGCAAGCATTTATTCATCATCAAAATCAGGACTTATAGGATTGACTAAAGCTCTGGCACTTGAGCTTGCGGAATTTGATATAACCGTAAATACAATAAACCCCGGCTGGGTTGAAACGGAGCTCGGAATGAATTCTATTGAGGAAAGCGAGTTTTCAAAAGAAGAAATAATGGAGACAATTCCGCAAAAAAGATTTGTAAAACCCCAAGAGGTTGCAAAACTTTGTAAATACTTAATTTCGGAAGATGCAAAAGGTATTACGGGGCAGTCAATAAATATTTGTGCAGGATTGAGTGTCGGAATATAATGAATAAAGAATTAGAAAAATATATTGAAACTATTGTAATTCCAAAATATACAGAATTTGATAAAGGGCATGGAGTTGAACATGTCAGAGATGTTATTCGCGAGAGTTTAAATCTTGCAGAAAAATATGGTGTAAATCTTGAATATGCTTATGTTATAGCGGCATATCATGATTTGGGCTTATGTGAAGGCAGAGAACTGCATCATATTGTTTCGGGAAAAATTCTTGAATCTGATATTCAATTAAGACAATGGTTTTTGCGTGAAGAAATAAAGATTATGAAAGAGGCAGTGGAAGATCATAGAGCATCTTCAAAAAATTCTCCAAGAAGTATTTACGGAAAAATAGTTGCAGAGGCTGACAGGGATATTGTACCTTTAAAAATTATCAAACGAACTATTCAGTATTCTATGAAAAATACGCCTTCCTCTGATAAGGAAATTCACTGGGAGCATCTTGTTGAACATATGAAAGAAAAATATGCCGGAGGCGGTTATATGAAATTGTGGTTGGAAGATTCCAAAAATGCTGAACCTTTGAATGAATTGCGTCAAATAATTGCAGATAAAAATAAATTACGTATTATTTTTGAAGATTTGTATTCTAAAGAACTTTCTGAACAATATCCTGTGCCGTAATTTTTAAGCAGTCAAGTTTTTCGCATGTTGTTTGTCGGTGCTCCCAAAGACACGGTTTTATCGGGCAGTTATCCGATGCTTTAATCGGGATAACATTTTCAGATTGCGGAATTAATTTTTTATCATCTGTCGGTCCGAAAATTACATAGGTTTTTGTTCCCATAGCAACTGCAACATGCAAAGGTGCAGAATCAGAGCATATAAATTTTTCTGCTTTCCCGATAAGAACCGCCAGATCTTTTAAACTTTTTGTTTTGCCATAACAATTAGTGAAGACTGAAGAATGAAGAGTGATGCGAGAAAGAATTGTTTCTATTACTTCCTTATCATCGGGGCCTCCGGCTAAGATAACATGTTTTCCTTTTTCAAGAAGCAAATCAACAGTCTGTGCCCATACATCCGCCGTAACTGTTTTTACCATTCCCTTTTGCAAGCTCATTTTGCTCACTCCGGGGTGGATTAGAACAGAATTAGGAATTTTTTCCTGTCTTTCGACATTAATTTCTGGCAGATAAGTTTTGTAGTTTGTAACAGGTGTTATAAGGTCATGATACATGGCGCAGGCATACTGGTTTTTATTTAAAGGTACAGCTTTTGTTAAAAGAATTTTGCTCAATTTGCCTGTATCATAGCCGTATCTCTTTTTTATCCCTGTTAGTGTCAAAAGGATACTGATAAATTTGTTTCCTCCTGACGAGAAAACCATATCAAAATGCCCTTTTCGTGCGAGATATACAAGTTTTAAAAGTTCTGTGTATTTATTTTTCCCTTTAACATCAATAAGAAATAAATCATCTATAATATTAGTTAAATCTTTTACGCTTTTGCTCCTGGGCTCCAGCGCCAGAGTAATTTTTGCTTCGGGAAATTCTTTTTTTAAAGATATAAGAGCGGGCAGAAAAAATATTTCATCTCCTATTCCGCCGAAATTGATAGCTAAAATATTCATAGCCTGATTATACAATAAAAATATTTGTAGTAATATTAGTTTATGGTAAACAAAGTTACAACCGCGACAGTAATAGGTCTTAATGCATATAAAGTTTCTGTGGAAACTGATGTTTTAAACGGGCTTCCGGGTTTTGCTATTGTTGGTTTGCCTGATACGGCGATAAATGAGGCGCGCGACAGGGTGCGTTCGGCTATAAAAAACTCTGGATTTACTTTTCCGGCAAAAAAAGTTGTTATAAATCTTGCTCCTGCTGATTTGAAAAAAGAGGGTTCAAACTTTGATCTGCCTATTGCAATTGGTCTTCTTGTAGAAGAAGGAGTTCTTGAAGAAGATAAGATAAAAGATTATGCATTTGTCGGAGAACTTTCTCTTGACGGAACTCTGCGCGGAGTAACGGGTGTTTTGCCTTTAATTCTAGGATTAAAGGAAGAGGGTGTAAAAAATATATTCGTTCCAGAGATTAACGCTGTGGAAGCTGCGCTTGCGGGTGGAGTTAATATTTTTGGCGCAGGGTGTCTCGGTGATGTCGTTAATCATTTTTCAGATATTCAGATAAAACCTACTGTAATTGATATAAATAAATATTTGACAGATAGCGCAAAGCAGGAATATATTTACGACTTTAAAGATGTAAAAGGTCAGCAAAAAGCCAAGCGCGCTCTGGAAATCGCCGCGGCAGGCGGTCATAATATGTTAATGACAGGCTCGCCGGGGTCAGGTAAAACTCTTATGGCAAAATGTTTTGCATCAATTTTGCCTCCTCTTGAGCTTTCGGAAGCACTTGAACTTACAAAAATATACAGTATCTGCGGGTTGTTATCTCCAGATGAGCCATTGATGACAAAACGTCCTTTTAGAGCCGTTCATCATACAGCTTCCGCAAACGGTATAATCGGCGGGGGATCTAATCCGAAGCCCGGTGAAATTACGCTTGCTCACAGGGGTGTTTTATTTCTTGATGAAATGGTTGAATTTCCGAGAAATGTATTGGAGGTTTTGCGTCAGCCTCTTGAAGACGGAGAAATTGTTATTTCGCGTGCCAAACATTCTATCAGGTATCCTGCAAAATTTATGCTTCTCGGCGCTATGAATCCATGTCCGTGCGGTTATCTCGGTGATAAAGAAAAACAGTGTACGTGCTCTGAATTTCAGATAAGCAGATATAAAGCAAGATTGTCAGGACCTTTACTTGATAGAATTGATCTGCAGGTAGAAGTCCCGCGACTTACTGCAGATGAGCTTTTGAATACGCAGCCGTCTGCCGAAACTTCCGAAGATATTAGAAAAAGAGTTGTTAAAGCAAGAAAAATTCAGGCTGAACGCTATAAAAATGACGGAATTTTAACTAACTCTGAATTGACTTCCGGACTCATAAAAAAATATTGTGTGATAGATAAACAGAGCGCCGAATTATTAAAAACGGCAGCTGTAAAATATCAGCTTTCAGGCAGACGCTATGACAGAATTCTGAAACTTGCAAGAACCATAGCAGATCTTGAAGGTGCAGATGATATTAAGCAGACTCATCTTATGCAGGCTCTGCAGTATAGAATTTCTAACCCGTCAGATTAAAAAATCCGGCAATCAGACCAACAAGTGCCGATACTCCCAAATAAAACAAAGGGTCGCGTTTTTCTGTTAAACTTGCAATAAATAAGCCAGCGAGCAATACTATTCCAAATAAATTTATGCTGTTAATAAACATATCAATGCCGACTGCCGCCAAAAGCCCGCATCCTGCAGGTTTTAAAGTGTAAATAACCGAGCGTACGTATTTGTTATGCCTGAATTGTTCTAAAAGCTTTGAAATGATAATTATTAATATCAAAGATGGAAGTATCACAGCGGTTGTCGCAATAAATGCCCCCGTTATTCCTGCTGTAGCAAATCCTGCGAAAGTTGCCACATTTACTCCTACAGGCCCTGGAGTAATTGAGGATACCGCAATCATGTCAGTAAGCTGTTTTGTTGTATACCATTTTTGTACGTCAGCTATATGATACAAAAACGGCAGTGTTGCATATCCGCCTCCAAAAGAAAATAAGCCGATATGAAAAAATTCCAAAAATAATTTCAAATATATTATCATTCGTTATCCTCATGTTCTATTTTCTTTTGGTACTGAAGCCATAGACCTATAAATATTGCAAGAATTATCAATGCTGCAGGCGGAGCCTTGAAGCATGCTGATAAAATAAATGTTATAAAAAATATCCAGCATGTAAATTGGTCAACAACACTTTTTCTCCACATTTCCTTTACCGCAAGATAAATTAACAGCACAACACCGATTCCTACACCCCAGAATATGCTCTGGATAAATTTCATTTTAACAACTTCTTCAAGAATTTTTGCTATTAAAATTATTGAGATAAATGCAGGCATGACAATACCGAGTGTTGCAGTAATTGCTCCGGCTGTTTTTCTTAATTTATAGCCTACAAAGATAGCTGTATTTGCGGCGATAATTCCCGGAACGCTCTGTCCTAGTGCGTAGTATTCGCATAATTCATCATCATCTATCCATTGTTTTTTATCAACAAGTTCAGACTGTAATAATGGCAAAATAACATAACCGCCACCAAGTAATAATGTTCCGACTTTGAAAAAAGTTTTAAATATCTGGTATAAAGTCTTTTCCATAAAATTTATTATATAACAAGCATTAAATTTTTCTACTCTACTGATCTTTATATTAAACACGAAAAACCGCGATTATTACGCGGTTTTTCGCAGTTTTCTAGTTATTAAGCGTTGCTTTTAATCTTGCCATTGCTCTTGCAACAGCTGCTTCTGCCCGTTTGGCATCAAGTTCGGCATCAGCTTCTGCTAATCTTGCCTGTGCACGTTTTAGGGCTTCTTTTGCTCGTGCTACATCAATCTCATCTCCGCGTTCTGCTGTAGTCGTAAGTATCAGAGCATTATCATCTTTGAATTGAAACACACCGCCCATTGTTGTAAAATATTTTGGCTCATTATTTTTGATGGCTTTTGTTACGCCAATGTCGAGTGCAGCCATAACAGGTACGTGGTTTTTTAAAATGCCGATTTCACCATCTGTCGTTTTTGTATAAACTTCATCGACATCTTCATCAAAAACAATTTTTTCGTTGGTTATTATTTTTAAATGCATAGAATACCCTTTCAGAAGTTTGAAAGTCTGGGAGGGCTGAAGGTATTGACTGCTTGCTGACCTTGCGTCCTCTTAAACCTCATATCTTCTATTTTAATGTTTTGGCTTTTTCAACGGCTTCTTCAATTGTTCCTACCATGTAGAAAGCCTGTTCGGGCAGGTCATCGTGTTTGCCTTCAATAATTTCTTTAAAGCCTTTTATTGTATCTTCAAGTTTTACGTACTTTCCTGAAATTCCGGAGAACTGTTCGGCAACGAAGAACGGCTGTGAGAGGAATCTTTGAATTTTTCTTGCTCTGTTAACCGTTTCTTTATCTTCTTCAGAGAGTTCATCCATACCTAAGATAGCGATAATATCCTGTAATTCTTTGTATTTTTGAAGAATTTCAAGAACTTTTCTTGTTGTATTGTAGTGTTCTTCTCCGATGATATTAGGATCAAGAACTCTTGAAGTGGATTCAAGAGGATCTACAGCCGGATAAATACCAAGAGATGCGATTTGTCTAGAAAGAACAGTTGATGCATCAAGGTGTGAGAATGTCGTTGCAGGAGCAGGGTCAGTTAAGTCGTCTGCAGGTACATAAATTGCCTGAACTGATGTAATGGAACCGTCTTTTGTTGATGTAATTCTTTCCTGCAGTTCGCCCATTTCATTTGCCAGTGTCGGCTGGTAGCCTACGGCTGAAGGCATACGGCCTAGAAGAGCCGAAACCTCAGATCCTGCCTGAGTAAATCTGAATATATTGTCAACGAATAACAATACGTCCTGTTTTGAAAAATCCCTGAAATATTCAGCTGCAGTCAAAGCAGAAAGCCCAACTCTCATTCTGGCTCCCGGCGGTTCGTTCATCTGTCCGTAAATAAGAGCTACTTTGTCGATAACGCCTGATTCTTTCATTTCATTCCACAGGTCATTTCCTTCACGTGTTCTTTCACCTACACCGCCGAAAACGGAAACGCCTGAATGTTCCATTGCAATGTTGTGGATAAGTTCCATAATAAGAACTGTTTTTCCTACACCTGCACCTCCGAACAGACCGATTTTGCCGCCTTTCTGATACGGCTGCAAAAGATCGATTGCTTTAATACCTGTTTCTAAAATTTCAATATTTGTATTTTGATCTGTTAATTTTGGAGATTCTCTGTGGATTGGAAGATATGTATCCGTTTCTACAGGTCCCATTTTGTCGACAGGATCGCCGGTTACATTTAAAATTCTTCCTAAAATAGCTTTTCCGACAGGAATTTTAATAGGTTCATTTGTATTAATGACTTTCATGCCTCTTTTAAGTCCGTCGGTTGAAGACATTGCAACTGTTCTAACTTTGTTGCCGCCAAGCATTTGCTGAACTTCTGCAACTACATAACTCCCGTCATCTTTATTGATATGCAGAGCCGTATAAATTTCCGGAAGCTCTCCCTGCTGAAATTCAACGTCAATAACAGGACCAATAATTTTAGTTATTAATCCCTCATTTTTAGTTAATGTATCCATTTCCTCTCTCCTTTTTTATAAATTTATTATAATACAAGAAAAAAAAATAACAAATGCATGAATTTATAAATTATTTTTTATAATTAATTTATACAATATTACCATTTTCTATTCTGTATATTTTAACATCCTTTAGAAATTCATCTTCAAAAAGAATTGTGTCTACTGAAGTTATTATTGTTTGAGTGTTTTCATTAATTGATTTTAAAAGAAAGTTTTGTCTTATATCATCAAGCTCTGCCAGAACATCATCAAGAAGCAGAACAGGTTCATCTCCTGTTTTAGCGGTAATTATATCAAGTTCCGAAAGTTTAAGTGCCAGAACAATAGTTCTTTGCTGTCCCTGTGATGCAAATTTGACAGCTTCACTGCCGTTTATGTAAAAAACAATATCATCCCTGTGCGGTCCAACGCAAGATTGCCCTCTGCGCATTTCTTCTTCTTTTTTTTCTTCAATCGACAACTTAAAAGCTTCTGCTATTTCTTCAAGTTCAAATTCATTATTCAAAAAAGGACAGTCGTAATTAATTTTTAATTCTTCTGTATTTACATAACCAAATTCATCGGTCTTCCAGATACATGCTTCAATTTGTTCTCTTGTTTTTTCAGATTTATCATCTTTCATGTTCTTGAACTTGTCATAGAATGCACGAAGTAAAAGCATTAATGTGGTTAAACGTTGCTGACCATCAATTATTTCCATGTCTCCTTTATCATTTTTAAAAGTGACAATTGGACCTAGGAAGTATTCATCACTTTCACTATCAAAGTTATCACAGTTATTTTCTGGAAATGAAAAGTTGAATAAGTCTTCCCATAATGTTTGACATTCATCTTCACCCCATGCATATGGTCTTTGATAATCTGGAATTAAAAATTTTGTTTTTTTAGCACTGAAAAGTTCTTTAACCGTTTTCTGGTCAATATTTAGCTTTGACATATATGGCCTCCATACTTATATCTTGTTAATAATTTATTTTTT
>URXH01000017.1 GCA_900551675.1 uncultured bacterium
TCATTTTAGTGCTAAATTAAGAACAAGTTGTGCTAATATTAGTACGCGGAGGAATTTTATGGCCTTTAGATACAAAATCACTAAATTTATAATGTATTCTGCAATTTTTGCAGATATCCGGCATAATTCTTTACAATGGAGTAAGAATGCTGAGTATACAGCCTCGCGCACCAAAGTTTCACGATCAGCATTTACTCTTGCCGAAGTTTTAATCACTCTTGGAATAATCGGTATAGTTGCTGCATTAACAATGCCTGCATTAATAGCGAATTATCAAAAAATGGTATTAAAAAATCAGTTCAAACATGCTTATTCACTTGTTTCACAGGCAATAAGACAGGTTGAAGTTAATAACGGTTATCCTTTAGGGTGTTATGTATGGCCTGAATTTCGCGGAGTCCTTGGTTGTCTTGAATACGGCGATGACGGTAATTGTACAAAATGGGAAACTTCTGCAACCGACCCGTACGGAGACTCTTCCGACTGTGCTATTTTTCAAAGCGAATTTGAAAAAACAGTTAAGATTATAAAAATTTGTGAAAATCATGCATTAGAGCAAGGATGTATTCCGGAATATAACGGAATTGACACTATAAAAAAAGCAGAGGATGATAGTTTATCCGATGTAGATATCAATAAAGCTACAGCTGGTACCGGCTGGTGGAGAAAGAATGCTATTGCAAACAACAGAAAGGCTTATGTTCTTTCAGACGGAATAATTCTGCTTATGAGCGGATGGTCAGGAATGAGAATTTTTGCAATAGATGTGAACGGAAAAAGAGGACCTAATAAATGGGGATATGATATCTTTGCATTTAGTGTTTCATCTGATGTTGGTGGTTCATTAAATTTAATTCCGTGCTACCTTGCAAGTTTAGTTGAAAAAGGCGGTAAATCAACAAAACAAATGTTAAGCGAATAAATTTATTTTTTCTTATTTTTGTGCTATTTTTTAACTATACAAAAAATAAGAAGGATTTTTATATGACAGCTACAAAGATTGAAGATTTACCCACAGTTTACAACCCGAAAGAAACAGAAGAAAAAATTTACAAGTTCTGGGAGGACGGTGAATATTTTAAAGCGGACGCAAAAAGTAAAAAACCGCCGTATTCAATAGTTATTCCACCGCCTAATGTTACGGGCGTTCTGCATATGGGGCACGCTTTGGATGAAACTTTGCAGGATATTCTGATACGTTATCACAGGATGTCGGGGTTTGAGACTCTCTGGCTTCCGGGAACCGACCACGCAGGAATTGCAACCCAGAATGTAGTTGAAAAAAATTTGAGAGAAAAAGGGCTTTCACGCTATGATTTAGGACGTGAAAAATTCTTAGAAGAAACATGGAAATGGGCAAACGAACATAAGTCGGCAATCTTAGATCAATGTAAACGTTTAGGAGCTTCTTTTGACCGTTCAAGAGAACGCTTTACGTTTGATAAAGGATGCTCGGAAGCTGTTAAAGAAGTTTTTGTAAGACTTTATGAAAAAGGACTTATATATAAAGGCAAATATATAGTTAACTGGTGCCCGAGATGCAACAGCGCAATTTCGGATGTTGAAACAGAATACGCAACAGAACAGGGGCACATGTGGGAAATTTCTTATCCTTTGAAAGGTGAAAGCGGAGCAATCATTGTGGCAACGACACGTCCCGAAACAATTTTCGGTGATGTTGCAATTGCTGTTCACCCTGATGATCACAAATATTCGGAATTAGTCGGTAAAACGGTAATAATTCCGCTTTCGGGCAGAGAAATTCCTATTATTGCCGATGAATATGTTGATAAAAACTTCGGAACAGGCGCTGTTAAAATTACTCCCGCACATGACCCCAACGACTTTGAAGTCGGAAAACGCCACGGATTAAAACCTGTTTGGGTCATCAACAATGACGGTACAATGAAAGCTTGCGGTCAGGTGCCTCAGGAACTTCATAATCTTGACAGATATGAAGCAAGAGAGAAAATTGTCGGAATGCTTTCTTATAACAATTTCTTATTGAGAACACGCGACCATGAACACAATGTCGGCAAATGCCAGCGCTGCGGAACAACAATTGAACCGCTTTTGTCAGAACAATGGTTTGTAAAAATGGCTCCGCTCGCCAAAGAAGCTATTGCCGCTGTTAAAGACGGAAGAATAAAATTTGTTCCCGACCGCTGGGAAAAGAATTATCTCGGCTGGATGGAAAATATACGCGACTGGTGCATTTCAAGACAATTGTGGTGGGGGCATCAAATTCCTGCTTATTACCATAATGAAACAGGCGAAATGATAGTTGCAAAAGAAAACCCCGATCCAGAACATTATACACAGGATTCTGATGTTCTTGATACATGGTTTTCTTCAGGTTTGTGGCCTTTCTCGACTATGGGCTGGCCCAACACCGAAAGCGAAGATTTCAAGAAATTCTATCCTACAACAACTCTTGTAACAGGTTTTGATATTATATTTTTCTGGGTTGCAAGAATGATTACAATGGGATTGGAATTTACCGGAAAAGCACCGTTTTCAACAGTTTATATCCACGGGCTTATCCGTGATGAAAAAGGCCAGAAAATGTCTAAATCAAAAGGCAATACAATTGATCCAGTTAAAATCATCGACAAATACGGTTGTGATGCTTTAAGATTTACAATGACATCTTTATGCACTTATGGCGGTCAGGATATCAAGATGAGCGAGGAAAGATTTGAATATGGAAGAAACTTCGCAAATAAAATCTGGAATGCATCAAGATTTGTGCTTATGAACCTTGACGGCGTTGACAATAAAGATATTGATTTTGACAACCTGACTATCGCTGATAAATGGATTTTAGACAAACTTAATAAAGTTGCAAAAGAAGTAAACGAAAATATTGAAAGTTTCAGAATAGGAGAAGTAGCTCACGCACTTTATGATTTCTTCTGGAATTCATACTGCGACTGGTATGTTGAAATTGCAAAAATTCAATTACAGGACAATAAATTAAAAGCCAATACTCAACGGGTTTTAAGATATGTTCTTGATATGTCATTGAGAATGCTTCATCCTATTATGCCGCATATTACAGAGCGCGTATGGCAGTTAATTCCAAAGCAAACAGAAACAAAAGCTCTTATCGTGGCTGAGTTCCCTGCCTTTAAACAAGATTTGGAATTCCCGAAAGAAGCTCAGGAAATGGAACTCGTTTTTGAAACAATTACATCCTTGAGAAATGTCCGCCAGAGTTTCAATATTTCACCGTCAGTAAAATGCGATATTGAAATACGTGCGGAAAAATCGGAAAAACCTGTATTTGAAGCTATAGAAGCTTACATTCAACGTCTTGCAAGAGTAGAAAATATATCTTATGCGGATATGAATGCGCCTGTTCCGCCTAAAAGTGCAACAGCAGTTGTTTCAGCTTCCAAAATAATTCTGCCTCTTGCTGATTTAATCGATCTTGATGCAGAAATCACACGCCAGCAAAAGAAACTGGATAAACTTACTGCTGAAAAAAAATCAATGCTTGGCAGAATTAATAATCCAAAATTTGTGGCAAATGCTCCAAAAGATTTGATAGAGCAGACTAAAGCCAGAATAGAAGAAATTGAAATTCAGGGAAAAACTATAACCGATTTAATTGAATCTCTGAAAGGCTAGTGCTTTCACAATATTAAGAATGCGAAGCGCCCGAGTTTCGCATCTTTTGTGTTGCTTAATTGTTAAGAGAATTTACAAAAATCTTTACAAATTTTTAAAAATTTGTTACAATAGTCATAATAGTAACAGAATAGAGTCTTATGACAATGGAGTAAAAATGACATCAAGTGAGTTAGATTTTGAAGAATTATTGAAGCAATACGATTACAAATTTCAAAAAGGTGATCTCGTAAAAGGTATTGTATGCGGATATGACAGCCAGGGGGTTATGGTTGATATCGGCGCAAAAACAATTGCAGTTGTACCAACACGCGAAGCAGTTGATAAAGACGAAAACATTGAAGAAAAATATAAAAAAGGACAGGAATATGAATTCCTTATTATAAAAGAAGAAGATGAAGACGGCAAATTCCTGTTATCACGCAGAAAAGTTGATCTCGCTTATGCCTGGAAAGAACTCGAAAAAGCTAAAGAAGCCGATGAAACAATTCTCGGAACAATAGCCGGTGTTGTTAAAGGCGGTGTTCTTGTTGAAGTTTCAGGTGTGAGAGGATTTATACCTTCTTCTCAACTGCGAGTTAAAGAAAGCGAGCTGGAAGTTGGCGGTAAAATAGAAGTTAAAATTTTGACGCTTGATCCGCAGCAAAATAACTTTATTCTTTCTAATAAAAAAGTTTATGACGACAGTGCTGTTGAAGCAAGAAAAAATGTATTTTCACAAATTGAACCGGGACAAATTGTTAAAGGCGATGTTGTAAGAATTACAGATTTCGGTGCATTTATCGACCTCGGCGGTATTGACGGTTTGCTTCCGCTGTCTCAATTATCGTGGAGATGGATTGACCACCCGACAGATATTTTAAATGTCGGTGATAAAATTGATGTTGAAGTTATTGCAGTCGACCATGATAAACAGCGCGTATCTTTAAGCTTGAAAAACCTTGAACCGGATCCGTGGCTGGAAGCAGAAAAACAAATTAAAGAAGGCGATAAGGTTGAAGGAACAATAACAAGAATTAAACATTTCGGCGCGTTTGTTGAAGTGTTCCCCGGTGTTGAAGCATTGCTGCCTCACGCTGAAGTTGTTGAACTACAAAATCAAAAAGAATGCATTTTACAGGTCGGTGATAAAATTGATACATATATTCTTAAATTCAATCCGACAGATAAACGTATCGCTCTTACTGTTGATGCTTCAAAAATTGACGGTAAAGAAACAGAAAACACAGAAGAATAGCTCCTTAATAATATATATATCAAAGCAGTGCCATTTTGAGCACTGCTTTTCTTATATTAATTTTCAAAAAATATTTCCTCTATATGTATGATTTTGAGCTTATTCGTGTATAAAATTTTAAATTAGTACCGTATAATTTTTATAGTAATGTTGACTTTTTCAAAAACATTATTATAACTATAAAACGTAAGGTAGTAATTTTATATAAGAGGAGAGCAGTGCTATGGGTATGGCAGCTTCACAGGCAAGATATTTAGGTTTGACAGCAAGAAAAACAAATGTAGAATATGAAGGTCAGCAGATAAATCAGGCTCGTACGGCACTGGCAAACCAGAGCGCAAATACCTTTAACGAACTTTTGGCGCTTGAAGTTCCGACGGCTCCAAGCACTCAAGATTACACAACTCTGCAATATTCATATCAGGACGGTACAACCGCAGAAACAATTACGGATATGACTGAAATAACAGATGATCCCAATTACAATTATTTGATTACACACTATCATTATTCGGATATATATACAGGAGTGCAGACAAAACTTGCTAATCCGCAGGTCGTAATTTCTGCTGCCGGAGTTGAAGGGGCTATAGATAGGACTACTGTTACTTATGATGATGCCAACGATACATATAGTATTAATGGTACGGCCGCACAACAGTATGACCCATTAGTTGAAGAACAGAGAACAAATTATGAGCAAATTTGCAAGGATTTTCCAGCCTTTGCAACAGAAGAAGCCGAAAATATTCTTGTTTATACTGATACGGATGGTTCAATGAAATTCACAACACGGGATGACTTACAAAACGCAGCTGCAGGCACTTCTGACGCGGTTAATTATACGGTTAAGTCAGATGTCCCAACTTATGTTGGAAATTGTGAAGTATCAGCCTATGATCCGACAGATCCGGAACAGCAGGCAGCTTATGAAGAAATTTGCGATCAGTTTCCGGCAGAAAGTTTTGCATCTTCCAATAACATTTATACATGGGAATATCAAGGAAGAAGATATTTTGCCAGCCTGGAAGATTTGACATCATCGGCAATTTCTGCACCGGATCCTGCTAAACCAACAGAAAATCAAAATAAACTTACAACTTATTACGCAGAAAATGTTGAAACTAAAATTGAACAGACACAACGGGCATTTGTAGATTTGGATGAATCAGGACGGCCGCAGTCAATAAGGTTTGAAGATTCAACTGCAACATTTGCTCTGAAAACCGAAACTATTACAGATGAAAATGCTTATAATGATGCAATGAACCAGTATAATTATGATATGCAGGTTTATGAAAAGAAAATTGCAGATATTAACGCAAAAACAGAGAAAATTCAAGAAGAGGACAGAACCCTTGAATTACGTTTAAGACAGCTTGACACTGAACAGGAAGCATTACAGACAGAAATGGAAGCTGTTCAGAAAGTTATTGAAAAGAATATTGAATCAACATTCAAAACATTTGAATAATAAATATAAGAGGTTTCTATGGCGTACAAAAATGACAGCTACTTGGTAATAGCAAATAAATTCAGTTCTGCAAGCTCTGATGCAAAAGCACAACTCTGGGAAACTTACGACCAGCTGCGAGATTTAACAGTTTCAGGCAACGGTCTGGGATCAGGTTTTGGAGCAACAGGAGGATTTTTATATAATATAGCAAGTTTACTCGCTCCATCATCATTTGCCACAGTATTTGGAGCATCACAGTCTATGGATGTCCCTGGAACTTCTTATTCATCATCATTTAACGGCGGTTCATCTTACGGCATAGATTCTCTATATAATTATTCAGGCTTCCCGTCAGGTGCGGCACCTATATCTTGGGGGCTTGACGGCTATGCAACAGGCGGGGCTTCTTCAATTGTAAGCGGATGGGGAACTGATACAGGAGTTGCAACAGGCTATGCATCAGGTATCGGCGGTATGGCAGATGTGGCAAGTGCTGCCGCATACGGACTGGGCGCAGCTAACGGCTACGGATTTTCTATGAAAAATCTGGTACTTCCTGTTGCAGGAGTAATTTCAGGATGGGGTGGTATCATGCAGGCTGCCGCACCATATTTAGGTGAATACGGACTTCCCGCAATAGTCATGGGCAATTTAATGCAGGGGACTTCATCTGCGGCTCTGGCTGCTTATCAAAATGTTTCAGGAAATATTACAGCAAATGCTGATACAATTCTTTCTAATAAAGTAAGAAACATTGAAACAGTTTGTAAGATGCTGGATACACAGGGCGATGTAGTTAAAAAGATGCTCAAAGAATCTATCGAGAGCGACAGCAAATCTATTCAAAACTTGTAAATTTTCATTACAGTTTTTTTATTTTTTATTAAAGTTTGGTTTAAATTTTTCCGTTATAAATAATGTGAATAAATTACTTGGACTGAAAGATTAAGACATGTTAAGCAAATATTTCCAAACATGGCAATATTTGCTCGCAAATTGTTTTAATATACATGTAGGTCTAAAGTGTAAGGAGAAAAATGCTTCGTGATACTTTAGAAATGAATATAAAAAGACTTATAGATTTCTTGATATATTCAAAAAACTTTCTGATAAGAAAGAATCCTATAAAAGCAATGTCAAACTCGTTTGTTGAAGGAATAAAAGAGTTTTTGACAATAAACAAAAAACGAAAAATGGCGCAATACAGACTCAACTATCACCGCCATCAGTTTCAAAAAATGGAACAGCTGATCGCAGAAAATAATCAGCACACGTTTCTAAGAGGAAACCACCTCAACGAAACAAGATAAAAGGAAGTTTAAAATGGGATTAGTTACCTCACAAATCAGATTATTGTATCTTCAACAGCAAAGACTGGATTTAGAATATAAAATTCAGCTTATTACCCAGAGTAAAATGACTCTGTCGCAATCAGTAAGCGATTTGACACAGGTCGGAAATGATTATGATCCGGAATCTCCTACTACTAAACTACTTCAACAAAGGCAGGCGAAATTAAAGGTATTGGAACAAAAACTTGATATGCAGATGCTTCAATACCAGTCAAGATTAAAAATGATTGACGCAGAGTATCAGTCTTGTCTCGGTATGATTGATAAAAATATTCAAAGTTCATTTACATATAGATAAAAAAAATCGGTTTAACAACCGATTTTTTAATTAAATACTTGTTTGTATAAATAAACTTATTATATCATTCAAGGCAGAATATTGTCTCTGATATTTTTGAGCCTGCTTTTCAAGAACACTGATTTGTTTCTTGTATTCCAGAATAGAAGTCTGGCATTCCCTGGCAGAATTATTTAAAGATTCCTGAACCTGCTGAGCTTCCTGCAAAACACTTTTCATAGAAATTCCGAGAGCTTCCATTGTCTGTTTTATAATCAATGCGCCGGTCTGCTTTGAAACACCTGCTGGCAGCTGATTTATAAGTTGTTTTAAAACGGCAATATTTGTCGGAATTTCAAAGCCCTCAAGATCATTTGCAAAACTTTCTTTTTCAATAAAAGAGGGAGCCTGTGATGGCTGGTTAAATGACATCATATTTGGCATGCTGAAAGTTCCGGAATTAGCTGTATCAATATCTTGAATTTCTTCATGAACGTCAAAATCATCATTTGCGAACAGAGTTTCATTTCCCGAATTATTTGTAAATTCAATATCGTTATTTGTGTCAAGAATAGGCTCTTCAACAGCCGGAGCAGGATTATCTACTACATTTTGAATTTCAATTTCGGATTGCTGTTTTAAAGCTTCTACAATCTTTTTTCCGACGCCTTCAGTTATTTTGTTACTTACCATCTTTATCCTCTTTCATTAATTAATTATAATATACGAAAGAAATTATTTCAATAATATCAACAAATAGTTACGAAATGCTAAGAAAATATGAAAATTTTATAATAGATGTTATAATAATAAAGTTATTATTAAGATAAAAAAGAAGGGAAGTTTACAGGTGCGAGGGAGAACTTCTGAAACGAGTTCAGAATTAAGGAAATACCCGGATGCATTGACTAAATAAAGCTATAATAATAAAATAATAAAAGTTAGTGTAAGATAAATAAAAAAGCGCCTTAATAACAATTGTAAGCTATGGTATAAAAAATGAAAAGACGAGCATTTATAAGTGTATATGATAAAGTTGGATTGATAGATTTTGCAAAAAATCTTGTAGAAAAGTTTGATTATGAAATTGTAGCCGGCGGGGATACCTACGATTTGCTGAAAAATGCGGATATTGAAACCATCAATCTTGCTGAATTTTCAAACACTTCAGGCATTCTTTCAAAAGATTTTGATGCATTAAACGATACTATTTTGGCAGGGATTTTGTCAAACAGTTCCGATGTTCGAGAACTAAATGAACTTGAGCGTATTGCCATTAAATCTTTTGATATGGTCGTAGTAAATATTTGTCCTTATGAGAGAGTCGTTTTGGAATCATCTGATATGGATGAAATGATCAAAAAAATTGATCTTGTTGGAATTACTCTTCTCAGGGCAGGCGCAAAAAATTATAAAAATGTAACTGTAATTACAGATAAGGTTGACTATTATGTTGCGCTGAATGCTAATGAATTCGGGCGTTTAAAACTTGCAGCCAAAGCGTTTAACATTACATCAAATTATGACAGGCTTATTTCCTCTAAACTCGCAGAACAAACAGGAGAAAAACCGTTTAAGACTTTTAACTTTGAAAAAGTAAGAGATTTGCAATACGGAGAAAATCCGCATCAAAAAGGCGCTGTTTATAAAACAGAAAGAATGGTTGATTATGAAGTAATTAATGGCAAAGAACTTTCTTATAATGATATTTTAAACGTAACGGAAGCTGCCAATATTGTAAGTGAATTTTATGATGTCAACGCTGTTTCTATAATACGGCATACCAAACCATGCGGCGTTGCACTGGGACGTTCTATTTATGATGCTTATACCAAGGCATTTGACTGTGATCCGGTAAGCTCTTTTTATGGAACAGTAGGTTTTTCTAAGGCTGTTGATTTGGAAGTTGCAAAACATCTGAATTCAATGTCAGTAGAAGTTATTATAGCACCTGATTTTATGCCTGATGCTGTAGAATTATTTCAAGATAATTCCGACATTAAACTTGTAAAACTCAATACATCATTAAAAGACTACAGGAAATTAACAAGAGAAGAAGTTATTATATCTCCATTCGGAGCTCTTGTTCAGGACAGCAACTCAAGCGAACTTGACAAAGATATGTTTAAAGTAGCAACAAGAGAAAAACCGACAGCAGAGCAGATTGAAGATGCTGTTTTTGCCTGGAAGGTAGTAAAATATGCAAAAACAAATTCTGCAGTGATTGCACGTGATTTTAAAACTGTTGCAATTTCTCAAGGCCAGACAAACGCTATTGTTGCGGTTGAACAGGCATTAAGCTATGCCTGCGATAATTCTAAAGAGGCAGTTCTTGCATCTGATGCAACAATTCATGCAGAAGACTGTATATATTCCGCTGTTCAGGGACGAATAAGCCTTATAATTCAGCCCGGTGGTTCTGTAAAAGATCAGAAAATTATAGATGTATGCGACAAATACGGCATTTCAATGATTACAACCGGTATAAGGAATTACAAACAATAGTTTTGTTTATATTTTGTATGGTAAGCTATTCAGTTTCTTTTAATATATCCAAAATTTGCGGATAATGGTTTATGACTTTTTCAAGTTGTAAGTCATTACCGCCTTTTTTGTTAGTTTGGAAAAGAGTTAATTCATTAGTCAGCCCGCGCTCTCTTTCTGGATTTATGTATGTAAGCTGTTTTGTACAATTTTGAGCGACACTTGTTTTTGTTCCGTTTAATAATGCCATAGCCCAGAACCAGACATCATCAGCTTTTGGAGCAAATTCCATAAACAATTTTTCGTTTAAAATATCTTTGTATAGACAATGCGGGGGATATAATACACCACCTGCACCTGTCGAAAAATTGAAGTAAGACGGGGCGGATGTCCTGATCTTTTTAGCCCAATTTTTATAAGATGCAATAACGCCTTCTTTTGTAAATTTTATTTTATGAGCTCTATGACAGATAATAGATTTTTTATCTTTTTCATGACTCAAAATCAGCTTTTCCAGCCAGTCATTTTCGTAAAATATATCGTCATCAGCAGTTACAATAATATTATCGGGATAATTTTTAAGCGCAGGTATAAGTTTTTTGTAAGAATAAATATTATTACACCATTTAATTTCAAGACCGTTATTCCTGAGATTTAAAACCTTTTTCGGAATATCTTTTTCGAGATGCGGAAATTCTTCTTCTGCAAGCCAGAGTATAATTTTCCCCGGCTTTATATTCTGAGTTAATAAAGAATACAATGTATAATGAAGTTCATACATTCTTTGAGGAAAAGAAGTAAGTGAAACTATCAAATCCTTATCATCACCTGTTATACCGCAAGATTTGAATGTTTCAAGCTCATTATCCAGAGTTGCTTTATTAATTGTTTTAAGCGAAGATTTCTTAAACAATTTCAGCATAAGTAAATGGTATAATATAAATAATTATTTGCAAGAGGTGTTATTTTATAATAAAATCTCAATGGAGGAAAGAATAATGGAAATTAAATCATGGGAAGATTATTTTTTAGACCTGGCTAAAACATGCGCAAGCAGATCTAATTGTATAAGAGCACAAGTCGGTGCAGTAATTGTAGGTGATGATAAAAAAATTAAGGCAACAGGTTATAACGGAACACCCTCTAAAGTGGAATCGTGTTATGAGCGCGGAGAATGCTACAGAATTAAGCATAATATCCCATCAGGCACGAAATATGAAACCTGCAGATCAATTCATGCCGAGCAAAACGCTATTATACAGGCTGGACAGGACAGATGTAAAGGTTCAACAATGTATATCTGGGGACATAACTTTATCTGCATTTTGTGCAAAAGGTTTATTGTTCAATCAGGGATCACAAATGTAGTTTTGAGAAAAGATGAAAATTCTCCCGTAGTGCATGTAACAGTTGAAGATATAAGACGCGAACTTGACGCAGAATAGATGAGCTTCAGTAAAACTTGCTTTTTCTTAAAAAATCATTAAAGTCAGTAATGACAGGTAGTAAGTTTGGCTTAAATTCTGTTATTTTTCTACTGAATTTAGATGATTTTTGCCTGTCAGGTATATTAATTTAAAGATATATACGCTATTATAATTATAGAAAGGCAGGTAAGTTAAATGGACAGCTTTTATCCGCAATATGATCTGGCAGGGAGAATTCAGCATACTAAGCTTGATACGGGAATTGGCAATATGCCTTCAGCAAGAATGACAAGGGTTGAAGATACGGCATCTCCTGATTTTAAACAAGTCATGTCAGGGTTAGTGGAAAATCTTAACACAGAGCTTAATGCCCCTGACAATCTGCTCAAAGATGTTATGTCAGGGAACGGAAATGTTGATATCCATGACGTTATGACTGCTATGGCAAAATCAGAAATAAGCATTAACGTTGCAACTCAGCTTACCGGAAAAGTCATACAGGCGTATGACAAAGTTATGCAGATTCAGGTGTAAAATAAATATAAGATTAGGAAATTTTACAAAAAGACTTGGGATTAAACATTATGTTAAAATAAAAAAAATTTAACAAATGCTAAAGAGGATAACAAATGGACTTTTCAAAAATACTGGAGAATAAACCTTTATTATATGGTATAATCGGCGTGGTTGTACTCTTTTTGGCACTTGTTGTAACAATAAGCATTGTAGGTGCATCCAACAAACAATCTAACGGTACTGAAATTACGGGCGAGCCTCTCAAAGAAAATGTTGACCTTCTAACAACCGATAATGCAGGCAAAGCTATTGAAATTCAGGCGTTGCTTGCAAAATATGATATCGCGGTAAGCAGAAGATTAGACGGTACAAAATCAATTCTTTATTTGAAAAAAGGCGACTGCAAAACAGGAAGAAAAGCATGCTATACAACCGATAGAGATTTAGCGCTTATACAAATAGTCCAGAGCGGTCTTATGGATCAAAACGTAGGTCTTGAAATTTTTGATAAAGGCGACTTTACTTCCACAAAAGAAGATAAGAAAATCAGATTATCAAGAGCAATTAACGGCGAATTATCAAGGCTTATAAGAAGAATTGACGGGGTTGACAATGCATCCGTATTTATTTCAATTCCCGAACAGACAATGTTTACATCTATGCAAAAACCGGTAACCGCAACAGTGCAGATTACCCTTGCAAAAGATGCAACAAAACTGGATCAGCTAAAAGTCAAGGCAATAACAAACCTTTTACTTGGAAGCGTAACAGGTTTGACTGCTGAAAATATTGCGATAACCGACACTAACGGAAATACTTATCACAGTATTATGAATGCGGAAGATGAAATGCTCAGACGTTTGGAAGAAAATGATAAGTATATGACAACTAAAGTTAATCAGCAGTTAGACAGACTTATCGGGCAGGGGAATTACGTTGCGACAGTAAGTACATTTTTGCGTCAGGCTCCTGTTGAAAAATTTACGATTGATTATGATCCGGAAAGAAAAGCTTCTGTTACAGAGCAAACATTCTCAGAAGGTCTGGGGGATCAAACAAACGATACAAACAGAAATGTAAATGCCGTGAGCGTATACCTGCCAAACGGCTTACCTAACGGTTCATCTGACTCAAGCCAGAACAGAAATTATTCGCGTACAGCACGAGAAACACAGTACGGTGTTACAAAAACTCAAACTAATGAATATATAAAACCGGGAGTTGTTGAAGATATTTCAATCGCTGTAACTCTTGACAAAAATGCGCTCCCTGCAAATACAACGCTTGAAGAATTGAAAGAACTTATTGCAAAAGCAGCAAGTCCGAAAGTTAATCCCGATAATGTTTCAATAGCATTCTCGGATTCAACTGATCCTTACCTTGCATCAGACAGACCCGCAAACCTTCCGAAACCTGACGAAACAGGAAATCCATGGTGGCTTGCAATAGCTTTGTGCGGGATAGGTCTTGTAATAGTATTTAAAGCTGTTTCTAATAAAGTTCAGCAAATTCAGGAAGCAAACAGACGTGAAGTAGAAATGCTGCGTCAGAAAACCGCCCAGCAGGAACAGCAATTATCTGATATTAACCAGCGTGCTGCACAATTGACTGAACGCCAATCAGAACTTGCACAGGGGCTTGTTGAACAACAGCAGAGAGGCTATATACAACAACAAAATCCGGCACAACTTGCAGACACTTTGTCAAATCTGTCTGCTGAGCTTTCAGGCGCTGATGATGAAGAAGCCGGAGAAAAGATTAAAAGCTGGATTGAACAAGGGTAATTTTTTAGAAGATAAGAAGATAGGAGGGTAAGAGGGTAAGCTTATTAATAAAAGATTATGGCAAGAAGATTTATTTTAGTAAACGGCATATCTTCCTAACTTCCTATCTTCTTACCCTCTTTATGAAAAAATGGCAATACAAGGATTTGATTATAAAGGTTTTGCACAAAATTTAGCCCAGCAGGCACTGGAGTTAATTCCTAAAGATTTTAACGACAATCAGAAAAATTATGTCGCAAATACTTTATTAAATTTTGCAACTGTTGCAGGACAGGCGCTATATGATGATGAATCTTTAGGATTTAATCTTGATCAAGCGGTAATGATTACCCAGATTATTGCCGAATGGTCTTTTCATAAATCAGTAGACCTTGTTCGTTCAGGGATTCCGCAGCAATACTGGGATCCTATTATGCAGAAGATTGCATATACAATTTTTGAGATCGCGAAAAACGCTTTTCATCAAAATTTACCGCAGGATCAATGCTTGCAGCTTATAGAACATCACGTAAAAAAGACCTGGCTTGACTGTATTGCAGAATTGAAGGATAAAAATTTAATAGATGAAGGTTTGATGGAAAAAGCCGCAAGCCAGTCTAATATTGATGCAATGATGCAACAACAGGCTGCAGCAGAGCAGACTCAAGCACAGAATCCGGCTTCTGCACCGGCACAGCAAGGAGCACAAGTCCCTCAAGATATTCAAACAGCTTCAGGACCTGCACCTTTAGGTGCTGATGCAAAAGTGCTTAAACTTGCGACTCTGGCAATGCTTTTCCAGAAAATGAAACAGGAAAAAGTTCAGACTATTTTAAATAAATTTAATCCTGATGATGCACAGTCAGTAATTAAATTTATGGGTATGCCTGATTTGAATTCCAAAGTTGATCCAAATGCTGCACTCAGATGTTTACAGGAGATAAAAACAAATCTTCCCGGTGCAAATCAGAATATCACACCTTCAAAAGTTATCTCAAAAATTCAAAATGTTGCGCAATATTTAGATAAATCACAAATTGAACACACTTTAAGATTGGAGCGCAACAAGGTGAAAAGGTTTGTATTCAGTGCATTGGAGGGAGAATATTATGAAATTCCTCCAAAAGTTGCAAATATTATTGCCACACACCTTGAAGATAGTGTATAATATAGTTAATCATGATTATAAAAAAGCATTCAAGCAGACAGACGGAGGGTTCTGCTGAACAAAAACAGGCAGAAACACAGGAAATAACGCCTGAAGTTAAGGTTGAAGATGATAAAATAGATCTGTTTAATCTTGACAATATAGATTTCAAACAGCGTCAGGAACGCAGACGCGGGGATAGAAGAAGAGGTTTCAGACGAATTGACGACAGAAATCTTATTTCGCGTGCAAGAGAAGAAGCACAGAGTATAAAAGAATCTGCGGCAAAAGAAGGCTATAATGAAGGGTTATCTCAGGCTAAAGAAGATATAGAAGAAGTAAAAAATGCGATAACATCTTTTTTGAGCGCAAAACAGGAAGTTTTTGATTATATTGCGCCTGACATTATGGAAATAAGCGTTGATATTGCAAAAAAAATTATTAAAAAAGAATTACAGCAGGATCCGACAATTATACTGGAAAATATTTCGGAAATATTGAAAGGTCTTTCAAAAGAAGAATCAAAAATTACCTTAAGAGTAAATCCGGTGCAGGTATCTTTGTTAAAGACAGAAATTCCTGAAATATTAAGTAATGCCGGACTTGAGGCAAAGGTAATGATTGTACCTGATGAAACAGTAATGGAAGGCGGTTGTATGGTTACAACCACAAACGGTGTAATAGATGCGACAATTGAAACTCAATTGTCTGTAATAAGTGAAGCACTGAAGGGAATGTAATGGCACAGGAACAGGCTCAGCAGGGAGCAAACGGAACAAATTTAAGCGAAGTTTTTATGGCAATATTTGTATTATTGCTTATTGTTCTGTTGCTTGTTGAGCTTCCGAACTGGGTTGTAAATTTTTGTATAAGTTTGAATATTGCACTCGGTGTTGTTCTTTTGATGATTTCTTTGTATGTAAAAAAGACACTGGAATTAGCATCATTTCCATCAATTATTCTTATCGGAACAATGTTCAGGCTTGTACTTTCAATTGCATCAACAAGGCTGATTTTGTCTAAAGGCGAAGCCGGTGAAGTAATTCATGCTTTCGGGACATTCGTAACCGGCGGAAACATGATTGTCGGCGGTGTAATCTTCCTGATTATTACAGTTGTTCAGTTTATGGTAATTACAAAAGGTGCTGAACGTATTGCAGAAGTTGCCGCACGTTTCGCGTTAGACGCTATGCCCGGGAAACAGATGACAATTGACGCGGATTTTAACGCAGGCTTAATTTCTCCTGAAGAAGCAACTAAAAAGCGTGAAGATTTGCAGAGAGAATCAAACCTATTCGGCAGCATGGACGGTGCCATGAAATTCGTAAAAGGTGATACTATTGCAGGTATTATCATTGTATTAATTAACATCATCGGCGGATTGTGTATCGGATGTTTGATGAATCAGATGCCTATTGCGGATGCTGTTTCTAAATATACGATTTTAACAATCGGTGATGGTCTTGCATCACAATTGCCTTCACTTTTAATGTCTATTGCCGCAGGTGTATTTATGACGCGTTCTTCTGCAGCCAATTCATTAGGTACAGATGTTACGGGGCAGATTGTAAGCAAGCCGAATGCACTTTTTCTGGCGTCTTTGTTCCTGTTCTTTCTTGCGATTACAGGTCATACGTGGTTCTGGCAGGGAACAGGGCTTCCGTTTTTACCGTTCTTTATGTTTGCGGTAGGGCTGTTTGTTGCGGGATTCTCTACGTTAATCAATGCGGATGTACAATCTCAGCTGGGACAATTGGAAAATGTCCGCCAGAATATGCAGGATCTTGTTAACCCGAACAGAATGTATGAACGTTTGGGGGTTGATGTTTTAAGTTTACAGGTAGGTTCCAACCTTCTTGTAATTGCCGATCCTGATCAAGAAGGGCAATTGCTTGCCAAAATTGCGGCGTTACGTCAGAGAGTTACCGATGAACTGGGGTATATTCTGCCTAACATAAGAATTATGGATTCATCGGCGCTGGATGCCAATGAATATATGATTTCAATCCGAGGAAATACTGTTGCAACAGGTTATGTTTATCCGGGGAAATTAATGGTAATCGCTGATCAGTGGGATGCTTTAAAAAAAGAAGTTCCGCAGGATGCAATAATTGGTATTGATCCGACATATCAAACTCAGGCATACTGGATTTCGCCTGAGGATGCAAAAACTGCGCGTTCTGTTACGGCAGTTGACCCGACAGATGTTATTGTTACACACCTTCAGGAATGTGTAAGAAAACATGTTGATGAAGTTATGACAAAAACAGATGTTCTTAAGCTTATGGAACTTGTACGTTCGCAGGATCCTACACTTGTTAACGACCTTGTTCCTACAATTATTTCTACAAGCGATTTGAGAAAAATCTTTGTTAACTTAATCAGAGAAAAAGTTTCCATAAAAGATATTATATTCGTGTTTGAAAGACTCTGCGATTATGCACGATTTTCAAAAGAACCGGATATATTATCCGAACGGTTGAGGGCGGCTCTCGGACGACAAATTTGTTTGTCTAATGTCGGCGATGACCGGGTTTTGTATGCTCTGACGCTTTCGCCGGAATGGGAAAAAACACTTGACGACAGCTGCCAGAGAACGGAGCTCGGTACAATGTTCCTGTTAAATCCTATGCAGGTTCAGGAATTGATTGAAACAACAGCTACTACATTAATGAGAGCGCATCAGGCATGCGGACAGCAGCCCGTAATTCTATGTTCGCCGAGAATAAGACTGCCGCTGTACCAGCTTCTTGAACGCCATATTCCAACGATTGTAGTAATCTCTTATTCAGAGTTGATTACGGATATTAAGGTTGAAGCAATTGACACAATCGGTGAAGCTTATCAAATGGAACAATAGTACTACGTACGTAGCCCTTCGGAGCAACATTGGTATAAAGTAATTTATATTAATCAACAATTTATTAAAATGAAAAAAATAATTTTATTTTTAATTTCAATTTACCAGAAGATTTCTAAGCATACGCCTGCCGTTTGCCGTTTTTATCCGACATGCTCCGAGTACACACGTCAGGCAATAGAGAAATACGGGGTCTTAAAAGGCGGATGGCTCGGTATAAAAAGAATAAGTAAATGCCACCCTTACCACGAAGGCGGATACGACCCTGTGCCTTGAAATACGGGATAGAGTAAGATTAAAGGCGAGTGTCAGCAATATTCGTAAACTGTCATAGGAGGAAGGGAACAGCACACTCCTATTTGACCCATTTGAAGCTTTTTACATAATTGGAACCGTTGATGTCGCCGTTGATATCGACTTTGAATATTCTGTAAATATCAGTAGCATCTTTAATATTAGGTATTTTTGAGATGTCTTCTTGAAGCAAGAGCTTTTCTGTGGCATCGTTAATTCCCGGTATTGTATTAAATAAAGTATTTAAGGATGCATTTTTTATTTTACCGAATACTGTTGTAATATTTTTCGACAGGCTTGCATAAATTTCCATATCTGCAATAGATGTAAGCAGATTATAAGAACCTGTCATATACATATTAAGATCCTGACCGTCAGAATAGATATGAATTTTATCCGCAGTACCGTCTGTGATGTGAATATCTCCGTATATACTGTCGAAATTTCCCGTTTTTAGCGGTGTAACAAGATCTATAAGACTGTTAATAGAAAGTCCAGTAAATCCGCCTTTGAGCAAATTTCCCGCTTTTAAAAGATATTCAAGCGAACCCAGTTTTGGCATTCTTCCGTCTGCTATGTTAAATGTTCCTTCGCCTGAAAGAGTTTTAAAACAGTTTTCCTGCGAATCACCCGTGCAATTGAGATTAAATTGTCCGTTAACAGAACCGTAAACCTGACCTTTCAAGTCGAACAAAGCTTCTGACATTATAAGAGCGTTTGCTTTATCTAATTTTATATCAAGATCTGTTTTGTGGTTCTCAAGATTATGTTTAAAGTTTCCGTTAACAGAACCTTCTGCAATATCAAATTTAAAATTTTTGACATCTGCTGTGCCATTTTTATCAATAGCAAGATTTGCGGTAAAATTATCAGCGTTAATATTCCTTACCTTAATTTTATCGGCTTCAATATCCGCTTTATTTATAATTAACTGTGTAATATCAAACGGAGGAACAGTGTTTGAGCTAAAAGTAGGATTTCTTGTTGCTTCAGCCTCAATATCTCTCAGCGTATCAGTAATTTTATTGACATTTAAGTCTGCCAGTTTTAATTTAGCTTGTTCAACCGTATAAGGAGGTATAAGCTGATTTTTTACAACCGCATCAAGATAAATATCGTTTGTAAGAACAGTTCCGCGGCTTGTTATTAAAATTTTGTCATTTTTAAAATCAAGATTTACATCTCTGATTGTGGAATCAAAGAACGGAATGTCGATACTTGTAATATCTAATTTTCCCTTTATTTTCGGATTAATTGAGGTTCCGTTTAAAATAAGATCAGATGTAAACACACCCTGTTTCATGAACGGTTTTCTGAAAATTATATTAAATATTTTTGCATCCGTTGGAGTATGAGTTTTTATTTTAAAATCATCAAATCCTGCAATATTGCTGTTTATAAAATTGACTGTTCCCTGAGCCGTAAGCTGAGGATTTACAATAGGCTTGTTGTTCTGAGAAGAAATTATTTTATCATATTTTAGATTATTAATTTTTATTCTGTCAGGAGAGTATGTACTGTCAAGTGTAATCTTTACAGGATTTTCAACATCTCCGATTGATGCACCCATATAATAAAGGCTTGAATTTTCAGAAATTTTCAGAGTTGATTTAGTATTAATATTATCAAGTCTTCCTTTCACATCGGCTGACAGAATTGCATCACCTTTCAATTTTATCGGATATACAGAATTGTTATTAAAGAACTGGTCAAAAAATTCCTGAGACGGTTTAGCATTTATATAGAGGTTAAAATATGGATTTTTTTGAACATCAGATATTTGCCCGTTAATAAACAGAGGCATTTCGCCCGCAAGCAAATTTATTTTATTCAAATTTAAGGTATTATTTCTGAGTAATACATCACCGCTGTTTGCTGTAAGTTTTAAATGTTTCGGCTTGTAAAGCAGGCTTACATCGTCAAGTTTTGTATATGCATTAAGATTGTTACGGCGGATTTTTGCCGACAGGTTTATATTGCCGTTCAGAAAATCAATATCCTTTAATTGTTTTGCGGTTTGCGGCGGAAGCACATATTGTAAAGCTTTATCATTAATTAGATTTAAGTCCAGAGATGAAATCTTACAGTTACCGTTTACCATTCTCTGAGGACTGAACATTTTTGATACATTCAGCGAAATACTATAAGGACTGTTTTTAAATGTTCCTTTTAAAAGCGGGAGACGAAATGTTGAATTATACAGTTCAAATGTGCTGTTGTCAACCAGGATCAGACTTTTTGCACCTTTGTTGGAAAAAATCTTTCCTTTGAGATAAATTTTGTCGTAATCAATATTTTCGATACTTCCTTTATACCCTGCAGTGAAACTTGTATTAATAGTTGCAAGATCTTGCTTATAAGGAATTTTAATATTTGAAGGTAAAGTATTAAGACCATCTCCAAGATTAAACCCGTTTGAAACAATATTTGCATCAATATTATTATCTTTAATTTTTCCTTTAATATTAATTTTTGATTTATTCAGATTTGATGCCAGATCAAAATCTGCATCCATGTTATTGAAATTTACTGTTCCCGTAGTTTTAGAAACCGATACCGGAACGTCTTTTAGCTTAACAGTATTTGACAAAAGATTAATCCTGCCTTTGGCAAACAAATTCTTATTAAAGACTATATCTTTCGGATCTTTTACCTTTCCAGTTAAATTAATTTTCAGGTTTACCGGTCCGTTTCCTTTTTCTAGCGGGGCGGTTAATTTTTGAATATCAGCAAGCATAGGAGAAGTCTTGATAATTTTTAAAAGATTTCCTAAATCCTGCCCCTGCGATAGAATATCAAAGTTAAGAATGCCAAGAAGACTGCATGTACCTTTAACCGAAACATTTTTTCCGTTTAATTTTGCACTCTTTGTCTGAAATAATGTGTTTTGGTCATTAAAATCAAGAGTTCCCGAACCGTTTGTCAGCATCATATTATGGATATCAAGAAAAGAAACTTCTGCGTTATGAAACCGGAACTGCCCCCAGCCATGCGGATTTTCTCTTGTCCCGATTACATGAAGATTAATTCCGCCTTTACCTTTAATATCCATTATTGGAACCGGTCCTAATTCAAAATGCAAAATATTGTGAAGCGGATTTAAAACTATCTGTGCAGTTTTCAAATCAACATTTTCCGTACTTTTAATATTCAAATCAGCATATTTGTCATTATATAGATTTATAGGTCCCGTAACGTAAACCGTTTGATCTGGGCTTGTCGGAACTTTTACATCAAGATTAAGTTTATCACCGTTAAACACTATTTTTATAACAGCTTTATCAGCATTCAAAATAGGTTTTACCATATATGCATTTGATACAAGAACATTTCCGTATATATCAGGGAAATCTGCCTTGCCTTTTATCTCCAGATTTCCTGATGCATCTCCCCAGAACCCTGTCTGTTTTAGAAGTTTAATATCAATATCAGGGCTCAAATCAGGTTCGCCGGGCAGAAGTTTTATAACATTCTCTGCTTTTGAATTATTTACTGCCACTTTCAAATCAAGATAGGGAAGTTTTTCATTAAGTTTAGTAATTTTGCCTGATGCAAAAGCATTAATTCCGTTGCCAAAAATTTTCATTTCATTAATTTCAATACCGTTATTAATGGTGTTGAGATCAGTTTTGACGGCTAATCTTTCTTTATGTAAAACTGAGGTTGAGCTATCCCCTGTAAAAATTCCTAAATTATTAATATAAAGATTTGAGCTTATTCGTTTATGATTATCAGCTGTCTGTTCAGTTTTTGCTGTAAAATTAATTAAGCCTGACAGAGATTTTATCTTATTTTTTGAGATAACTTTTGCATAAACAGAAAAATCAGATAAATCAAGGTTAACTATATGACCGGAAATATCAAGCTGATCATTCGAAACTTTATCAGCAGGCAGTTTCAAATTCAAATCAGCGCTTAATGAAGCTTTTTTCTTTCCGGTATGCAAATCTGCAATAGTCGACAAATTCAGGTGTCTGTTATTAATAAAATCTTTTATATAAAGATATTTGCCGTCCAAAAATACTTTTTTCGCCTGTAATTTATCATCTAAATTTATGTTATAGCTGTATAATTTAACCGATGCATGTTTCAGCGTAAGAGGAGTATCTTTTTTTATTTCCAGCAGGTATTGCCCGAGTTTAAACTTAGAATCTTTATCAAAAACAAGATTTGCACTTATATTATCAGCAGAAAAGTGCTTTATATCAAGATTCTTAAAAATAAGAGGCAGAAGTCTTATATTTATACAGGGATTTTCAACAGCGAGAGCTTTTGAATTATCATTATTTAAAATATAAAATCCGTCAGCTTTTAGCCATACAGAAGGAATTAGCCCCATTTTTAATTCTGGATTTTCAAGGTCAATTTTATAACCTGATTCTTTAAGAACTGTCTGTTCGATAAAATCAACTCTTTCAGGAAGATTTACAAGTGCAGGTATTCCCCGGTAATAGGCCCCGTACAAAAGCGTTAGAATAAGTAGTGTTAATAAGTATTTAAAATTCCTGCCCATAACCTCTGGTAAAATTATACGATTAAAATGTATAAATTAAAAGAATTAACGCAAAATGTTACAATATTAATATTAAAAATACAGACAGGTATATAAAACTTTAATAATTTTCGCACATAACCTGAAAATATCCCTGCGGATGATGACAATTCGGACATTTTTTCGGGGCGGATTTTCCTTTATAAACATAACCGCATTCTCTGCACATCCACAATATTTCTTTATCTTTTGAAAATACAGTACCATTTTTTATGTTTTCAAGAAGTTTTAAATATCGCTGTTCATGATGTTTTTCAGCCTCTATAACATGATGGAATGTATCTGCAATTTCTTCAAACCCCTCCTCTTTTGCAGTTTTTTCAGCATCTGCATATAGAAAAGACCACTCTTCTTTTTCTCCGGCAGCTGCACTTTCAAGATTTTCTTCCGTAGTGCCGAGTTCAAAGGGGTACTCTGCGTTTACATGTCCGCGGGTATTACCCAGATGTTCATAAAAAAGTTTTGCATGTTCTTTTTCGTTATCTGCTGTCATACAAAAGATTTCTGCGATTTGTTCATACCCTTCTTCTTTGGCCTGTTTTGCAAAATATGTATATCTGTTTCTGGCTTGAGATTCGCCTGCGTATGCATTGATTAAATTCTGTTCTGTTTTTGTTCCTGAAAGTTTTTTGTCTGTCATATTTTTCCTCCGCAAAATATTCTACAAAAAAATTTTGCCGGTGATATTGCCCGTATTAACTATTAAAAATAACAAATTGTACCCGCAGGTCGGATTATTGTTCAGAGAAAAAACTTGATAATAGAATATGTATAAGCAGGGAATTGAATTATGAATTTGTTAGATTATACTAAAAAATTATCTGAAAAAATAAAGTTTTATGATTCTATAGCACAAAATACACTTTCAGGTCTGCATACGTTAAATCCGTTTGCAAAACCATTAAATATAACAATTATCTGGGTGGAAGATGACTGTGAAAAGTGAACGATACTTATTATATAATTGCTCGAATGCATTTATATATAAAACAAATAGATGCCTTTTTAAAAAGGCATCTATTTTAAAATGTATAAATAGATTTGATTTATTCTTTTGCTCTCATAGTTGGGAATGCAATAACATCTCTTATTGACGGAGAATCTGTCAAAAGCATTACAAGTCTGTCAATACCCATTCCCATACCGCCTGTCGGAGGCATGCCGTATTCAAGTGCATTGATAAAGTCTTCATCAATATCCATAGCTTCTTCATCACCTGCAGCCTTTGCCTGAGCTTGAGCTTCAAATCTCATTCTCTGATCAATAGGATCTGTAAGTTCTGAGAATGCATTTGCTATTTCCCAGCCGTTAACTCTTGTTTCAAAACGTTCTGTTAACCTGTCATTATCTCTGTGAACTTTTGCAAGCGGTGAAATTTCTCTCGGGTAATCTATAATATGGCATGGCTGAATTAAAGAAGGTTCAATTTTAGCTTCAAAAACAGCTTCAACAACCTGTCCCCAGTTCATTGAATCATCAACTGCAACATTTAAAGATCTAGCGGTCTCTACAGCCTGTTTTGCACTGTAAATTTCCATAAAATCAATACCTGTTGCTTCTTTGATTGAGCCCAGCATTGTTTTTCTATCCCATGGAGGTGTTAAATCAATCTCATTTTCGCCATATTTAATTTTCATTGTGCCGAGAACTTCCTGAGCAACATAAGCTACCATATTTTCTGTTAATGTCATCATATCGTTATAATCAGCATAAGCCTGATATAACTCTATCATTGTAAATTCGGGGTTATGACGTGTGTCTATACCTTCATTTCTGAAACATTTCCCAATTTCGTAAACACGCTCAGAAATTCCGCCGACAATTAATCTCTTCAGATATAATTCAAGAGCAATTCTCAATGTTAAATCCATATTAAGCGCATTGTGGTGTGTTGTAAAAGGTCTTGCGTTTGCACCTGACGCCATTGTCTGCAATATAGGCGTTTCAACTTCCATGTAACCTTCTTTTGCAAGATATTCGCGGATCTTTTGTATAATTAAACTTCTTTTTCTGAATGTATCTCTGCTCTGTTCGTTTACAATTAAATCAACGTATCTCTGACGGTATTTAAGTTCAACATCTGTAAGCCCGTGGTAATGAGTTAATTCTTCCATTTTTTCTTTGCTGATTTGTTTGTTTGGCAAAGGCAAAAGCGCCTTTGATAACAGTTTCAAAGATGTTGATTTTATTGAAAGTTCACCGCGCGGGGTTCTTCTGATTGTTCCTGTAAAACCTACAATATCACCTATATCTATAAGTTTAAGAATTTTCATCATATCCTCTGACAAATTTTCTTTATGAGAAAAAATTTGAATTTTGCCTGATGAATCCATTAAATCAATAAACATGCCTGTATTCCGGATAGCCATAACACGTCCGGCAACAGAATATTTATCATCTGTTTCAACACCGGCTTCAAGATCTTTATACTTATCCTGTAAAAAAGCTGCATCTGCATTTTTGTCAAAAGAATAAGGATATGGATTAACTCCTTTATCTGCAAGGTCTGCAAGTTTTTGTATTCTTGTTTGTCTGATTTGTTCTTTTGTAGAACTATGTTCAGTAAATTGTTGTACCATTTTGTTCTTCCTTTTTTATTGTAAATCTTTATATTTTCATGTTAGCACAAAAAAAATGCTTAACAACAAAAAAGCTTCTGTTTTGAGAAGCTTTTTTATTTATTATTGAAAATAATAGAAGATTACTGAGACATAAGCCGTTTAAGTTCATCAGGCCTTGAAGTTTTTGATAAAGCATCCTCTATAGTAATTACACCCTGCTTATAAAGGTTAGATAAAGCCATCTCAAGAGTCTGCATACCCATTGCCTGATTCATCTGTATTGTTGAATATATCTGTGCAGCTTTAGATTCTCTGATCAAGTTTGCAATAGCAGGTGTTACAAGCATAATTTCCTGTGCCATAACACGTCCTTTTTTAGTTCCGTCAGGCTGAACCTTTTGCAAAAGAGTCTGGGCAAATACTGCAACAAGCGAGTTCGCAAGCTGGACACGAATTTGCTGCTGCTGGCCTTCCGGGAATACGTCAATAATACGGTCAATTGTTTGAGAAGCTGAAGATGTGTGCAATGTACCGAACACAAGGTGGCCCGTTTCCGCTGCAGTCAGCGCTAATGCAATTGTTTCATGGTCTCTCATCTCACCTACCAGAATAATATCAGGGTCTTCACGAAGTGCGGATTTCAGGGCATTTGCAAATGATCTGGTATCCATACCGAGTTCACGCTGGTGAATAATACTCTGTTTTGATGTATGCACAAATTCTATCGGGTCTTCAATTGTTAAAATATGTTCTGCTCTGTTTGAGTTAATATAGTCAATCATTGCGGCAAGTGTAGTTGATTTACCGGAACCTGTCGGACCTGTTACAAGAACAAGACCTCGAGGCTTATCAGCCGTTCTTCTGACAACATCAGGAAGCCCTAATTTGTCAAAAGACGGAACAATTGAAGTAATCGTTCTGAATGCTGCAGCATAGTTGCCTTTATCTTTATAAAAGTTTACCCTGAAACGGCTTAAGCCTTCTATACCGTATGAGAAGTCAAGCTCCCACGTCTGTTCAAGTGTACGTCTCTGTTCGTTTGAAAGCATGGGAAACAATAAAGTTTCAACATCATCAGGACTTAGAGGCGGATAATCATATCTTTGCAGTTTGCCGTCTATACGTGCAGCAGGCGGTAAATTTGCTGAAATATGAAGGTCTGACCCGCCGTCTGCGACAAATTTTTCTAAAAGTTCTTCAATTAACATAGTTCTATCCTTCCTGGAAATTTATTAAAGAATCGTTATCTTTTATTGCAAGTTCTATTAAAGAATAAGTCATATAAGCCCCCAGTGCGATAGCTTTAGGGTCAAGATTTGTCTTATTTGCAGCTTCTATTATAGCCGTGTTAATTTCCGGATTTTCATCCTTTATGTAGTGAATCATTTTTTTACGCCATACCGGCATATCTTTAAATATTTCACTAAAAGCTTCTGCTGCGTTCTCTTCTGAAATAATCGGTAACATGATACTTCCTTATGTTCCTGCAATTTTATAAATCTATTATATAAAAAATTTTAACATAATAGTTAGACATCAAACAAAAGGAGAGAATTATGACAAACTT
>URXH01000018.1 GCA_900551675.1 uncultured bacterium
TATTTAAAGAGTTAAACCAGGAAAGAAAATCTCTCTCAACATTTTGTGTGATGAACAATATTAAACTGTAAGAAATTACAAACTACCAAATACTTTCAGATTTGCAGCCATGGTATATAAAAAAGTCCCCCGCAAATATATGCAGAGGGTCTTTTTAATTATTATTTTCTTATCCGCCGTCAAAGACGGAAGCCGTTGTTTTAACTTTTACAAAATAACTCTTGGGAATCCACTATAGAAAATATTACATTTTTAATAATTCATTACCCAATTGTCATTAATGAGCTTTCCAAAACAGCCCCTGAAACGTGTACTTGATTTACACATTTGAGTAAAAAGCTGTTCCCGTTTATCTCTTGCATCAGAAGGAAGTACACATTCTTTTTTAGCATTACAACTCGGGACAACACCTTCTTCATCTATCGTACCATTTTCATAATATGCAATAAAGAAAACATCTCTACCGCCTGTATTTGGCTTTTTCATCCCATTTGTATCAACAAGAATATGAGACCATTTAACACCATTTGAGACATGACTGTTATTACCGAGCGCCTCAATACATATTGTTGCTCCGCTTCCCAAAACACCACAATTTACGTTGCTAAACCAATTTTTAACATTCTCAACTCCTCCGCCCAATACAGAAGCACCATTTAAATTTTTATATTCGGTATTGGGAATACATGGAGGCTCAAGGTTATCACACACAGTAACAGTTTTAAAATAATCTTTCAAAAACTGATTTACATCAGCCTGAGAAGCCAAGCCTGCTTCGGTTAAAGTTACGGCATTTTTATCATTTCTAAATTTTAAAAATGCCTGCTGAAGTTCATTATAAACTTTATTCATTTGAACAGCATAAACCTTTTTCTGATGGCTGGACATAAGTGTAGGCATTGTCATAGCCGCAACAACACCCAGAACACCCAATGTTACAAGAACTTCGGCCAATGTAAAAGCAACATATCGTCTATAAGATAATTTCATACAACTAATTCCTCTTCTTATAAAGACATTATATCATTTTTTTGTATATTATACAAGAGAATAAGTGAATATGCCGCAAAAATGGTAATTATATTGCAGTTTACACTAAATATATTCAAAATACAGTCATACTACCATTCCGAACTTGCTTCGGAATCTCTATATTGATAGACCATGAAACAAGTTCAGGGGGACATTTAAGATGTTATTTAGTGTAAACTGCAATATAATTACCGTAAAAATAAAAATCCCCCTTAATATAAGGAGGATTTTATTTTATTTGGATTAATTTACTATTTACGTAATGCCTGATCAACAGCAACTGCAACTGCAACAGTTGCTCCTACCATCGGATTGTTACCCATACCGATAATACCCATCATTTCTACGTGAGCAGGGACTGATGAAGAACCCGCAAACTGAGCATCACCGTGCATTCTTCCCATAGTATCAGTCATACCGTAAGAAGCAGGACCAGCAGCAACGTTATCAGGGTGTAATGTTCTTCCTGTACCGCCGCCTGATGCTACTGAGAAGTATTTTCTTCCGTTTTCCCAGCACCATTTTTTGTAAGTACCTGCAACCGGGTGTTGGAATCTTGTCGGGTTAGTTGAGTTACCAGTAATAGAAACGTCAACACCTTCTTTAATCATGATAGCAACGCCTTCTGAAACATCATCGGCACCGTAGCATCTGATTTCTCCTCTTTCACCATCGGAAAATCTCTGTTCTTTAACAACTTTTAATTCGCCTGTTTTGTAGTCATATTTTGTTTCAACAGAAGTAAAGCCGTTAATTCTTGAGATTACATAAGCAGCATCTTTACCTAAACCGTTTAAAATTACTCTCAAAGGATTTTTTCTAACTTTGTTGGCATTTCTTGCAATACCGATAGCACCTTCTGCAGCTGCAAAAGATTCATGGCCTGCCAAGAAACAGAAACATTGAGTTTCTTCTCTTAAAAGCATAGCAGCCAAATTACCATGTCCGATACCAACTTTTCTTGTGTCGCCGACAGATCCCGGTACACAAAAAGCCTGTAAGCCTTCACCGATAAGACTTGCAGCTTCAGCAGCATCTTTAGCCTGTTTTTTAAGTGCAATTGCTGCACCTAAAGTATAAGCCCAAACAGCATTTTCAAATGCAATAGGCTGAATTCCTTTAACAATAGCTTCAACGTCAATACCGTTTGATTTACAGAGTTCCTGAGCTTCTTCCAAAGATTTGAAGCCGTATTCAGGTAACAATTTATTCAATTTAGCCTGACGTCTGTCTTGTCCTTCAAATTTTACTGTCATTTTATTTTCCTCTTAATTTTTTTATATTTTATTACTGAGATCCTGAAACTAGTTCAGGATGACACGTCATTCCGAATTTATTTCGGAATCTCCTTTACTATTCAACTCTCGGATCAATCTTTTTCACTGCATCAGCAAATCTGCCGTAAGTACTTGTGAATTTTTCAAGAGCTTCTTTCGGATCCATGCCTTTTTTAACTGCGTCCATAAATTTGCCCATGTGAACGAATTTGTATCCGATAATTTCATCATTCTTATCAAGACCTAATTCAAGAACATAACCTTCTGCAAGTTCGAGATATCTCGGGCCTTTTTGTTTAGTTGAATAAATAGTACCAACCTGTGAACGAAGGCCTTTGCCTAAGTCTTCAAGTCCAGCACCAACAGGCAAACCGTTATCAGAGAAAGCTGTCTGAGTTCTTCCGTAAACGATTTGCAAGAACAATTCTCTCATTGCAACGTTAATTGCATCACAAACAAGGTCTGTATTTAATGCTTCAAGAATTGTTTTACCCGGAAGGATTTCGCCTGCCATAGCAGCAGAGTGAGTCATACCAGAGCATCCGATAGTTTCAACTAATGCTTCCTGAATAATACCGTCTTTGACATTAAGAGTTAATTTGCAGGTACCTTGCTGGGGTGCACAGCAACCACAGCCATGAGTCAAGCCTGAAATTTCTTTAATTTCTTTAACTTTTGTCCAATCGCCTTCTTGAGGGATAGGAGCAGGCTCGCCTTTAACGCCGCGTTTTACGCAGCACATTTCTTCTACTTCTTTTGTAACTTGTATACGATCCAACATTTTCTATACTCCCTTCGGTTATATACAAGACTATTGTACGTGCTGAAAGGGGCAAGTCAAGATTTTTAGTAATAAAAAAACGATAAGCCGATAACGGCTTACCATTTTGTGAATTAAAAACTTTATTTTATTTACCAGTCAGAAGAAACTTCGTCTTCTTCATCTTGCAGAGCCGACAAATCTCTATGCCCTGTTCCGTCAAAATCAGAAGGAAGCATATCTTCATCCGGCCATACTGTGTCTTCATCATATCGTGCTGCATTAAGGTTCACAGATGATGTCAAATCAGAGTTTGATAAATCAGTTTCAGACAAAATACAGCCTGCCATATCGCAGTCGGAAAAATTACAATAAGTCATTTCTGCATAACTGCAATCAGCACCGGTCAGCAGGGCATCAGTAAAATCACATTCCAGAACTCTGGCACGCGTGAAATCCACTGATGTCAAATCAGTATTGGTAAAATTTACAAAAGAAAGACTGCAATCAGCAAAAGAACTTGAATTCAAATCTACATCCGTAAAATCAATTTCTGCGAGGTTTATACCGGAAAAATCCACTTCAGAAAGATCTACTTCTTCCTGTTCAACTTTCCAGGCATTAAACTTATCGGGGTTCTTTTTTAATAACTCGACTAATTCTTCTTTTGTATAATCTATCATTGACTTTTGTTCTCCTTATATTAAATTTTATTTTATCTTATCTTATCCTATATTAATTCTGCCTGCAGGGCAAGAAGCACTGCCTGTGTTCTGTTTGCGACCTTCAATTTTTTAAAAATACTGTTAAAATGTGTTTTTACCGTAACTTCTTTTACAAATAATTTTTCTGCAATCTGTTTATTACTTTCCCCCTTTGATGCCATTTGTAACACTTCTTTTTCCTTAGCGGTCAAAGATGAAAGCGAAACTTTTTCCGCAGATAAATCTTTTCTTTTTTGTCCTGCAATATTTGAACGTCTTAAAACAGCTTCCATACGGGCAAGAAGATTTGGCAGAATAAAAGGTTTTACAACATAATCATCCGCTCCGATTTTCAAACCTGCAACCATTTTTCTGTCGTCATTTACTGCTGTCAGCATAATAACCGGAAGATGTTTTGTATACGGATTTGAACGGACAGCTTTCAATGTCTGCCAGCCGTCCATATTAGGCATCATAACATCAAGAAGCATAATGTCAAATTTATTATTTCCGGAAGAAAGCAGCTTTAATGCTTGAATGCCGTCACAGGCTGTTGTAACCTGATACCCGTAAAAAGGCAGAGCATCTTTTAAATATTTGGAATTGTCATCAACTAACAAAACTTTTGTCAATTCAGACATATTTTCAAATCCTTATACTATCTTATTTTTAAGTGCTTTTAATGCTGCCTGAAGTCTGTCATCAACTTCTAACTTCTGCAAAATATTTGCGACATGAGCTTTTGTCGTATTAATACTTATAACAAGAATCTGAGCAATTTCCATATTGCTGTAGCCTTCTGTCATAAGCTTTAATATCTGCGCTTCACGGGAGGTTAAATCATAGTCTTTTCTGTTATCTTCCGCATCAAATGAAGGAGAATTTGCACTCGCTTTCAAGACAATATGAGCAATACTCGGATCAAACCATGCAGCGCCGTCTGCAACGGATCTTACAACTTCAATAAGCCGTTTGGGGTTAATTTCTTTGGAACAGTATGCATTTGCTCCTGCTTTTAGACTGTTTAAAACTTCCTTTTCATCATTATGAGAAGTCAAAATAATAATTTTAACATCCTTGTTAGAGGAACGAATTTCTTTTGTAGCCTCAATACCGTTCATATTAGGCAAACCGAGATCCATGATAATAACATCAACTTTATTTTCATTAAATACCTTAATTGCAGTTTCTGCAGAATCTGCTTCGTAAATATTTTCAACAAAATCAACACCTTCGAATGTTGTTTTTAACCCGAAGCGTGTAAGTTCATGATCTTCAACTATCAAAATGTTTTGTTTCATATATTCAATTCCTCTTTAGCAGGTGCGTAATCAGGGTTAAGCATAATGGACTTTTTAAAATAACTTTTTGCATCCTGTTTCATACCCTGACTTTTTGCAATCAGCCCTTGATAATAATAATATCTAAAATCATTTTCGTCAATATAGTGCGCGACACCCAAATATTTTCTGGCATCAAAATAATTTCCGCGCTCAATTTCAACACGCCCGAGATCTATCCAGGCTTCCTTAAAATTCATATTTAATGCTATTGCTTTTTTCAAGTAAGCAATTTCTTTTGACTTATCTTTCAGAGCAATTTTGTAATAGGCCGTCCAGCAGTCAGAATATGTTTTTAATATTTTTTCATACAACTCATAAGCTTTCTTTTCTTTTCCGAGTTTTTCATAAGTCTGAGCAACTTTTAAAGAAAAAACAGAAGAAGTTTTGTCTTTAGACTCTGCATCGCGATAATATTTTAAAGCAGTTTTATAATCGCCTGTCCTGTAGCTCAAATCTCCAAGCACGAGCAAAACCATAGAATTTCCGCTGTCCATTTTATGAGCTTTCATTGCAGTATCCTGAGCCTTTTCAAATTCCTGCATATTATAGTAAACTCTGGATAAGACCGCATAAACTTTTTTATTATGCTTCTTTTTTGAAGTCAAAGCACTCTGCAAAGTTCTCATCGATTTTGCCAGCTCATTTTCGTAGTAATAGTAAAATCCCAGATGATACATTTTTTCGGAATAATTTTTTTCAGACTTATAAAGAACATACTGCTCCAGAGAATTTACTTTTCTTGCAAAATCAGCAGAATAAAGCTTCTGAGATTTTATATAATCGACCATTTTAATTGCATCTTTAGGCTTTTTACCCTGAGAAAGAATTTCAGCCTTCAATTTTTTGTAATTCAAATTCTGCGGGTTCATCTTTATTGCAGTATCAATATAAGTATTTGCATTGATAAAGTCATTCGATTTTAAATAGCCGAGCGATGCTACATAATTTGCATAATCTGAAGATGCAAGAAGTGAAGTATTTTTAACAAGTTCAGATGTCGCTTCCCGACTCTGGTCATTATAGATAATATTGGAAAAAACTTCGCCAAGATAAATTTCATCATCTTTTTGTATTTTTTTTGACGGGTAATAATAAAGTTTTATATCCCCTGTTAGAAAATCAGAAAGCGCCCTGTCCTCAATTTTGGAAGATGCGAGTTCCGAAAGATCAAAAAATCCTATATCCGCCATATTTTCAGCCATTTTCATATAAGCATAATCATTTTCATCCATTGTTTCGATAAGGATTTTAAAATCGTTATAAGCAGACTTGACATTACTCTGAACGAACCTGTCAAAAGCTATTACATATTGATTATGCAGACTGTTATGAGTAAGAGTTGCTTTTTTAATAGGCAGTGCAATTGTATTAACAGACTGCGGTTTTAGATTAAGAGGATCTGCAGGTTTTATCGCATCAAAACCGTCCGCAAATACCGGAGTAATTACAGCCGTTGTTATTACAATTGTAAAAAGCAATTTATGCATAGAAGATATTATTTTTTAACCCTCACTTTTATCTACATTTCCAGAATAATAGAAATTAAACAATTCTGCAATATGTCTATTTTCATCAGATACATTTTCACCTGTTATAAAATTGTAAATATCCAGCAGATTATATCTGCTCAAAGTTACTGCGTCTTCATCTGTCAGACTGTGATGATTTTCCGTCAAAAATACACGTACAATTTTATCCAGAGAAATTTTCAAAAACGCGTCAACAAGATTGCCGTCAAAATGCTTATTCTTACCTGATATAAGAATATCAATAACATTTTGAATAGGCATTTTATCACGGTAATGACGCCGTGATGTAATCGCATCAAATACATCCGCCACAGCAAGAATTCGTCCGCCGTACGGGATATCATCACCTGCAAGGTGCCTGTAATATCCTGAACCGTCATATTTTTCATGATGCGAGCAGGCAATTTCCGTTATAATTTTAAAATTTTCAGAAGTATGAATTTTCTCTAAAATATCATGAGTTATTCTTACATGTTCCTGAATATGTTTGTATTCATCATCTGTCAGCTTGCCTTCTTTTTGAAGAACAGAATCACGTATCCCGATTTTTCCAATATCATGAAGAATTGCGGCTTTTTCAACAAGTTCTTTAAAATTCTCATCACAGCCGAGTTCATCAACAAGAAGCATTGAATAAAGCTTTACACGGCTTGAATGCCCTGCAGTAATTTTGTCGCGGGCATCTATAGATTTTGCAAGGGTGTCTATAAAACTTTCAAACAAAATCTTTTGTTCTTTGTAAAGCTCTTTCTGCTGTTCAAATAACTGTGCATTTTCAAGAGCAATAGATGCACTTCCGCCTATTGCAGCAAGCAGATCTTCATCACCTTTTGTAAATACCCCGCCCAATTTATTCAATACCTGGAATGCACCGATAATTTCTTTATTATTGTTTTTAATCGGCATACAAAGTATTGTCTTTGTTCTATAGCCTGTTTCTTTATCAATATCAGGATTAAAACGCGGATCGCTGTATGCATCGGGGATATTTAACGGCTCGCCTGTTTTTACAACGTAACCTGCAAGCCCTTTATCAGCAGGAAAACGTATCTCCTGACTGTCAAGCCCCAGTGCGACTTTGCTCCAGAGTTCATTTTTCTCTTTATCATACATAAAAACCGTACATCTGTCTGCTTGAATAGCAATTTTTGTTTCTTCCGCTATAACTTTCAGCAAAATATCAATATCAGTTACGGCGCTGATAGATCTGCCGATTTTTACAAGGGAAACAAGCGGATCGCTTTTAACAGGAAGGGTAAAATCTTCATCACTTTTTATTTCTTTAATTCTTGTAAGAGTATAACCTATAATTGAAAATTCATCACCCGCTATCATTGCGATATTTTTTGCATGTTCAAAATACATTAAAGCGGTATCTTTCAAGCCTTCGCCAAAAGCTACAGTACCTTTGGCATATTCATTAACGATTTTTCCGGTATCGCTTTTCGAATTTTCCGCCATAAACCGGGCATCATTTAAAATTCTTAATACTTCTTCGTACCTGCTTTTATCTTTTAAATATAATGCAAGTCCGAAAAGGCTTAAACTCACAGACAGATAACCTGATGCGCTTTTTGTTCCGTAAAAATTTCTAGCCTCTTCAAAAGTATTTAATGCTTCATCATACGCTTTTTCTGCCAGCAGTGCCAGTCCTTTTCTTATTATTTCTGTATCACACTCAATCATCATTTTATTCTTAACCCTTATAAATATTTGTTAAACACTTTTTACAACTCTATGTTTTTATTGTACAATATTTTTATAAAGATTACAAATACTTTTTATTAGAATGGAGCTTATATGGAAAAAATTACAATATTAATTCCCGTTTATAACGAAGTAAACACTCTGGATAAAATAATTGAAAAGGTTGAAAAAGCGTCATTTTGCGGACTTGAAAAAGAAATAATACTGATAGACGATTATTCAACAGACGGAACAAAAGATTTATATTCAAAATATCCGTACAAAGTTTTGTATCATGAATATAATCAAGGTAAAGGCGCAGCATTAAGGACAGGTTTCAAAGAAGCATCAGGCGATATTATAATAATTCAGGATGCTGACCTTGAATATGATCCTGTTGATTACGAGCCTCTAATAAAACTAATTATTGACGGGAAAGCCGATGTTTGCTATGGTTCAAGGCTTTCAGGCGGTAAACCTTCAAGATCATTTATGTTCCATCATCTTTTGGGCAACAAATTTTTATCGCTTTTGACAAATATTCTTTACGGTTCTACATTAACCGATATGGAAACATGCTATAAAGCTTTTAAAGCTGATTTTATTAAAGGAATTGAAATTAAATCAAACCGTTTTGACTTTGAACCTGAAATTACGGCAAAAGTTTTAAAAAGAGGTGCAAGATTGTATGAACTTCCGATTTCTTATTACGGAAGAGAATTTTCCGAGGGTAAAAAAATCACGTGGAAAGACGGATTCCATGCAATTATTGCACTTATCAAATACAGATTTACTGATTAGATGAAACAGAGAACAATAAGAAGATAAGAGGGTAAGAAGATTGGAAGATAGGCAGTATCAGTAGGCAGTTTTGATGTAATATGCCAAAAATCTAATAAGTCAAACGAAATTTGACAGAAAGGATGAAAAAAAATGAAAAAGATTATTCTATCGTTATTTTTAGCAGCATCACTTGCAGCTCCATCACTTTCGGCAACATGGAGCGCTGTAGACAGAGTTCCGACAGTAGGTAAACAGGTTTTGACAAAAAACAGCCTGCCTTCCGAGACTAAATTTGTCGTAACCGAAACAGAAGTTGCAAACAGCACTTCAAATGCGAATAATGAACTTTATATCAGTAAAACTAATCTTAATTATACAGGAAACGACAACGAAGTAGCCGCAGTTATTTCTCAGGAACTCGGCGCGCTGATAAATGCAAATGCATCTAAAAAGAAACTAGTTTCTAATATTACAAGCGCAATTGCAGGAAGTTTTATAGACACATCACTTGAAACCACAGCACTTGCGGCAAATGAACTTACGCTGAATAACATGTCAGAAAAAGATCAGATGAATGCGGATATAACAGGTGTTGATTTAATGATTCAGGCAGGTTACAACCCGCTTGCAATGATTGTTGTATTAGGTAAAATGCCAGGCTCTACAATGGACTTGTTAAAGAGCCAGCCTAATAATTTTAAACGCACAATGTACATCTATGACTATCTTGCATACAACTATCCTTCCAAAGTAAAAGCAGGATACGGATGTCAGGAATACAGAAATTTCACAGCTTACATTCAGCCGACACTTGATGAAAGAAATTCCAGCGAAAAGAAACTTAAGAAATGGGAAAAAGAACAGGCAAAATTAAAACAAGAAAGAGCAAAACAAATTGCCAAATATAAAGCAACAGGCGGACTCAACGGCTGGGATGCTTCTTACACCATTTTGAAAAATTTGTCTGAAAATGCAGAAGTAAAATAAACCAGAAGATAGGAGGGTATGAAGATTGGAAGATAAGCCGATAAAAATGTTCAAAAAAAATTTTTGAACAATAACAGCCTATCTTCTTACCTTCTTATCTTCCTACCTTCTAAACAAAGGAGATAAAAATGAGCGATACCATAGAAATGATTACCTGTCCAGCCTGTGGAAAAGCAATGCATAAAGTTTACATGAAGGAAAGCGGAACAAGCCTTGATGTTTGTTTAGACGGCTGCGGAGGTATATTTTTTGACGGACAGGAATTGAAACACTTTGATGAACAGTCGGAAAATATTGACGAATTGAAACAGGCAATTGAAGGCAAAACTTTTGAAAAAACAGATGAAAGCATTACAAGAGTTTGTCCTGTCTGCGGCAACAATATGGTAAAAAATCATGTAAGCATTAAACATGAGATTACAATAGATGAATGCTACAACTGCGGTTCAAAATTTTTTGACCACGGTGAACTGACAAAAATGCGCGAACAGTATGCAACAGAAGAAGACAGAAAACAAGATTTTCTAGCCTCAACCTACAATGAAACAGGTGCAAAAATTGATGCACTGGAGATGCAGCATAATATAAATCTTGCAAAGCGTTCACGATTTTTAAAAGCACTGGATAAATTATTTTTGGGGTATTAATATGGCTGACAGCACAGATATATTAACGTGTCCCGCATGCGGGGAGGAAATGACAAAAGTATTTATAACAGATAAAGGTATAAACCTTGATGTATGTTCAAACAACTGCGGAGGAATCTTTTTTGATTCCAGAGAATTTCAGCAGTGCACTTCATCCATCAATGAGGTATGGGAGTTAAAACAGCTTATAGAAGGCAAAAACTTCATGCCAGTTGATGAATCTAAAACAAGGATCTGCCCTGCCTGTAAAACGCCAATGGTAAAAACAAAATCGTTCGGGATACAAATTGATACCTGTAACAACTGCGGAGGTATTTTCCTTGATAATAACGAATTTGAAACAATAAAAAATCAAATAAATGCCCAGAAAAAAAGAACAGAAGTTCATGAAAACAAGTATAAAGACATAGATCTTCATGAATTTTGCAAAGACGCTCTTGATGAAAACAAAAAATTTCAATTTCTCTCAAATGCCGCAAACAGATTAAACAGGAGCACTTATATAGATCCACGCTTCCCGCTGGCATCTTTTTTTAGATTGTTTTTCTAAGTTTGTCGAGTTTTAGCGGACTGTCGCTTTCGAAGTAAATTCTCAAAAGCGGCTCGGTTCCGCTTGGGCGTACAAGCATCCAGCTTGTATTATCGTCAAAGTAAAGTTTTACACCGTCTTTTGTATCAATATTTTTAACATTCAAACCGCCGATTGATTTTTTGTTTTTATACTCTTCAAGAAGCGGTCTTATTTCGTCAAAATTTTCAAGACGTCTGTCAATCCGGTCGTTGTAGAATCTGCAACCGACAAAATCATACAGATTTTTTTGAAATTCAACAAGTGATTTGTTCTCATAAGCCATAGCCTCGAGTATAAGAAGATTTGCAAGAATTCCGTCTTTTTCCGGAATATGTCCCTGAATACTTAAACCGCCGGATTCTTCTCCGCCTATGACGGGATTAAATCTGCGCATTGCTTCCCCGACATGTTTAAATCCGACAGCCGTTTCAATAACTTCAACACCGAGTTTTTCAGCAGTTTTATTTAGTAAAAGACTTGCACCTACAGTTTTTACAAGCGTACCTTTTAGCCCTTTATGTCTGATTAGATGGATTAAAAGAATTGCGATAATTTCGTTCGGTGAGACATATTCTCCGTTTTCATTTATTACGCCGAACCTGTCAGAGTCGCCGTCATTTGCAAAACCAACAGAATTTGTAGCTGACTTAACTTTTTCAATCAATTCTTTTAAATATTTGGGCTTGGGTTCAGGCATTCCGCCGCCAAAGTTCACATCATGGAACATGTGAAGGCTGTCATATTTTATGCCGTGAATATCTAAAAGTTTATCAAAATAACCGATGCTTGCGGCATAAAGGCCATCAAAAATTATATTTTTATCGAAACTTTTAATTTTTCCAAAATCAATAAGTTTTTCAAGGTGTGCAAAATAATCCGGCGCAAAATTATATTTAATAACATGCCCGCCTGCTTCCTGATTTTTAAACGGCACAGCAAGATTATACATAAGTTCATCCGTAATATCAGATGTTGCAGGACCTGCGTAATCGGGAATAAATTTTATCCCTAGATATTCAGGCGGATTGTGAGAAGCTGTAAACATAACTGCACAGGCATTCAAATGTTTTGCATTATATGCTAAAACAGGAGTCGGAACAACCTTATCCGATAACAAAACCTCAAAGCCGTATTCCGCTAACTGCTCTGCAGTCTGCTGTGCAAAGTCTAAAGCTTTATATCGCGGATCGTATCCTATAATAATCTTTTTTCCCAATCCAAAATTGTCAAAAATATATTTCCCTATTGCCTTTGTAACCGTTCTTACATTTTCTTCGTTAAAATCTTTTCCAACAACAGCTCTCCAGCCGTCAGTACCGAATTTTATATTACTCATTTGTATTGCCTCGCTATTTTCTTCTGTTATAATAATATTAGAAATAAGGAGTAATCGCAAATGTTAAATTTAGAAACTGTTAAAACAATAGCATATTTAGGACCTCAAGCTTCATTTACCGAAATGGCAAAAGATGAATTTTGCAAACGATTTAACATAAGCGCATACCCGACTCCCCTGCAGACAATCAGACAGGTTGTGGAATATGTTGATGATACCCCTGATTCACTCGGCGTTCTTGCCGTTGAAAATTCAATTGAAGGCGCTGTAAGAGAATCAATGGACAATCTTATGGTTACAAAAAATCCGAATATAAAAATTTTATCGGAATGTTACCTCCCGATAAACCACTGTCTTTTAGCAAGAACAACAGAATTTTCATCAATTACGGGAGTAATTTCGCATCCTCAGGCGCTTGCACAGTGTCAGGATTTTATACACAATGAACTTCCGTTTAACGTTAACATCATAGAAGCTGCAAGCACTGCAGAAGCTGCAAGAAGCCTGCAGAATTATAATCTTACCTATGGAGCAATCGGAAGCAAAAAAACAGCAGAAACTTATAATTTGAATATTCTCAAAGAAAACATAAACGATGATAAAACAAACCAGACAAGATTTGTCCTTATTGGCGATTTTGAAACCGAAGAAACAGGACATGACAAAACGTCAATGGCATTTTCTACAGAAAACAAACCGGGTGCGCTTTTGAATGTCCTTGAAATATTTATGCAAAACCACATCAATCTTTCCTATATCGCGTCGCGTCCTTCAAAAAACAAATTCGGAGAATATATATTCATAGTAAACTTTGACGGACATATACATGAACCCAAAATTATGAATACAATACAAAAAATTAAAGAAAAAACGACTTATATAAGATTTTTAGGCTCATACAAAAAAAGCAAAGCTATTGTTCTTCAGCCGTAACAAAAGCTAGTGCCTTTGTTCTGTCATGAGAAAGACTAACTTGAAAAACAATGTTCTTTTCAATTTGTTTTAAAATTCGAATTTGAGGGTATTGTTTTTCATTATGGAAAACTTCTATTTTATTATAAGGCACATTTTCGATATCAAGGGCTGTCAAAGCTTTTACTACAGCTTCTTTTGCACAAAAACGGGCTGCCAGATGACTCTCTGGTTTTGAAAATTGTAAACAATATTCGAGCTCCAAGGGTGTAAAAACTCTGTGCAGAAAATCTTCGGATTTTCCTTTAAATCTTTCAATATCTTCAATATCAACACCGATTGCCATAAAGTGATTTTAGCACAAGATTGACGATTTTTGCAAACACGTGTTATAATTGATTATTCAAACGCATTTTAAATAACATTTTTCATTAAATTAGTCAGAAAGGAAATTTATGGCTGATTCAATGATACCTTACTCTTTTATCCCCGGGACAAAAGCCAAAGCAGGAGAGGTAAATGCGAACTTTATAGCTCTTGCCGATGTCATAGAAGCGAACAGATTAACTGCAGCCGGAGATATTGAAGAATTAAATGAAACACTTGAAACAAAAGCTGATAAAACAGAACTTGTCAATGAACACACAGTTACAGATTCAGGAACCGATCTAAATAATTATAAAACTAAAGGTACATATATTTTTTCCGAAGTATACAAACCTTATAATATTCCGAACGGTAATTCAGGAACGCTTATTGTAACGGGCGACAGCGCATCGCTCATTAAACAAATATGGTTTGGTACGGCTGATAATTCTGAGATATTTACCAGAAATTTTATAAACTCTGCCTGGACAGGCTGGTACTCAATTACAGGAATTTTTCAAACATCTAATCCTGGATATTTACGGTTTCCCGACGGAGTAACATTGCAATGGGGCTGGCAGACCGGTGCAATTGTAACATACCCGATAGCATTCGGCACTGTGGCATGTGTATCATGCTGTAAAAACGGTTGGGCAGGGCATTATGAAAGAACCGATACAGGCATAGACTCACAGAGTCTTACAGGATTTACACTCGGCAGTGCCGGTGTATGCAACAGCGTTAACTGGATAGCTATCGGATACTAAAGGAGGTTAAAAGATGAAATATTATGGAACTAAAAATAATAAAGATTACGGATTTTATGAAAAAAATTTTGAGAATGCAATAGAATTAACAGATGAATATTGGACTGAATTATTATCTCAGCAAAGTTTAGGGAAAAGAATAATTCTTTTCGAAGGGCAGGTCATTGCTGTTAATGAAACAGAATATGCACAAGAAAACGGTATATGGAAAAAATTATCAGCAGAAGAAGCGGAAATAAAACAGTTAAGTATTCAAAACGCTATAAGAAAAGAGGAAATAAAAACTCAATTAGAAGAACTTGACAAAAAAAGGATACGCGCACTAGCAGAACCTTCACTAAAGAATGAAGATACAACTTGGCTTGAATACTATAATAACCAAATTACAGCATTACGGAACGAATTAACAAACATCTCACAGTAAAAAAATCAAAAAACCGGTTCTTTTAGAATCGGTTTTTTATTTATTAAACATCAAAATATTTACCCATAATTTTTTGAATAAAATTATTGGTCTGTTCTGCTCCGTATTTTGCATCGTCTTTATTAAAAAATCCGCCTAAAAATTCAAATTTTTGTTGCGGCGAATCCCCATTCACAGCTATTTTACTGCCATAAATAAGATTTGTCTGCGCTTCATAATTTACATAGTCATTATTCACAACCATATCTTTTTTGGGCATATTTGCAATTTTTCTTGTAAGTTTTGCGATATATGAAAATACAGGCATAGTATTAGTATCAGGCTCAATTACATTACCGTTAAGCATGAGTACATCACCGTTCCTGTCGCTGTAACATTCAACATTTAAAACATTCGGGCTGTCAGGGTCAAAATGATAATCTGATGGAGAGTCCGTAATTTTACGAAGAACCAGTTTATATTCGGACAAATCCTTACCTTTAACATCATCACGCAATACCATAGACAGACTTCTTGATAAAGCGCCTTTAGCACCCGGTTCCCGCCTGAAATTAATAAATCCTATGTTTGAAATACCTGTAAAATTTATGTTACTAATCTTGTCCATAGCTGATATAAAACTCGTAAAAAATTTTTTTGCGCGTGATATAATAAATTTACAGAAGTTAATAATCGGAGAAAAATAATGGCAGAAATAAGAGAGGAATTTATAGAACAGGCAAAGCATTTAACACGCAATGCAGAAGTTTTGCCGGGCGGAATTGAAGAATTAGCTGCAAAACTGCAATATTCACATGATAAAAATACACCTTTAAGAATAAAACTCGGAATGGATCCAACGCGTCCTGATTTGCATCTTGGCCATACTGTTGTAATGAGGAAATTAAAAGAATTTCAAAATCTCGGACATAAAATTGTCCTGATTGTCGGCGGAGCAACTGCAATGGTCGGTGATCCGTCAGGCAAGTCTGAAACCCGTCCTGCATTAACCAAAGAACAGGTTGAAGCAAATGCAAAAACTTATTTTGAACAAATGTCAAAGGTTCTTGATGTTTCTCAAGCTGAAGTTGTTAATAATGCTGACTGGCTGCATAAAATGAATTTTACGGATTTGTTAAAACTTGCATCGCAGGTTACGGTTGCACAGATGATGACACGCGATGACTTTGCAAAACGCTACGCAGAAGGCAAACCCATCGCAATTCATGAATTTTTCTATCCTTTGATGCAGGCTTATGATTCCGTTGAAATTGATTCAGATATTGAACTCGGCGGAACTGATCAGAGATTTAATACCCTTCTTGGACGCGATATTCAGGCTGCTTACGGCAAAAAATATCCGCAGCTTGTGATGCTGTTACCGCTCCTTGAAGGTACTGACGGGGTTGTAAAAATGTCAAAAACTTATCCCGAACACTGCATTTCTCTCACGGACAGCGAAGTTGATATGTTCGGCAAGTTAATGAGTATTCCTGATAATATGATTTCAAGATATTTCAGCCTCCTGACAGATGCTACCAAAGAAGAACTTGAAACAATTGATAAACAAATCGCAGAAGGTTCGGTGAACCCGCGCGATATAAAAATGAAGCTTGCATATACAATTACAGCGGAATACCATGGAGAAGAAGGCGCCAAACGAGGACAGGACGCATTTGTAAATGTAGTTTCTAATAAAGGAATTCCTGATGATATAGCAGAAGTTTCAGGAATGAACGGTAAAGGAATTCTGGATATTCTTGTGGAATTAAAATTTACTTCAAGCAAAGGGGAAGCAAAACGCTTAATTCAAGGCGGCGGCGTCAAACTTGACGGTAAAAAAATTACCGATACGGCTTATGTACTAAGCTTTGCAGAAAGTGTAGTATTGCAGGCAGGTAAACGTAAATTTGCAAAATTAATCTGAAAGTGAGCAGGTTAATAAGTAAATGAGTGAATAAGTTCTTTACAGAAGTTGTACCGGCAAGTATTTAATTAATACATTTCGGATATCGACCTATTAACATATTCACCTATTAACTTCATTTAACATATACACTTCAAACAAAAGGTCAACAAATTATGTTTAAAATACTCAAACGCGGAATAAAAAAAGTAAAAGAAGATATTCAGGTAATCTACGACAAAGATCCTGCCGCAGAAAATCTGCTTGAGGTAATTCTTTGCTACCCTGGACTTCACGCACTGATTGCCTACCGCTTTGCACACAGGCTATATAAATGGCATATTCCCCTAATCCCGCGCATAATATCTTATATAACAAGGATTATAACAGGCATTGAAATTCACCCTGCGGCAAAAATCGGCAGAAGATTCTTTATAGACCATGGCGAAGGCGTTGTAATCGGCGCAACAACAGAAATCGGAGATGATGTTCTGATTTATCAGCAGGTAACCTTAGGCGGAACAGGCAAAGAACACGGTAAACGCCACCCGACACTCGGTCATGGAGTAATAGTCGGTGCGGGAGCAAAAGTTCTCGGCAATATAACGTTAGGCGATTATGTAAGAGTAGGTGCAGGCTCTGTTGTTGTGGAAGATGTACCTGAATATTCAACAGTAGTCGGTGTCCCCGGAAGAATTGTCAGAAGAAAAATCAAAGATGAAAACGGAGTTCTTATGCACAACAGAATTCCTGACCCTGTCAGATGCGAGCTTAACAGACTCAAATATGAAGTTATTGAATTAAAAGAAAAAATAGAAAAAGTGAAGCGTGAAGAGTGAAACGTGAAGGGTAATTCCAACATTGTTAATTCTTCACTTTACTGGAAAGGATAAAAAAATGTATCACGTTTACACATTAAAAAATCATTCTGAATTTTCAAAAACATTAGTAGCAGAAACAAAAGATTACGATGAAGCACTGCAAAAAGCAGAAAAAGCCGTAGAAGGCAAAGAAGGTTATTCTTACGTAGTAGAAGAAACTGACGGCTCAATGAACAGTTACGGAGAACTGATTGCAACAGTTGTTGCCGAAGGAGCCTAGCCGTATGTCATATTTAAAATAGGTCGGGTTAAACCCGACCTATTAATCTTATATTTGGTTCTCTTGCCCCTTGGGGGAGAGAGTTAGAGAGAGGGGCTTCGTATAAAAAACAGAAGCTCTGAGGGCAAGAGTATGGATTCTCCCTCCTAAAATCGGGAGGGCACGGGTGGAAATAACAAAAATTAAAGCCGGCTGATGAAGCCGGCTTTAATTATCTTTTATACATCAATATTTAGATGATATTTCTTCATAAACCCCTCAATCTCTTTCATACTTGGCCTAGGGATCTCCAACTCTGACGGTTTAAGCTTTAGATTCTTGAACTCTTCAATATTGAATTCTTCTTTGAGTTTTGGTATTTCCAGTTTTGGGATTTTCGGTAAATTTTCTTTATAACGTCTGATTGCAGCAAAAGCATCTTCCCAAGTGGCATTTTTCGGCAAGTCAAGTTCCTTGATTATTCTTCTAACTTCCTTTTGTCCTTCTTTAGTCAATTTACCGCCGTTGCCAAAAATATCTTCTGTTAGACCAATCTTTCTCAATGAATTTGGAGTAATATCCGATCTGAGACCGTGTATATATACGAGTTCTTCGGCAAATCCTTTATCTTTAACAGCTGCTCTTTTAACAGCGTTTGCAAATCCTCTAATGCCTGATTGTAACATTGAAACTTTTAACATAATAATTTTCCTTTCTTTAACTTTTCCCTATCCTTGAAAATCGATTTCCCTTAATCTTTTATAAAAACATTCAGGCAAAAATTATTGACAGAGGCGTAATACATCCTATCCTATCCTATCCTATGAGGATTATATCAAGGGTTTCCGCCTTTTTAAATTCATCTTTACATTTTGTTACATGTAATGTTAGCAATCACAAATAAAAAAATGGCTGAATTATAAAAATTCAGCCTATATTTTTTTGGTGAAAAAATATAAAATTTATGCATAAAAGTCAGTTTTCATGACATTATGTGCAAATCCTGCAAAGAACCCTACACCGGCTCCTGCAACAATAAACGGAGCGGAAGGTCTGATATCTTTTAACATGTGATGATATGATTTTGCAAATCTTCTGGTTAAATTCTTAGACAAATCGTTCACATCTCTTATAATAGCACGAAACTCTTTGCCGTAAGCAGAATTTTCACCGCCCAGAGCCTTTACTTTAGCCGCAATATATTTAGGAGCAAAAGCATCTTTATCTTTAGATTCTATCATCTTTACAAACACATCCTGCGCACGGGATTTTACACCCTCTGCTTTAATTTCGGCAACTTTTGCCTTGTTTGTAACTTTACGGCAGTAATTAATCATAGTACGTTTACTGATAGTATCTTCCTGTTTTGTTACAGGAAGCATATACTTGGATGCATACCCTAAAGCCGCACCAACAGCTGTAGTTTTAACTACCGTATAGAGTTTTGAATTTTCATTTTGTCCTACTGCACTTACTGTCATAGCTAATAAACCTTTACTTAACTAATACACGTAATAGTATTCACACATTCGGCTGAGTATTTAGTTTATGCTCAACTTTGAGAATACGTAATATGGCAGATTTACACTTAAATATTTTGAACTCTCATCCCGTGCAAAAACGACATCGGCTCAAAACTGAGTAATTAAATCCATTTGGAATGATAGCATATAATTATTTTTTTGTCAAGACCTTAATGAAGTTTAGTAACAACATTATAAAAACTACTGCTATTATATACATAAAGTAATGTTTTATTGTAGCAGAGCCCATAAATAACGAAGCTAAAGCACCTGCGATGATAGCAACGGATGTCAAAATCATAACGGTCTTTTTCTGCGAAAATCCCGCGTGGAGCAATTTATGATGAATGTGTTCCGCATCAGCTACAAACGGAGATTTGCCTTTTGCAATTCTTCTGAGAGAAGAAAATGTAATATCCATAATAGGAACAGCCAGAACCAAAAACGGCAGTAAAATTGCAAGAGTAGCAGCTTTCATAACACCTGTTATAGAAATTGCTGCAAGAAGAAAGCCTGAAAATAAAGCCCCGCTGTCCCCCATAAAAATCTTTGCAGGATTAAAGTTATATGTAAGAAATGCCAGCATGGAACCTGCAAGAATAAACCCGATAAGTGCGCTTATATGATTAGGCGGTGTCATTGCAACCGCAATTATAGCAAGAGTAACGGCATTAACCGTAACAACCGAACCTGCAAGCCCATCCACACCGTCTATAAAATTGAAAGCATTTGCAATACCGACAATCCATAACAAAGTTATGGGGTAAGAAAAAATTCCGATATTTCCAATAAAAGGGAGATTATTTATCTGAATACCAAGAAGATATACAAGCGTTGCAATAGCAACCTGTAAAAACAGTTTAAATTTTGCATCGAGATTGTAAATATCATCAACAAGCCCGAGAAGAAACATTAAAGAACCGCCGAGCAAAATTCCGGAAAGCAGATTTCCGGAAGGGTAATAACTCATAAACACAAGGCATAAAAAAGTAAGCATTGTACTTGCCCATATCGCAACCCCGCCGATTCTAGATATAGGTTTGGTATGAATTTTCCTTTCATTCGGGACATCAACAAGTCCCTCTTTCTTAGAAAAACTGATTACAAGAGGTACAAGACATACCCCTATAAGATATGCAATTACTGTTCCGATTATATGTGCATGTGTAAGTTTTATAAGCATTTAGATTAATCCTTTTAATTAGAAGGTCAGAAGTACGGATGTCAGGAGGTCAAGCTAGTTTCACTCAAAATATTTATTTTCGATAACAGCCTGCCTTCCAGACATCCTGCCATCCGGGCTTCTAGTTTTTGTATATCGGGTATTTTTTACAAAGTTTGAGAGAACGTTCTCTTAAATTTTGTAAGCCCAATTCATTATCTGACGAAAATATTGCAGATGCAATAATTTTTGCAACTTCTGTCATATCATCTTCTTTAAAGCCTCTGGTTGTAACAGCAGGAACACCTAATCTTATACCGCTTGTAACAAAGGGGCTCTGCGGATCATTCGGAACGGTATTTTTGTTTGCGGTAATACCCACACGTTCAAGCACATTCGCCATATCTTTTCCTGTCTTGCCCGTTTTTCTCAAATCCAGTGTCATTAAATGGTTTTCTGTCATTCCGCCTACAATATCCATGCCTTCATCCATCAAACCCTGTGCTAAAGCTTTTGCGTTTTTCAAAATCTGTTCTGCATAAGCTTTAAATTCAGGTTTTGAAGCTTCAAGAAGCGCAACAGCTTTTCCTGCAATAATATGTTCAAGAGGACCGCCCTGCATCCCGGGGAAAACAGCCTTATCAATAATCTGAGCGAATTCCGCGTCGCACATTATAATTCCGCCTCTCGGGCCTCTTAAAGATTTATGCGTTGTTGTTGTTACAAACTGTGCATAACCTGCAGGCGAAGGGTGCAAGCCTGCGGCAACAAGCCCTGCAATATGCGCAATATCAGCTAACAGGTATGCTCCTGCTTCATCTGCGATTTCTCTAAACTTTTTAAAATCAATAATTTTAGAATAATTGCTTGCCCCGCATATAATAAGTTTTGGCTTATGCTCAAGCGCCATTTTGCGGACATTTTCGTAATCAATATTTCCGTACTCATCTACACCGTAACTTTTTACATCAAAGTATAAGCCTGAAAAATTAACAGGCGAACCATGAGAAAGATGCCCGCCGTTTGACAAATCCATGCCAAGAACCCTATCACCGGGTTTTAAAACAGCCATAAATACAGCCATATTTGCCTGTGCTCCGCTGTGGGGCTGAACATTTGCATGATCCATATGGAAAAGTTCGCATGCTCTTTTTTGTGCAATTTCTTCTATAACGTCAACATGATCACACCCGTTATAAAAACGTTTATGCGGTTTGCCTTCGGCATATTTATTTGTCAGAACACTGCCGCATGCTTCCATAACAGCTTCCGATGTTATATTTTCACTTGCAATAAGCTCAATTGTATTCTGCTGGCGTTCAAATTCTTTTTCTATCTGCTCTGCTACAACAGGATCAACTTTTTTTATATGTTCTATATGCATTTTCACCCTCCCTGACAGTATCTGTCAAATTTCTAAGATTTTTACCGGAGATTTCCCTCACATATCTGTTAAAATTATAGGTGAAAATAATTTTCATGACAATATATTAATTACATTTAGTTTTGCCTTCCCAGCTTAAATCTTTGCAATGCAGATAATCCATATTTTCATTAAATATAACCCATGCAGTGCAACCGCGTGATGTGTAATATGCGCTAACCGGATTTATACAATTTTCAAAAGTATATGAACCTGTCCTTCCTTTAGTTCCGTATGGTACAATTGAATTTTCGGTGATTTCAAACCAGAATGCATCTTTACCTACAGTATTAGGTCTTTGTTTTCCGTTTATATCAACTATAATTGAACCGTAAACTTTTGGCCCGCCTGTTCCCCAGATACCTATTGATGTGCCGTCTGATAAAATAAAAGTTGAAAAATTGTTTGAACCGCCCGAAAACCTTTCAGAAACTGTACCAAGAGTTTTATAAGCATTCTCTCCAAAGCATCCGCCGTCAGAATTGCAGTCTTTTGCAGAAATCATGAATTCTTTGAGACGTTTTGCAATAATATCAGCACCTTTATTATCTATATCTCCAGATGTAATACCCCAGCCGCTCAGGTCGCCGTATTCATTAATGCTCAATATAAAAGCATTATTAAGCGTTGAATAAACTTTTTTTAATTTTGCAACTGTAGCCTTTTCTCTGTGTTCCTGAATTAAGGCAGGCATAGTTAATGCAGCAACAACTCCAATAATTCCTAATGTTATCAAAACTTCGGCCAGAGTGAAAGCGGCTTGTTTTTTAAGTGAATAAGTTCGTTTCGTGGAATTAGCGTCATGCTGAACGTCAGAATGACATGCGCTTACTCCCTCGTCGGGAAAGGAGAAAAATTTTTTTATAATACTTTCTACTTCCTTAGTGCCATAGTATCTTAGTATCTTTAATATTGGCTGACATCCAGACCTCTTGCCCTCTGTCAGCTGGGAATGCCCCCCCCCCGATTAATATTTCTTAATAAATTCTTCATAATAATACTCCCGCTTTATTTAAAATATTTCTTACATAATCAGAATATTCATTATTCTTAAAACTGTCAAGCCTAATAAGCAAATCTTCTTTTGTTACAAATCCCATGCGATAAGCAACTTCTTCAAGACAGGCAATCTTTATGCCCTGATTTTCTTCAACAGTTCTTACAAACTGGCCTGCCTGTAAAAGCGATTGATGAGTTCCGGTATCAAGCCAAGCAAAACCGCGTCCGAGAAGTTCAACATTTAACTTATCTTTCTGCAGATATATATTATTCAAATCAGTAATCTCCAGTTCTCCGCGCGAAGAAGGTTTTAAATTTTTTGCATGCTCGACAACGTTATTATCATAAAAATATAACCCCGTAACCGCATAATTAGATTTCGGATTTTTCGGTTTTTCCTCAATGGAAAGGACTTTACCGTAATTATCGAATTCCACTACACCAAACCTTTGCGGGTCTTTCACAGGATATCCGAAAACCGTAGCACCGCCGCTATTCTCAATATTTTTCACGACTTTTTTTAACTTGCCTGAAAATCCTCCGCCGTAAAAAATATTATCGCCAAGAATTAAACAAACACAGTCTTTCCCGATAAATTCTTCGCCAAGAATAAATGCCTGCGCAAGCCCGTCAGGAGACGGCTGTTCTTTATACGAAAAATTAACCCCGAATTGACTGCCGTCTCCAAGAAGCCTTTTAAAATTCGGTAAATCAAGGGGAGTCGAAATAATAAGAATATCTCTGATGCCCGCAAGCATCAAAACCGAAATCGGATGATAAATCATCGGTTTGTCATAAATCGGTAAAAGCTGTTTTGAAACCGCAATAGTGCTTGGATGCAATCTCGTGCCCGAACCGCCTGCTAATACTATACCTTTCATACATTCTCCTGTTTTTATATAAATTATATGTGCAAAACAGACATTTGGCAAGGTATTTTTATGCATCCCTTGACAAAATATAAAAAATAGTAAATAATAAATATATAGGGAAAAGCCCTAAAGGGGTACGAGTCCTTTAGAGCTTTCTTAACTCCCTATTTGAAAATGAGTAAAAGCGTTATGGTTATTAACAGGATAAGCCATAACGTTTTTTCTGTTATACAGAATATCATTTCCTTTCATCACCACCTTTCCGTCAAATTCTCTTAACCAGTCTGTGTCGGAGGTGGTAAACAGGAGCTTACCCTTAATTATAATAAAATAAAAACAATTTTAAGGCAATATTTTTAAAAGAATCACGTTCTTAATTTCAAGTAATCTCTTAGTGCCGCCTGCCAGTTTCTGCAAATACCATCATTTTCCATAACACTGTATTGAGGGCGTTTTGCAGGACGCGGGAATTCATTTGTCGTGCATGGCAATAGATTTACTTTAAGGCCGGATTGAACAAAAACTTCTCTTGCAAACCCGTACCAGCTTGTCGCGCCTGAACCGCATACGTGATATGTGCCGTACGGTTTTGACAAAAGTTTTACAATACCGTTTGCAAGTTCAACAGTCCACGTAGGGCACCCAATCTGATCATCAACAACTTTAATTTCAGGTTTATCAGAAAGAGAAAGCATCGTCTCAACAAAATTTCTGCCATGATGTCCGTAAAGCCATGAAGTTCTTGCTATATAATATTTTTCACAAAGGCTTCTGACGGCTTCTTCACCCTCATACTTTGTCATACCGTAATTGTTTACAGGGTTTGTTCTGTCATCAGGTCTGTAGGGTGAATTTTTTGTTCCGTCAAATACGTAATCAGTTGAAATATACACTAAAGTAATCCCTGATTTTCCACAAGTCTCTGCGATATTTTCAGTGCCTGTAACATTGATAAGTTCAGCAGTTTTCAAATCTTCCTCAGCTTTATCAACGTTTGTATAAGCTGCACAGTGAATAACAATCTCAGGCTTGTTTTGTTCCAGAACCGATTTTACCTGCTCATGATTTGTTATATCAAGAGTATCTTTATCAGTTTCAATAACCTCATATCCGTTATCTTCCAGTATCGGGCATAAATCCTGCCCGAGCATCCCGCTTGCGCCTGTTACAAGTATTCTCATACTTTTTTACCTTTCTTTTGTATTATAATTGTAAAACCATTTCCTACATTATCATCTTTGTCATAATACTCTATTACATTAAAATTCAAATATCTGCATAATTCCAGAACATCCTCTAAAATCCATATTGAATGATGAAAGTCAGCACCAAATTCCGCGCAGTCAATTCTGCCTTCATGCCGGTCAATAAGTTCTTGTAAAGATGTTCTTTTTTTATTCCGGTCAAATGTTCTCATTTTATGAGGAATTATCATAAAAATATACCCGTCAGGTTTTATTACTCTATACCATTCTTTTAACGCTTTAACAGGGTCAAAAAAATGTTCTAAAACATGAGATGAAATCACGAAATCAAAACTTTCATCCTCGAAAGGCAAATCATCACCTGACGCAACAACATCTACTTTTTTAACATTGTGTCCAAATCTTTTTTGTTCTCTGTTATAAACATCATCAGGAGAATCGTGTTTTGAGACATCAATATTTATTGTATCAAGCATAAAATCACACTGTGCAGAAGCGCCTATTTCTATACCTTTTAACCCGTTTAAAAGTTTATATGCTCTTTTAGATGCCGGAAATTTTATTATCTTTCTTAAATGTTTTTTTATAAAATTTTTGATAGTCAAAGTTTACTCCTGATAAAATTTTTAAGCTATTTGCATTATTTGTTTATCTTCATCCTCTTTTTTAATTCAGGTAAATATTTTTGTATTGCGTAATCAAAAGTATATTCAGAAAAATTTACATATTCTTCCACGTAAATACGCTTCTTATCATTATCAGCATTACCTCTAGCAGTTTTTTTTATATATTCTTCTACTGATTTTGAATGGTAATGATTTATTCTAATTTTTTGAGAAGTATGTATCTTTGTAAACGGTCCATAAATTGTTTCAAAATTCTCATTAACACCACATTTGTAATGTTTATATATAGCGTAATGCGGGTTAAAAATAGCCAAAACCTTTTTGGGATTAACTATTGACTTGATATGCAAATTTACTTTATCATTATAATCTTTTTTGACTCTTGTATAATTAGCCGTAACAAGCCCCCCCCCCGATAATGGTAGTG